>MPNP01000148.1 GCA_002239085.1 Rhodobacteraceae bacterium bin131 | reverse complement strand
AGAATTTAAATTAACCTAAATGAATTGAGTTAGCGATAATCACAATGAAGTAATAAGAAATCGGGGGAAGATTATGACTGTGGAGTATGGTGGAAAAAACATTTATGGGGCGACAATTGGGATTATGATGCTTGACACCCAATTTCCTCGGATCAAAGGGGATATAGCTAATGCCACGACGTGGCAATTCCCTGTCCAATATCGGATTGTAAAAGGAGCGTCACCGGACTTGGTTGTCAGGCACAAGGCCAAAGGGTTACTGGATAAGTTTATTTTTGCCGCAAAGGATTTAATTGATCATGGTGCTGATGCTCTGACAACTAATTGTGGTTTTCTTTCATTGATTCAGGATGAAGTGAGGACGGCCGTAGGTGTTCCCGTCGCAACGTCATCTCTATTACAGGTGCCCATGGTTAATGCAATGCTCGGAGGAGATTTACGGGCGGCAATTCTAACTATCTCAAAAGCTCATCTGACCGAAGAGCATCTTCGGTGTGCCGGAGTCCCCATTGATACTCCTATTGGGGGAACAGATGGAGGAGAATTTTCTAAAGTAATTCTTGATGATTTGCCGGAAATGGATTTTGAAAAATGTCGTGCCGAACATATTGATGCGAGTGCAGACCTCGTACGGAATAACAACAATATAGGCGCAATCGTTCTTGAATGCACTAACATGGCCCCTTACGCCGCAGATATTCGAAAAGTTACCCAAGTACCGATTTATTCAATTTATTCATTGATTTGTTGGCTTCAAGCTGGTACAGCACCGCGACGCTTTGAACATAAACTTGAAGATCCTAGATTTTCTTTTGCGAATAGTTAAATTCAATATATGTTTGGCTAAGTTTCTGCTAAGAATTGAACAATTATTTTTATCAAAAAAAGGAGATTGAGGGTGCCAAAATATTCAGCACTCATGTTGGCAGGTGATGGTATAGGGCCTGAGGTAATGCGGGAAGTCAAAAAAGTAATTGCTTGGTTTTCCCAGAACACGAAAGTTCAGATTGAAATTGATGAAGATCTCGTTGGTGGGGCCTCTTATGATAAGCATGGAACTCCATTGCATGATCATACGTTGGAAAAAGCCAAGAACACTGACTTTATTTTACTTGGAGCTGTTGGTGCTCCCAAATACGACGAGCTACCATTTGAAATTAAACCAGAAAGAGGATTGCTCAAACTTAGAAAAGAACTAGACCTTTTTGCTAATCTTCGTCCAGCTCAATGTTTTGACGCTCTCGCCGATTATTCTTCTCTCAAAAAAGAGTTTATTGCTGGATTAGATATAATGATAGTGAGAGAACTCACTTCGGGAGTTTATTTTGGTGAACCTCGCGGAATTACTGTTGATGAAGAGGGTAATAGAATTGGCATAAATACCCAAAGATACACCACCCATGAAATAAGAAGAGTCGCACGGGCGGCATTTGAATTGGCAAAAAAACGAAATAATAATGTCTGTTCCATGGAAAAAGCCAATGTTATGGAATCCGGGGTTTTATGGCGTGAAGAAGTTCAGCATGTGCATGACGAAGAGTATCCTGAGGTCCAACTCAGTCACATGTATGCTGATGCTGGAGCGATGCAACTAGTTCGCGCTCCCAAACAATTTGATGTGATTGTAACGGATAATCTATTTGGTGATATTTTATCTGATGCTGCTGCAATGTTAACAGGTTCCCTTGGGATGCTTCCATCGGCTTCATTAGGATCTCCTTCAAAAAAAGGTATCCCAAAAGCACTTTATGAGCCTGTTCATGGTTCAGCACCTGACATAACAGGTCAGGGTAAAGCCAATCCATCAGCTTGTATCTTGTCGTTCGCAATGGCCTTAAAATACTCCTTAGACTGCACTACTGAAGCCGCAATGCTTGAAACAGCAGTTCAGAAAACACTCGCCAAGGGTATACGAACTCCGGACTTATTCCAAGGACAAGGTAAAAAACCGGTTTCCACTTCAATCATGGGTGATGCTATCATCAACGAGCTTAATATATTGGCTTGTTAATCATTACTGATTGCTTGGATGAATTTAATATAGCGGAGTGTAGCTCAGACCGGTAGAGCACTGCCTTCGGGAGGCAGGGGTCGGAGGTTCAAATCCTCTCACTCCGACCAAAAATGATTACTGGAACGAAAATGGTGATTATGTCTATTGTTTGAGTTCAAGATTGTACCTGCTTTTGCCTGGTCACTAATGGGTAATTGAATTAAACAAATTTCTAAAATGCGGGCTCAGTTTCAAAGTGTTTTACGCATGGAATACTCTTCATTGTACAAACTTTAAATTAATCGAATGTTGAATTTGGGTTTGAAAGGGTTTAAGTTTAGTTTAAGATAGAGTTATTATTTATTGCTGGAAGCTTATAAACTTTTTTCATCGCAGGATGGCCATTATCACCGATTATGGTGATTAGGTTATTGAAATGTCAATAAAATAATGACTTCAACAATATCGCCCATAACAAGACAGCGCCCTCCTAGGCAGTTCGACTCACGGGAATTAATCAGTGTAAGTTTGCAGGTCGTTCAAGTCATTCTCATTTTTGGAATCATTGCTTGGGTAATTTATCGCGGAGCTCAAGCGATGGAGTACCAATGGCAATGGTACAGAATTCCACAATTTATTTTCCAAGAGATCGATGGTGCAATTGTCTTTGGGCCGCTAGTTAAAGGATTAATTGAAACAATTCGCTTAACTGTAATTTCTGCTATTTTAGCGACTTCAATAGGTTTGGTCACCGCTTTTGCTCGGCTTTCAAACTCAATTGCTGGTCGGTGGATTGCCACGTTTTATCTTGAAGCAATACGTAATACCCCTCTCCTTGTGCAACTTTATTTATTTTATTTTGTCATTGCACCAATTTTTGGCGTGGACCGCTTTTGGGCAGCGGTTTTATGTTTATCGTTCTTTGAAGGAGCTTTTGCCGCAGAAATTATTCGCGGTGGAATTATAGGAGTTCAACGGGAGCAGTATGAAGCAAGTGATGCGATTGGACTAAATCCCTTTGATAAGTATTCTAGAATCGTCATTCCCCAAGCTTTACCCTTGATACTGCCCCCAATCACTGGTCTTTTAATTTCGCTGGTCAAACACTCGGCGATAGTCAGTGTCATTGCCGTCTCTGAATTAACAACGGCTGGTATGAATATCATTTCAGAAACCTTTATGGCTTTTGAAATTTGGTTTTTGGTTGCAGGCATTTATCTTGCCTTGACCATTTCTCTTTCAACAGGAGTTTCAATGTTCGAAAAATCGCTTGAAAAGAGTAAAAATTAACAACAATGGAGTTTAATTATGAAAGTAATTACAGCACTTAAGAGTATTTTTATCGCTACGTTTGTAGCACTAATTGGGCTTGGCTCAAGCGCCAGTTTTGCTCAAGAAGAAAGTATTCTTGTCGAAATTCAAAAGCGCGGAGTATTAAAAGTAGGGCTGTCTACTTTTGTACCTTGGGCTATGCGCGATAAGGATGGTAATCTCATTGGCTTTGAAGTTGATGTTGCCACCCAACTGGCCGAAGATATGGGGGTTGAGATTGAGTTTGTTCCCACGCAGTGGAGTGGTATTATCCCAGCACTTATCGCAAAAAAATTCGATGTCATCATTGGTGGAATGTCAATAACACCACAACGAAACCTCACGGTTAACTTTACTCGGCCTTATGCCAACTCTGGTCAGCAAATGTTGGCTCACGTAGATCTGGCAACGGATACAATGACATTAGAGGATTTTAATTCGCCGAATGTTGTCATTGCTTGTCGCAGAGGTGCAACACCATGTACCACTTCAATTGAGTTATTCCCGCAGGCTGAAATCCGTCGATTTGATGATGATGCTCAGGCGTTTCAGGAGGTGGTTAACGGCAATGCCACTGCCGCAATGTCTTCTATTCCAACCCCTGCCTTTTGGGTTGAACGTCATTCTGACAAATTGTTTCTTCCCTTAAATGGTGAGCTAGTAACCAAAGGCAATGAAGCTATGGCTCTAAGAAAAGGTGACCCCGATGCTCTGAACTTCTTTTCGAACTGGATTTTGCTTCGGGAGGCAGATGGATGGCTACAAGAGCGACATGATTACTGGTTCAAAAGTGAAGCTGGCTGGAAAGATATGGTTTCAATAGAGCAGTGATTTTTAATTCCTAGGGCAATTGGGTAACCAATTGCCCGTTCACTCTACAATGGACCGAAATTCCCCACCCCCAAAACGCCGGTCAAATAAGCTGAGTCTTTTTGACTTTGCTTTATTCGGATTGGTGCTAGCGTTAGTCGTTTACGTGGTGTGGCGGGTTAATGATGTGTTGGTTTATGATTGGAACTGGTCCAGAGTTGCGGGTTTTATTGCTCGCGTTGACCAAGACACAGGGCAGTTAATTCCAAACATCCTGTTAGAAGGTCTTCTGACAACAATTCGATTGGCGATTTGGGCAACAATTTTGGCGTCCATAATTGGCGGTGTCATGGGGTATTGGCGGCAATGTAATTCGCTTGCCCTTAGGATAATTAGTCGAGCTTATGTTGAGTTAATTCGAAACATTCCTCCGATTGTATTCATCTTTATTTTTTACTTTTTTATCTCTAGTCAATTGTTTCCCCTCATTGGGTTAAACGCTATTAATTCTGAAAATCCGTTCGCTAGTAGCAGCTTATTTTATATTCTATTTGGCAACCCCAAATTATTTGAAAATTTTATTGCCGGTGTCGTGTGCCTTGCAATTTTTGAAGGTGCATACATAACTGAAATTGTGCGGGCAGGAATTCAATCTATCGTTAAGGGACAATGGGAAGCCGCTCGTGCTATTGGGTTATCACATATTAATGTTTTGCGCGATATTATCATCCCGCAAGCTATTCGTAAAACGCTGCCTCCATTAGCAGGTCAATTTATAACGCTGATTAAGGATTCTGCCATTGTATCATTGATCTCAATTCAAGAGCTGACTTTTATGGCGATAGAGGTCGCGGCCACAACCACGAGGGTTTTTGAGACGTGGATATTGGTCGGATTGATGTATTTTTTCTTATGTTATAGTTTCGCCTATTTTTTTGGCTATCTGGAACAACGAAGTGCTCGTTCCAAACAATGATATTTTATTCTTGGTGAAAAATCAGTGAATACAGTTGAATCGAATAATGCTTTGGCTAGTCGCCAAGCTAATCCCATAGTTGAAATCAAGGGCTTGTGTAAATGGTTTGATAAATTCTGTGCTCTATTCGACATTAATTTAACTGTTACTCATGGGGAAAAGGTTGTGATTTGTGGACCTTCAGGTTCGGGTAAGTCAACCCTTATTAGGTGCCTTAACCAGTTGGAACAACATGAACTTGGAACAATCATGGTCAACGGAGTTGAAGTTAAACCAGGAATGCGAAGGATTGAGGAGATTCGCCGTGATGTCGGGATGGTATTTCAAAGCTTCAACCTATTTCCTCACCTCAAGGTCATTGATAATTTAACCATCGGGCCAATTCGCAATCGCGGTCTTTCAAAGTCTGATGCTCAGGATTTGGCCATGCAGTATCTCAAGCGAGTTCGCATTGCCGAGCAGGCCTTCAAGTATCCTTCTCAACTTTCGGGCGGGCAACAGCAAAGAGTTGCAATAGCAAGGGCACTTTGTATGAAACCTAAAATCATGCTTTTTGACGAACCGACCTCAGCCCTAGATCCAGAGATGATTTCGGGAGTGCTTGATGTGATGGTTGAGTTGACTGGTGATGGAATGACGATGATATGTGTGACCCATGAAATGGGGTTTGCTCGGCAAGTTGCCGACCGGGTGGTGTTTATGGATGATGCCGAAATTGTCGAAATCAGTACTCCTGTAGAATTTTTTGAATCTCCTAAAACCAATCGTGCAAAGAAGTTTCTTAGTCAGTTGCTATCGCATTGATGCTATTTCTCACATACAAGCAAATTGTATAGGAAAAAACGTGTTGAATTGTCGCTGATGTGTTGAATAATTAAGTTACGGTTTATACTTATTGCGGGTTACTAATTTGGGGCCATAGCTCAGTTGGGAGAGCGCTTGAATGGCATTCAAGAGGTCAGGGGTTCGACTCCCCTTGGCTCCACCAATTTTACAA
>MPNP01000147.1 GCA_002239085.1 Rhodobacteraceae bacterium bin131 | reverse complement strand
ATCCCCCTCCAGTTTGGTTAATGCGGCAAGCAGGCCGGTATCTTCCTGAATATCGAGCGATTAGGAAAAAGGCCAATAACTTTCTTGCAATGTGCTACAATCCAGATCTGGCAAGTCAAATCACCATGCAGCCCATCGACCGATTCAAATTTGACGCTGCTATCTTATTTTCAGATATTCTTGTCATTCCTGATGCGCTTGGAGTTAAGGTTAATTTTATAGAAGGTAAAGGGCCTTCTCTTTCTCCGATTAAAGGATTAGATGGTCTTTCGCGGCTTCGACCACCCAATGCAATTTACGAAAAATTAGAACCTGTCAGTAAAACCATTCAATACACCCTCTCGCAACTTCCTCCGAATGTTGCCTTGATTGGCTTTGCGGGTGCCCCTTGGACAGTCGCCACATATATGATCGCTGGACAAGGAGAAGTCGGGCACAAAACAAGCATTAAATTTTTAAAGGAACAGCCCAAAGCATTTATTCAGTTAATTGATACGATAACCCAGGCAACAATAGAATATTTGATTATGCAGATTAAAGCAGGTGTTGATGTCATCAAGGTTTTTGACAGTTGGGCAGGGTCATTAAGTGGCGAACACTATGACCAGTTTGTGATTCAACCCAATTTATTGATAATCAATGAAATAAAAAAAAGGTACCCAGAAATTCCCATAATCACATTTCCAAGGCTATCTGGAAGCCTCTATGCAAAATTCGCTCGGATGGTTCAGCCGGATTGTTTGGCTGTTGACAATTTCGTACCTATCCAAGAGATCTTTGATCAATTGCAAGGGGTAAAATGCATCCAAGGGAACTTACCCCCAAACCATCTATTAGAAGGTAAAAATCAGCTTAAACAGGCAACAACAAATATTCTCAATTCAATGATTGGGAACCCACATATTTTTAATTTGGGGCATGGAATAATGCCCCAAACGCCTTTAGAAAATGTATATTTTTTATTGGATATAATTCGCGGCAATTAACGCCACTTCGCCACGGGTGGCAAGCTCATTAACACCGCATCAGGATTATGGCCTGTTTCTAAACCGAATTTGGTTCCCCGGTCATAAATCAAATTAAACTCGGCGTAAAGGCCGCGGTGCATCAGAAGGAGTTCCCGTTCCTTGTGGGTCCATTGTTCCAATTGACGGATCTTTACCAAACTTAAATAAAAATCCAAGAAAAACTGGCCGACTTTCCTTACAAAAGCAAAATCATTATCCCAATCACCGGTATTGAAATCATCAAAAAATATTCCTCCTACTCCTCGTGCCCTGCCCCGATGAGGAAGAAAGAAATATTCATCTGCCCACCGCTTTAATTGAGGGTAAAGTTCAGAAGAATGCTGACGACAAACTTGTTTAAGTCCTGCGTGGAATTGGTCAGTGTCCTCTTGCCGTTCAATGCAAGGATTTAGGTCAGTTCCTCCTCCAAACCACCATCCCGAATTGGTTGTGAACATCCGTGTGTTGAAATGAATCGCTGGAACCCGTGGATTCCCCATGTGAGCCACAAGGGAAATTCCTGAAGCCCAAAATTCCTGATCTCCCTCATTTAAACGAGAAGCTTGGCGTTCCATCAGTGCTTGAGACATTCTTGAACTGATTGGGCCGTAAACCGTAGAGACATTGACCCCGACCTTTTCGAATACTCGACCATCAATCATTTTAGCCATGACCCCACCACCTAAATCTGTACCTGGAGGCGCGTTTCGAGTAGTTCGAATTCTTGTAAACTTTTGGGCTATGGTTAGTTCTTTGAAGGTTGCCGGTAATTCCTTTTCTAAAGCTTCAAATTCATTGCAAATTAAATCGGCTAATTTCTCAAACCACTGACGAGCCTCGGCTTGACGAGTTTGAACGGTCGTCTGAGTAAAATTACTCGAATTCATTTCGCCACTTTAACCCTAATAATTTTGACGTGCCGTAAGGGCCGCAGAAATTGTTCCTGAATCAAGGTAATCAAGTTCACCCCCAAACGGAATGCCCTTGCCCAAGGATGTAATATTGAGCCTTGGATTGGCGATTTCTTCTGCTAAAAAATGAGCTGTTGTTTGCCCGTTAACCGTTGCATTAAGGGCTAGAATAACTTCTTTAATACTATTTTGTTCAATACGCGCGACGAGCTGGGGTATTTTTAACTCTTCGGGGCCAATTCCTTCGAATCGAGATAAAACCCCTCCAAGCACATGATATTGTCCAGAGTATAAACCTGTTTTCTCAATCGCCCAAAGGTCACTCACTGTTTCAACGATACAAATGACATCTTCTTGACGCTTGGTATCAAGGCAAATACTGCATTTATTACTCAGGGTAAGGTTGCCACAGATACCGCAATAATCAACTTTTTCAACCACTTCTTCAAGCCCTCTGATCATTGGCTCAATAAGGAGCGATTTGTTCTTCAAGAGATGGAGAACAATGCGTCTTGATGATTTTGGCCCGAGACCAGGTAGCCTTGAAAATTGATCAATTAAAATTTCAACAGTGTTTTTGGGAGGCATTAAAAATTGGGGATTATATACTTAACTATACAAATTAAATTGGTATCCTTCTACAAGGATAGTCACTTATAATTTAATTGACATAAAACATTGGCATTTCATCACAATTATCCTTATCACCCTCTTTTTTACAAATATGAAATAACATAGTTATTCTCCTTAATAGTTAAGGGAAGTCTCGTCAGTCCGCAGCCGCCACGCTGCGAAGACCTGTGGGCAGTTGTCAAGGATTCCTTGACAACTGAACGCCCACAGGTTTCAATCCAAATCAACTTCTTTGTAGCAAAACAGATTTGTGATTTTAATTTCCATTTTTATTCTTTCCTTTACTGGATAACATTAAGACGGGCAATACGCTGCTTGAAGTCGGCAACGGCATCGGCAGAACCATCAAGAGGAATTGTGCCTCTATCGGTTGTAAAGGTCCCTTTGTTTTCATATGCTAATTTATTACTGATTGATAAAACATACAAAAACCGATTGAAAACCTTTTTGTCAGATGCAGTTATTGTTGCTGTATCTTCATAATAATAATTATAATTTCGAAGAATTACCCTTGCAGATTGTCTTTTGTCAAAACGAAACTTAACAGTGACCAATTCATCAATTATGATACTCTCTTTTTGACCTATATGAACACCAAATTTAGGTTCTAAAAATTGGGGTTTTGGTGTTGCATGTATAATAATTCTGTTGGCATAAAACTCCTCATCACTACAACTGAGTATATAAGTTAAGGGCACGTCTATTTATTCCAAATTAGAAAATACCATAATGGGGATTTGTTGGTCTGAGTAGTGCCAATGTGGAGGCTAGGTGTGTGATTAGGCATAGGAAACGATGGAAAAGGGTCTATTTTTACCTTTTTGGGGAAGATTATTGAATGAATGTGACCCAAAGGAGAAGAAATTATTCAGAATAATCATGATTTTTTCAAAGGCAAAAACAAGTGAATCCTGATTTTGGGATTTTATAGAGGTGCCCTTAATTTATCACTAAGTGTATCACTATCATCCCAAACAGCACAACTACCATAATCTTTATAATTTATTGCTTCCGCTCCCGCTTCCGAAACCATCATCGCACAGGTAAAAAGAATAAACACCAATCCCCCCAACAACACCAGCAATATAATACTCGTTATGCTTGTCGTAATCGCAGTAATCATTAACAACATTCCATTTAATATCTTCTTCATAACTTCTTCCTTCGTATTAAAATTAGGGGATTATATACTTAACTATACAAATTAAATTGGTATCCTTCTACGAGGATAGTCAAGTATATAATCCCCTAAAAATTCAGAGCTTGAGAGCTTGGCAAGCCAAGTGTTTCGGTAATTTTTTTCATTCTTTCTTCAGCAATAATGGCAGCATGGTTCTGAGCTTGTGTCACGGTTTTTGTAATCAGTGAATTTACATATTGTGGAGACTCAGAGGACAATGCTTCCAAATTGAGTTCAATTGAACCGATTTTCCCTCGCCCATTACAAGTCACGCTGACGGCACCACACTCGCTTGATGATGCGATTACCATTTGTTCAATTTCTTTATTGGCAATATCCATCTCTTTTCTTACCTCCTTACTCTTACGAGCAATTTCGGCTATTTTTGCGAAATTGAATTTTTCTTTAAACATTGTTTTTCCTTAATTTAGTTGTTCTCATTGCTTTAATTTGTGGTGGTAATATCTGCGTCTGGAAATACATCCAAAACTCCTTTGACGAGCGCATTAGTCAATAAATCATTATTAGCATTACTTTCTTTGCTCTCTTTCATTTGGTCATTATTAGTTACTTTTTTAGGGGGTTGCTGATTCCTCAGGGCTTCTTCTTTAGTCGCTTGTTGAAGATTCTTATCTTTCTCACGGTCAACAGATTCCATTGACTTTTTAGGTTGTGTGTCAGATGCCGCTTTCTCTGCCGAAGCACTTGGATTGTCAACACGCGTTTCAGATTGTTCCGAATCTTTCTGATGTGTCTCTTTGGCCTTTTTGTCTTCTAACTTTTGTGAAGTATCAGGTGAGGGAGAGGGACTTTTTTGTCTCGAAATGTTGACATTATCGGGTTTTGTTATGGTATTGGTTGTTCCCGTTAATTTATTGACCAACTCAATTGGAGTGGGCAAGTTACTCACGCTAGTCAACCGAACAATCGCCATTTCAGCTGACTGCATTGCATCGGGTGAGTAGTCAAATTCTCTGAGAACTTTGAGAATCATCTGCCAATAGCGAACTAGGATTGGGTGATTCAATTTGTCAGCTAAATCTTTCCCTCTTTGTCTGACATCAACTGCAAAAGAAGGATCATTAAAAATTTCAGAGCTGACTTTACCAACAGTCAACCAATGGACCGTGTCAGCCAAATCCATTAAGATTGCCTTTGGGTCAGCACCCATGTGGTATTGGTCATTAAGTTCTTTGAGAGCACTGGCGGCATCTCCAATTAATATTAGCTCAACTAAATCAAGTATCCGACTCCGATCCGCCAAACCAAGCATTTGGCGGGCATTGTCGGCCGTAATTTTACCCTCACAAAAAGCAATCGCTTGGTCCATCAAGCTAATCGCATCACGCACTGAACCCTCCGAGGCTCGAGCAATGAGCATCAGACTATCATCTTCAATTTGAACTTTTTCCTTCTCAGCAATCATTGTGAGATGTGAGATCATGACTTCAGGGGCAATCCTCCTTAAATCAAACCGTTGACAGCGAGAAAGTATTGTGACGGGAACTTTTCTTATTTCCGTAGTTGCAAAGACAAACTTGACGTTATCTGGTGGCTCCTCAAGAGTCTTCAAAATGGCATTGAAAGCCGGCTTGGATAACATGTGCACTTCATCAATTATGTACACCTTGTATCGAGCACTGTTGGGCTGAAACTTTACCGTCTCGATTATTTCTCGAATATCATCGACACCTGTTCGTGAAGCGGCATCCATCTCCAAGATATCAATATGCGTCCCCTTTGCGATTGACTGGCATTGGTTGCACACACCACAGACTTCTACGGTTGGCATGCCATTGCCATCTTCACCAACACAGTTTAAACTTTTGGCAATAAGTCGGGCCGTCGTTGTCTTGCCAACGCCTCTTACCCCTGTCAAGATAAAGGCATGGGCCATTTGATTTGACTTGATGGAGTTAGCAATGACCCTCACAAGGGTTTGTTGTCCTACCAATTCCGAAAATTTTTCCGGGCGGTACTTTCTGGCTAAGACAATGTAGGGATCTTGAGATTTAGTCATTTCCATAAAACATATACAAAATTTGTTATGTAAGATTACAAGTATATTCTGGAAAACTAATCTCAATCCTCATCATGTTGACTCTTAAATCCGAATTTCCTTCAAATAACGAGAATTTTTTGTTCAATTATTTGCAAATTTATGAAGAGAGTGAGAGATTAAATATCAGCCCGCTCAAATTTCACTACGGCTGCTTCCTTTCAGACCTGACCGGGTTCGCGAACCGAACGCCTGTTTTAATCTCTCATCAATCTATCTAGTCAATCTAATCTAATTGACAAGGTTAAACGACAAGACATTAGGCAATAATTTCATAAGTTAATAAAATACCTTTCACAATACCGACCACGACACTTTTGCTTGTCACTGGAAAAAGATGAGGTGGATGGATTT
>MPNP01000146.1 GCA_002239085.1 Rhodobacteraceae bacterium bin131 | reverse complement strand
AGTGAATCATAATCAACGATTTCATACATCCCATTCTAAAACTAGCCCAAGTACTGTAAATGAACAAATCGTTTGTGGAATGGAAGAGCTAATTTCTGCTTGGATAACATAACAAATATTTCCAGAAATAGTAGCATTATTTTTGGATTTCTATGTCATTTATGACTCCGACTGTGATCATGGAGAGTGTTAACTTGGTTGGCGATGCTCTCCATTTTTTGTGTTATGTGTTCATAGCTCCATCTCTTAGCCTTGGAATTCTCAAAGGTTGAGGAGTACGAACCAATGCCTGAATTTAAAATAGTCTATAAGATTTCTTTAAGTCAAAGAACCTTGCAATGCCGCAATCATGAAACTAGCGAGGATGGGACCTTAATTTGATGGTTGGGATGCCGGGTTTTCTTCCTGCGGGTATTCCATACCGGCCTTGGTTAAACACCAACTCCGAAGTGAGGGGATAGGACAGACATAATCACCCGAACCGTCTGGCTGAATAAATCCCTGATGCAGCAGGTGATTAAAAAGTTCCTCTACCGAATATCTATCGATATTCGTTTCGCAAAAATCTTCAGTAGCTTTCTTTTTAGCTTGTTTAATATGATTATAAATATCACCTGCTGGCATGATTCTTTTGGAATTTAACCGGGTTATAAATTCACCTACAAAATAGGGCGATATGTTAAAGACAGTACCCCTTCAATTAGTATTGTACCTGTTACGATAATTTTGGGCATGAGCTAAGCTTTGTTCTGGGCTAACCATGACGAGGTCACCGCTGAACTTGAGAAGTCCACTGGTCAATCCTAGGAGGGCATTGTGCATGTGAGATGGCCAGATATCGGTAGTTTTCCGATGGTGTGGTTGCTTTGTACGAGAAAAAGATCTTCCATGTTGCCCGTTGGGATGGCTTGCTTGGGATGGTTCCTTGGAGGTGAAGAATCTTGACCCCGTGAGTTGGCGATGCAATATAAACAACTGGCGAAGATGGAAGCCTGCTTTCAGACCAATAAGCATAATCGGAATAATCAATGAACTTAAAAGACACTGTCAGCATAAAACTATTGATTTTTTCTTCAAATAATATAAATTACTTTTTATAAAAGGTCGATAAAGACCTTAATTGAGGCAAAAACACAGTATGCAATTGTCAAGCAGGTATCAACAATTACCTGAATATACATTTGATCGACTCCGAGTTTTGCTTGGAGATTCAGCACCCTATACAAACAGGGTGATTGACATGTCTATGGGTGAACCAAATCATGAGTTCCCTCGTTTTATCACCGATGAAATACTCAATTCAGTCCAACAATTTGGTAAATATCCACCAAGAAATGGAACAAGGGACTTACGGAATGCCATTACAAACTGGTTGCAAAGGCGTTATAAAGTGGAACTTGACCCTGAAAAAAATATCATTGCGACCAATGGTTCAAGAGAGGGACTTTTCAACGCGTGTGTTGCATTGTGTCCAGATGCACAAAATGGTAAACAGGTTAGGGTTCTGATTCCAAACCCGTTTTATCAAGTATATGCCGGTGCAGCCGTAGCCGCGAATGCCGTCCCAAAATACATCAACGCCATTGAAGAAACGGATTATCTTCCAGATTTCGGAGCACTGTCCAAAAATGATTGGGATACAATATCAATCGTGTATTTGTGCTCTCCATCAAACCCTCAAGGGTCGATTGCTTCCCTAAATTTTCTCAAAAACCTCATGAATCTAGCGGCAGAGCATGACTTTGTAGTCTTTTCAGATGAATGTTACTCCGAAATTTATCGTGAACTCCCTCCCCCAAGCATGCTTCAAACTTTATCGGAAGAAGGTATTGATACTGAGCGAATGCTCGTGTTTAATTCTTTATCCAAGCGATCAAACTTACCGGGATTGCGCGTCGGGTTTATGGCCGGCGGACCAAGGATTATCACCCAACTCAAAAAATATAGGTCGTATTCAGATCCTGGAATTCCAATTCCTTTGCAAAATGTCGCTACAAAACTATGGGCTGATGAATATCATGTTGTTCAAAGCCGTCAACGATATCGGGTTAAGTACCAGTTGAGCGATCAAATTCTCGGTAACCTAAACGGTTATAGCCCGCCCCAGGGAGGTTTCTTTCTTTGGATCAAAGTTCCTGATGGTGAGAAAGTGACGCTTGAACTTTGGCAAAACAAAGGAATTAAGGTCATCCCCGGAGCATATTTCAGCAGGGTTGTGAATGGAATTAATCCAGGTACTGAATTTATACGTGTTGCACTTGTTGCCGACGAACCTGAATTAAAAGTGGGTCTTCAAGGCCTCAAAGAGGTACTTCAATAATAGAAGAGTAATTGTGATGACTTATCAAATAAGACTAAGCCAACCATTAATTGGAAACACGTGGCGTAAAGTATTGATCAAATTTTTTCAAGGGCTTTTCGGTTTTGCACTGTTTGTCTTTACAGTCAGCTGGTCAATAATGCTTGGCTCATATTCTCCCTATGACCCGGGGGTATTTAATTTGAACCAGAGTGAGGGAGTGAGTAACCTGTTCGGACCAACTGGAGCAATGATTGCGAGTAGGTCCATTGTCGTATGTGGCTTAGGAGCTTGGGCTTTAAGCGCCTTCTCTCTTATATGGGCAGTCCGCTTCACGTTTTATTCCCAGACTGAACGATTCATAAAAAGTCTTATTCTTTTTCCAATCTTACTCGCTCTAGCATCCGCTTTTGCATCGACATTAGCCCCATTAAATTGGTGGAACCATTATTTTGGTTTGGGCGGTTTATTTGGCGATACAGTCAATGGTGCTTTGTTACATTTGTTGTTTTTCTCTCCAGAAACATATTTGCAATTCTCAAGTGTAATATTTGGGACCCTTCTGCTTGTTGTCGCCTTCTATGCTTTTGGTTTTTCGATTAAAGAAATTATCCATGTAATTATCGCGAGTGCTAAAACTAAAGAAAAATCCCCACCAGCAAGTAAACCAATGACGATTCAAGGGAGTGATCCAAGTGAATCAGACGTTGAGATGCCAGTGAAGAACAGCCTTCGGGCGCGACTATCTAATTTCTTTGCGCAAGATGAAAATGATCCAATGGCTGACAAAGAGCCGGATATTTATGCAAAACTGAGCGGTGAGGTTACCCCTTCGCCACGCCAAAACAAGAAACCAAACAGAGTAAAACAAATCTTCAGTAGCGTTTGGGGATTGCTAGAGGAAAAGGAACCTGTCATTCGAGAAAAAACTCATGCAGGTTTCAATTTTACCCCAAAAACCAATGGTTTAGACGGACAGTCATCACAAGCTTTGAATAATCCAATTCACGCTTTGGATGATCAACAGCAGAGAGATGACGACAAGCCAACATTTGAAAATGGTCTTTCAACGTCCATTAAGCAAAGTAAAAGGGCGCGACAAGAAGCACAAACCCTTCCTCTGGACGAATTAACAGATGTTGGAGCTTATAGGCAACCCCCACTATCGCTATTGAATGACCCAGAAGAAATTTTCAAAAATCTGAAAAGCCAAGCTGAACTCGAGGAAAATGGTGAAAAGCTAAGGCAAGTACTGAAAGATTTTAGCGTTGATGGAAAAGTTGAAAGAATTCTCCAAGGTCCGGTTATTACTCAATACAAATTCAGGCCTGCAGCTGGAGTCAAAACCAGTCGTGTAATCCAACTATCAGATGATATCGCCCGCTTGATGTCAGCTCTTACAGCACGGGTGACAACAATACCTGGGGAGCCGTATGTAGGTATTGAGCTTCCCGCAGAAAAGCGAGAAACAATTTATCTTAAAGAACTTGCACAGTCAGCGACCTTTGGCGATTCAAACTATACAATCCCCTTAATCTTTGGCAAAGATATCAGCGGTCACCCTGTTGTGGTTGACCTTGCAACTATGCCTCACTTGCTCATTGCCGGAACAACGGGGTCAGGAAAATCTGTAGGGCTGAACTCCATGATCTTAAGCATGCTCTACAAACTATCTCCAGAGCAATGCAAGATCATGATGATTGACCCTAAAATGATTGAGCTCAGTGGATATGACGGTATTCCCCACCTTGTTGCACCAGTCATAACCGATCCTAAAAAGGCTATTGATGCCCTGAAGTGGGTTACATATGAGATGAACAAGCGCTATGAAAAAATGCAAAACATGCGATTGAACATCAAAAATATTCGATCCTTCAACAATCACATGCAGGCCCTCAAGGACAAAGGAGAGACTGTATATTCAATTAAAGTTGGTACAGGATATCATAAGGAAACCAATCGTCCCGTATTCACGGAACAAAATTTTGATGTCGAAATTCTTCCGCATATCGTTGTTATTATTGACGAATTAGCTGATCTTATGCAAACAGCCGGAAAAGAGATAGATGCCTGCTTGCAGTTATTGAGTCAGAAAGCCCGAGCCAGTGGAATTCACCTAATTGCGGCAACCCAAAGGCCGTCTGTTGATGTGATTAATGGGATTATCAAATCAAACTTCCCCAATCGCGTGTCTTTTCAAGTATCTTCAAAAATTGATAGCCGAACTATACTCAATACTCAAGGAGCCGAACATCTGCTTGGTAAAGGGGATATGCTGTTTTTATCAGGTGGAGGCCGCCTTCAAAGGGTTCATGGAACATATGTAAGTGACGAAGAAGTAGAAAAAGTTGTCGCTTACCTTAAAGACACATATGGAGAGCAGTTTTTTGGGCACGATATATTCAATAACCCCGAAGAACAAATCCAATCTGTCGTTGATAATGAGCTTGGGTTAAGCAACAACAAAACCAAAGAGAACGAATTGTACGCTGATGCAGTCATGGTAGTAAAAAATGATCGACGAGTTTCCATTTCATATATTCAAAGAAAATTAAGCATCGGCTACAATAAAGCAGCCAAGATCATAGAACGAATGGAAGATGAAAAACTGATAAGCCAACCGAATAATGTAGGAAAAAGAGAAATCTACATTCCCGAATAATTATCGGTCCCACTTAACTTCGTTCCATTCTTGTGGAAATAATTGGTATTCACGATGGCAACAAATTGTGTGCACTGGGTCCCTATGGAGTTCTGCCGCGAAGACATAGATGTAAATTTTATTCGGCATAAATAAATTGATAAGGGTAAGCATGCAACGAGGGTTTAGGAGATTATTCCTAAGTGGGACAGTTATTCTATGCACATTTGTTCAAATGGGGCTTAATCAACAGGGTTATGCTAATAATTCGGTCAGTGTTGCACAGCTAGAGGAGTATCTTGAGGCATTAGACACCTTACGTGCCGACTTTATTCAATCAAATGCAGACGGTACTAAGTCTGAGGGGGTAATATTTTTGCAACGCCCAAGAAAAGCCCGTATAAGATACTTCCCCCCTGATACGGGAATCATCATTGCCCAAGGAGGTTCTGTAGCCATTTTCGATACCAAGTCTAATACAGGTCCAACTGTCGCTCCCGTTGGAGCAACACCCTTGGCTCCATTGTTATCCCGTAGAATTGATCTCACAGATCCAAATATCTTTTTGCGTCATCTCGTTGGTACGACTTTTAACGAAATACACCTTGGGATTAACAAAGGTCATTTTAAAGGGCATGTTGAATTACAGTTTCTTAATGACCCAATAACCCTTGTAGGGTGGGTATATGTTGATGAGTTCGGAAACCGTACATCATTGCATTTGAATAATCCCCAGTGGGGCATAAAGTTGGATCAACGAATTTTTAATATTGCCCTTCAAAAAGAAGTACTTGGTTTGGAATAATTAATGTCTAGGTGGATTCATTGTTGAATCGAACTAAAGACAGTGATTCTAGATCAGTTAATGGCCTTAACCCATACTGAACAATCGTGAATAATGAGCGAGTTCAGTTAGGTGAACCGAGTTCGGCAATTTGCAAGCTGTCGAGCATAACGACTGTTTTGAGCTGCAACACTGTCAGCTACATTCAAAAGCCATTGCTTACTGCGATAGCTCCCCTTTCTATAGCCTGCATGACCCTCATGATAAGCAAGATATAATCGTCGAGAATCACGTTTGGAGATACCGAGTTCCCGGGCTGAAATTTCTGAGTACCACCCGATAAAGTTAACGACATCATCATAGTTCGTACGGCTAGCTCGTGGCCTTCCCGTTGATTCTTGGTACCATTTCCAAGTACCGTCAACAGCTTGCCCATAACCATAGGCTGTTGTCGGACGTCCAGCGGGAATGACACCAAATCGATATTGTCGCTTGGGACGTGCATTTCGAACAAATTTGCTTTCTTGGTAAATGATAGCCATCTGTACTGAAAC
>MPNP01000145.1 GCA_002239085.1 Rhodobacteraceae bacterium bin131 | reverse complement strand
AACAGGGATACCAAACAAAGCAACTCATGAAATTGGTCGAGCTCAAGCAGCTAAATTATTAGAATTGGAGTTGATTGATGATAACCAAGAGGATTACAATGCAATTCGCCAAACAGGTCCCTATCGGCATATTAGGATTAGAACACGTAGGAGGACTCCCGAAACTGGAAATCAGAGGATTTCTTGTGGAAATACCGATCAGAATTTTGACAGTATAGTGTTTATTCAGTTAGGGGAAGATTTTGAAGTAGAAGAAATCTGGGAAGCAGCGAAGAAAGATATAGACACCAAGCTTGATGAACCAGGCTCAACAGCGCGTAACGTAAAAAGATCCTTAAATGTGAGTCAATTCAAGGAAATTTCAATAAAACTATGGCCTTGATGGATTCATACAGCAACTTCATCTACACATATTCCTAAATTTCCAACAAAAACTTTTCATGACAATAGAGGGTCAACCCAATTTAACGAGTAGGTAGAGTAGGTAAGGATCAATGAATAACTGAAAAATGCGAAAAACGGGGTTAAGATTCTCGGTCATGAGAATACCCCAATATTACTCAAACCCTTTATTGTAAGGTATTCAGAAGCAACTAGTTCATTTTCGGGCCAAGAGAATTGGTTTATTCAGAAACTGTTGGTTCATAGCCGTTAGAATTTTGCTTTGATAAAATTTGGATGACCCTTTCCGACTGTTTGTCAGATGGGGTTTGACGGGGGATATCTGCTGCAACGCTGAGTATACTTTTCTCCTGTTCAGTGAGTAATCTGCGCTTACGTCCCCATTCAAGGGCAGAAATCCAGAATTCAACCCCTGCATTAACAACTGCAACTTGGGCTTGAATCCCATTTAGTTCACGCTGGTTACGCCGTCCTAACTTTATTGCTTCATCCAGTTCTTGCTTTGAAATCAATTGCTGAATAAATGTGTTTGGCCAGATGATGTTAATTTTTCGAACCCCATCAAACGGTGTTCAGCTAAAGATCTTAAATTCTTGAAGTTAGCATGTGTCTGATAATACGACTTTAACTAATCGCCCTATACCTTAGGTGAACACATGGTTCGCCGAATTGCCAATATTATCATGCTGGCAAGAGAAATTGATGTTCTTATTGAGCAATCTCAAAAGGATACTTTGGAAGATTTATACGACAGGAGCATAGGTAATTATTCAGTCAAGTATCTCTTCAATCACCTAATCTAGCCGAGTAATTCAGGTAAAGACGTCTACCCAATTCCTTTGTTAAAGCGCTGATGTCTTGCCTAGGCCGGCATGACAGATATGCAGTACTCGCTGCCAACCATCAAAATTGAAATACAACGAAAGTTGGAAACGGCTTTGAAGTGCTATCAAGACAGCAAATACTTCGTCTAATTGGGATGAATGTGTCTGCTACTGGCGGGACTTGTAATATACAACTGTACGTCAAGTACTGAACAACCAACCAACAGGTGAATTGTCCTCCATAAGTTCAGAATAAGTGGTAACCTAAAAATGATTTATTGTAGCGTCATTGACTTAGTGAATATAACCGACTTATACAAAATCAATTAGACGAAGAAGGAAATCCTCTTTCAAAATCTTACACTAAAAGGAGAAAAATAAGATGGAATCTTATCCAGAAAACGAATATTTTTGGCGAGACCTTATACTTGATAAGAATGTTGATTCTGATTTATGGAACAGCTTTTTGACCTATAAATACCCTGGAATTGAAAAATCAATAGTTTTTGATGGAGAAACTCAAAAGCTCTGGTCAGATAGTTCTCAAATGTCTGAAGTACAAATTGAAGAGTTTAAAGAAATTGAAAAAAGGCATGGTAAACCGCCCATATTTTTAAATACCGTTCCTCTAAAATACATTATGGATTTCTCAAACCTTGTGTTTAATTCAGGCGTATCATTTGCTCAAAGAGTTTTGATAGTTCCAGATTTTCGATATTCAGTTTTCGAAGGACCAGCAGACTTCAGAGAAACTTACTTTTTGGAAGATACAAATTTCATGGAGTCCAAATTTCACGGAGAAATGCCTACTGAGAGGAAAGTAGATGCAGTTGTTTCATTCCAGAATGCCTCATTTAATCATGGAGCAATCTTTAATAACGCTCAATTTCCAAACTTTATTATTTTTGATGAAGCGAAGTTTAATAGTTTTGGTTATTTTCAAGAGGCAAAATTTGGAAAGGGAAAGGGATCTGGTTCTATAAGTTTTAACAAAACAAAATTCAAAAAAGGAGCAAACTTTGAGTATGCAGTTTTTAAACGTGATGCATATTTCACGAATACTCAATTCAATTCTAATGCTCATTTCAGTGGGGTTCAATTCAATTCTTTTGCGTTTTTCCAAAAGAGTGAATTCAATCAATCCGTCAATTTCGACGCTACAGAATTCAATCATAAAACTATTTTCTTCAATGCAAAGTTCAATAGTTTTTCTATCTTCAATAATGCCAAATTTCTAAACACTATATCGTTTAATGGGGCTTCTTTCAGTCGGCCACCGAAATTTTTCAATACAGATCTACATGAGGATATGGACTTTTTCGATATTAAATGGAGCGATGCAGAACAATTCTATAGGCGTAAACACACGCAAAAGGACGACTCGGACACAATCATTGAAGATGCCAATAATGCCATTAGGGTGTGGGACCGGCTAGCACTGATAATGAGCAAGCAGGAAAAACCTGCAGAACGTCACGAATTTTTCCGGTTGAAAATGAGGGCTCAACGTGAGCGAGACGGTAAAACTTTTTTGACATTCTTAAACTATTTGTTTGAAGAGCTGTCAGATTATGGATGGGGAGTCGGTAAAGCATTTTTTTGGTGGGGTTTACACATCTTCCTTGGGGCAATAATTCTGGGCTTGGTTGCATGTTTCCAGATCAATGGTGGTGGTTTGGTTCCGTACCTGAATATGTCATTGGATAGCCTGCTTGTTAGCTTTTCAAATTCAGTTTCTTTCCTGGGTCTGGGATCCGAGGGTGGCTATCTGTATGGCCCTAGTATAGCGATCAATGATGCAATCGAAAAAATGAAATGGGTATTTCCAACGGTCGGAACTGTACAAGCAGTTCTCGGTCCAATCCTGCTGTTCCTTGTACTTCTTACCTTACGTAATCGCTTCAGGCTGAAATGATTTAAAAAGGGCTCCTGATTCTTTAATTCAGAAATTATCCGAAAATAAGTTTCTGAGCGAACAACGTATCAGACACGAGCTGAAACATACCTATTATGCTTCTGTTTGTACTTGTGCTCGGAAAAGTCGAGTTTCGCAGTTGTGCTCCAGCTGTACTTCAAAATATCAATCCATCAGGAAGGAACCACCGCTTTTTTTATGCGTTTATCATCTATCACATTGGCTTTGATAGTGTACTCATTAATTGATGGTGGTTGCCCATTTACGTAACAGCACGTCCCGTTCCGAACTGAACTTTTAACCGACCAGAATAATGGCAAAGTGTTATTCGTATTTTTGTATGTAGTTGTTACCATCAGCGGCAGCTATCTGCAAATTACGGATAACTGAAATTTCCTCTAATTCGCTATCACAAAATATCAACTTCCAAATGATAGTTTGCCGTTCGGACATCAACGTCATAGAACTTGGTCAAATTTTCTAGTGCATAATACAAAACATATAGTTCCATTTTTGAAAGAGATGTGATTTAATCAATTAAATCGATTTATTATTTAATTCTCAATTTATAAGGAAACCCGATGATGGCCTTCAGTACCAGACAGCAGATTAACCTGACACCTGAGGAACGCACGCGCCTTGAACGGATTGCGACCCTTCCATCCACACCCCAGAAACTTGTCCGCCGGTCCCGCATTATCCTTTCCCTTGGTTCTGGTCATGGCCTGATGGCTACGACCCGTTCGGTCGAATGTAGTAAAGCAACGGTGTGGCGATGGTGGCAACGGTTCCTCGACGAACGGGTTGACGGTCTCTTATATGATGCGTCTCGTCCCCCTGGCAGGAAAACAGCCCCCGATCAAGTTGAGGCACTGATTAAGCTGGCCCAATCGCCACCGCCACCGCATGCCAGCTATTGGACCTTGCGGGCTTTGGCCGACCGATTGGATATGGTGATCTCAACCGTGTTCAATATTCTCAAGGAACACAAGCTGTCGCCACATCAAGTGCGAACCTTCAAGGTCTCGCGCGACCCTGACTTTGAGAACAAGCTCACCGATGTTGTTGGTCTCTATGTGAACCCACCGGATCATGCCGTTGTCCTCTCGGTGGATGAAAAAACCCAGATCCAGGCCCTGGGACGCACCCAGACCCCATTGCCGATGAAAGCCGGCCAACCGGCAACGCGGTCTCATGATTACAAGAGGAACGGAACCACCTGCCTGTTGGCTGCTCTTGATATCGCAACCGGCACGGTCATTGGTCAGACCACCACCCGCCATCGGTCCAAGGAGTTCACCGCCTTTCTGGACCAGATAGCTGCGGGTCTTGCGGACGGGGTCAAGGTGCATGTTATTCTTGACAATGTGTCCTCGCATCAATCAGCCGAGGTTCATGCGTGGCTGGCGAATCATCCTGATTGGACATTTCACTTCACCCCGACTTCGGCCTCATGGACCAATGCTGTGGAGGGCTTTTTCTCAAAACTCACCCGGCAGCGGCTGAAGCATTCAATCTTCAATTCACTGGAGGAGTGTGTCAAGGCGATTGAAACCTATATCGATCATCACAATGCAAATAGTGCCAAACCGTTCCGGTGGACCAGGGACTCGAAAGAACTGGTAGAATCATGGAAAAGAGGGTACCATATGATTGAATCAATGCACTAGTTCGGCCACTTTTCGTGTAAGTTATAAGAAGGCTAGAAAATCATAAGACAGATTTCTACATAAATTTCCAATCAGAATTTCCTGGTTTGACCCTTCACTAACCTTATCCTCTTGGATTCGTCTTTCTCAAACATTTGGGGATAATTATTCGTTCGAGCTGAAATCTGACTTGAACTTACATCAGGTGTCTTCGCCCGTGCCGTTTGCTTATACCTCCCACGCTCATTTACCAATCGCGCAATCTCTTTTGATGTCATCCATTGATTTCCATTCTCAACTAAAATGTCCTTAATTTCGTCATGAAGATAAATTCTGTTCATCGGCAGCCACTCCTTATATTTGAAATCTCAATTTAATAATCAGACTCATAATAATACATTTTTCCAATACATTAGCATCAATTGAATTAAAATAACCAGTTGTTCCCAATGGTTAGATTCTAATTTGAATAGTTGATGGGAATCTTGTAAAAAAGTCTTCAGATAATATGACAATTCGAAAAATTATAGAACTTGCAAAGCTGTATTGGTCGGCATTCGGAATATAACGATAGAAACATTTGGTAAGAATTCAGTTATTAGTTCCCTGCAGATAGAATACATAATATGCTCAAGCGCAAGGGAAAAATTGGAAGCTAAGGTAAAAAGTTGGCAAAAACTATTTTTGTAGAAACAAAACGGGTTTAGTAGTGCTGGAATTCATAGCCATCGAATGAGATTTCCTTTATAAACGGGGTTGTGTCGCTGGTGAGAGAATAAAAATATATGAATTCTGAAAGTTTGTTGGATGTTTTTTATGCTCAATCAAAGATCTTTTGACCGAAATGCCGCGTGAAACTGGGTTGAATATTGCCAAGAATCAGGGTTGAATAGAGCAACATTAATTTTGACGGCAACTTCCTTAAAAGTTACAATTTTATAAAATACATTTTTTAGTTGAATAACATTTGGCTGTGGACGACCAATTCAATCCTCAAAACGAAGGCTGGAAAAAGCTCCTACTTTCTGAAATTAAACTGACTCAAAAAACACAATCCTTCCTAAAAGGATTAAATTTATATACTCTCGGTGAGTTGGCTGAATTCTCAGAAAATGAAGTTTCCAATGAGTTAAATTGCGACCGTGAAACTAAAGAAGAGCTTGGTGTCTTATTGCATTCTTATATGGATATAAGTCAAAGCAATGGATTTCTACGCGAGCACATTGATTGTGATGTTACTTCAGAAAATAGTCAGCCACTAGTTAAGAATCAGTTGGTAATTCAAGGAGATTTAAGTGCAAGTAATCCCGATGTTGATTCATCTGAAGAGTGGAAGAACATACCGGTTGAAGAAGTTGGATTTTCCGTAAGAGCCAGCAATAGTTTAAGAAATGATAATATAAAAACACTTGGCGAATTTGCCCAATTATCCCCTAAAGATCTCCGTAGCATACCTAATTTTGGCAAGGTGTCACTATCTGAAGTTCAATTCTTTCTCAACTCAGTGCGTAGTGATTCTCAAAAGA
>MPNP01000144.1 GCA_002239085.1 Rhodobacteraceae bacterium bin131 | reverse complement strand
GCTATATTTGACGGAATTAACGAAAAGCATATAAAAACTCCAAAATCAGATTACTTATCACGACATACAATGCACTAGTATCACGCCTTCATTGAATTGATGGATAAAGGTGAGATACTAGGAAAAAATACTTCTCGCAATTAATTGGTGTTGACTGTTGACAGAATGACAGAGAATAATGCAAACAAACCACATCATTTCAATGGTTTTGTGATACTAGATTGTAAAGACCTGAGTTCAATCCGTCTTCTTCCGATTCTGGATATTTCGTGTATCGTACTTTCCTGATGGTAAAATCGTACAAATGGGAGTCGGTCCAGTCGATGACAATATGGATAATATCGTGCAGTCGGTCCAACGTGATGCCGTCAGGTACCAGAAAACGACGCCAGATTGGTGGTTCAATATTAAGCAGCTGAATTTTCAGCACAAATTATCTTTGCTTCATTTGTTCACCTATTATATTTGACTAGAAGCTTCGTTTCGGCCTTGAACTTCAATGAACTTAATCTTCAAAAGCTTCGTGATGATAAAAGATCTTCTAATTAAATTCCCACAATCAGAATTCACCTGTTTTGCCCTTGTAATAATTAGATTATTCTGAATAATTTCTCCTCCTTGGGGTCACATTAACCCGAAATCTTCATCAAAAATATTTAGCATTTTTGTAAACCATGATCATCGAATAAAATAAAAATATTGGGAAATTAATAAATAGCTCTATCAGACAATTCAAATTTGTGTGCCCAGAGTTGGTGGAAACCACTTGGTACTTTTGATTTGACCATGCATATGCTCCTAAACCCTGATAAAATTACACCCAGCTAATAAGTTGCTTTCAAGTTTGGAACATTTGAAACAGGCAATAACAAATTTATAATTTTTTTGATGGACAAAAGTTACCACCCCATTGAGGTATCTCATTAGGAAAAACTGAAATGAAAGAACAAACATCAGACTACAATTCATCAACTTCTCATCATGTCCTTCAAAGTCCGCTGGAACTCTCATGCGGTGTGACCCTGAAGAACCGGATAGCGAAGTCTGCCATGTCGGATTCTCTTGGTAATGGTGAGGGTGATCCTACCGAGGCACAAATTCGATTATACGAAAGATGGGCGGAAGGTGGCACAGCTGTTTCCATAATAGGAGAAGTACAAGGGGATCCCCGATTTCCCGAAAAACCAGGGAATCTGGTGTTTGGAGCAATTAGCAATCAAAGTGCACTTAAAAGACTTGTCAGCAGAGGCATGATTGAAAGTACTCATCTCTGGCCACAACTTGGTCATGCTGGTGCACTTTCACATCAGCCGGTCAGCCAGCCCAAAGGACCATCAGCAATTGATGTTCCAGGTCTCAAATGTACCGGGATGACAGTTGAGGAAGTCCAAGAACTGCCTAGTATGTATGTAAGTGCCGCAACGTTTGCCAAAACTGCTGGTTTTAGTGGCATTCACGTTCACGCTGGTCATGGATTCCTGCTTAGTCAATTCTTGTCACCCCTGTTCAATCGTCGAACCGACCGATACGGTGGCTCTGTTGAAGCCCGATGTCAAATAATTCTGAGGATAATAGAAGAGGTCCGACGTGCAGTTGGTTCATCCTATCCTATCGGAATAAAAATCAATTCTACGGACAGGCTTGAAGGCGGATTGACTGAAAGTTGCGCATTGGAAGTAGTGCGAATGATCGGCCAATCATCAATAGATATTATTGACATCAGTGGTGGGACATATTTCCCTGGGGCAAAATCGAGTTCGGATGGGGTGTCCAAAAGCGGCCCTTATTATCTGAATTTTGCCAAGCGAGCCAAAGAGGTAACCAAGGTACCACTCATGTTGACAGGCGGGTTCCAAAAACGTGAGCAGGCAGTAGATGCTTTGTTGAGTGGTTATGTTGGCATGATTAGCCTCGCTCGAGGAATGGCACTAAATCCCCAACTTCCCAAGTTATGGTTTGGCGAGGAAGGTGATGACCTTGAATTTCCGCAATTTGCAGCCTCACCCCAGGGTGGAATAACAGCATGGTACACCATGCGACTAACGGCATTGGGTGAAGACAGCGAGCACGAATTTTCGTTGGATCCCCAAGAAGCCTTACATGTCTACGAGAAACGCGATGCCCAACGTTGCATCAAGTGGCGAAATAAGTTTTCACACCTAGTATCACAATACCATTGAAATGATGTAGTTTGTTTGCATTATTCTCTGTCATTCTGTCAACAGTCAACACTAATTAATTGCGAGCAGTATTTCTTCCTAGTATCTCGCCATTATCCATCAATTCAATGAAGGTGTGATACTAGGTTGACCCGACCGCCAGGGAATAAACTCTAGTCCAACTCACGAAGTTATTTCCAGAGCGCGAGAAATGCTCGGCACTGGTTTGAAACGGTCATCGGGAAGGATGGTCCGCCACTGCCTCCATTGTAAATCAACCCCAACGTCCGCCAACAAGGGTATTAAGCGACAATCAAAATGATAGGGTCTTGATATCTTTTTTCGGTATAACAAAATTGTCGGCATGATGACTCTTACTATCTCAATTGAGAGTGCGTATAAAGATCACCCAAAGGTAAAAGTAAGTGTATCAGCGGGAATGATTTATGGGACAGTCCCAAGGCTATCGCATTTAAAATTTTTCAGTTATTTCCACCTGCATTTTCTCCTATTCTATCAAAAAAATACAATTTACGAGGCAGAATAATGCAAGGCTATCGCATTTGAAATAACATTCTATCACATTTCATGTAATTTACCCTCGCAGATTATTTCCAGAAGGAGATTAATGGTTTTTTCTTTCCTTTACCAGCTAAAAATGTTGAAAATATAGAGTTCGTCAGCAAACATAACCATTGTAAAATTTTAAATGCGATAGCCCTGGGGACAGTCCCCACCTTGACAGGAGGATTAATTGATTATAAATTAAATATGAATCAGTTGTAAAGTGGTAGTTAAATATTAGTTGTGGTAGAGAACGTTTATAAGACTTAACAGCCAATTTATACTACGAGTGTAAAAACTATCGGTTAGAATCTAAAATTTATATTTTATCTACTTGGTCAATTAAGTTTTTTTGTTGATTAATCTTCCATTGAATTATTAATTAGGACTAGGTTAGAAGGAAATAATGACTTCATTCGATAATGGTGGTCACCATGAAAATCAAATGCATATTCCCGAATTAACAATCAAAGGATTCCGCGGGTTAAGTGAACTAAAAATTCCTAAGCTCGGAAGAGTTAACCTTCTATCTGGAAAAAACAGTATAGGTAAGACCACAATCCTAGAATCTCTAGAAATTTTTTCTTCACGCGGAGATGACCAGATTCTTTTTAATCTTCTTCAAGCTCGCGAGGAATTACTCCTTGCAATGGACGAAGATGGAGATGAGTTACAATATCCTGATTTTTTGTCCTTATTTCATAAAACTACCACGGATGAAGCCAGTTCAAATCCCACAATCATAAATATTGATGCTGGTCGTACAACAGACAACCTTCAATTAGAGTTAATTGATGCTGAGGAAAACCAGGCAATAGAAAAAAACAGGCAAACTAAAGCCTTAAAAGTTACATGTGGTAAGGTTTATCGGGCTAGGGAAATTGGTGAAATGAAGAATGGTAAACCCTTCATTAAAATTGTCAGAAGGCTAATGCCAAATAGAGAAAAAACAGAAACTTGGCCAAATCAAATTTTGTGTCAATCCTTAGGGCCAGGGATGCTTAGTAATGATTTAATTACAAAATTATGGGATAATGTAGTTATAGAATCAGAAGAAAATTTTGTAATTGAAACTCTCCGCCTAATTGTAGGGGAAAATCTAGAAAAGATCATGAGCATTAGTGGGGGATATGATTTATTTAGGGGCTACCCTTTAAGGGCTTATAGTAGAAGTGACCGACGTTTAATTGCTAAACTTACCACTCAAAGACGCCCCATTCCTTTGAAACGTCTAGGAGATGGAGTACAACGCCTTTTGGGTATTGCCGTAGCTTTAGCAAATTGCCAAAACGGTATATTACTTATTGATGAAGTTGAGAATGGTATTCATTATTCACTTCAGGAAGATCTTTGGCGAATGATATTTACAGCAGCAAAAAAGCGCAATGTTCAGGTTGTCGCGGCAACTCACAGTTGGGACTGTATTAATGGTTTTGCCAAAGCGGCCAATGAATCTAATGAGGTTGGAATACTTTATCGGCTTAATGATAATAATGGCAAGATAATACCTGTTCAATATTCTGAAGAAGAACTTGAAGTTGCTGCAGCACAGACAATAGAAGTCCGTTAGTCTCAATGGCTGAATCAAATACTTCAGAATTATTAATCGTTGAAGGAAATAATGATTATCATGTGGTTAAACGCCTTCTAGAAAAGCACCAAATTGAACCTCCAAAGATTGTTCAAAAAGAAGGTTTTGAAAACCTTCGCATATCTATTTCAATTGAGGTAAAAGCTTCTGGGCGCAAAAAACTGGGTATCATTGCCGACGCCAATGGTGATTTTAATAATCGCAGACAATCAATATTAGACCAACTTAGAAAATCAGGATTCGATATTTCGAAAAATACCGAAAACTCAACAAATATTTTCACCGATCACAAAGATCTGGAGATCCATGTTGGTATATGGCTTATGCCTGATAATGCGTCTTCAGGGGAATTGGAGGATTTCATTTTGAGAATGATCCCCCAACATGATCCTATATTACCACGTGCACAACATTACATTGATACAATACCAGTAAAGGATCGCAAATTTAAGAATAAGAAAATCACTAGAGCTTATGTCCACGCTTGGCTAGCAGCACGACAAGAACCTCATCCCATGGGTCTTGCAATAAAGGTGGGTGACCTTACCCATGATTCGCCTTATGCACAATCATTCGTATCCTGGTTCCATCAATTATTCAACAATTAGGCTTAATCGAATTAGAAATAAATTCTTTGACTCCAAAGAAAAAATAATTCCATTTAACCAAAGTTAATTTTCCCTGATTAATTGATCATAGCACTTCACAAGCCGTCTCAAATCTCATTTAGAGATTGTATTGAATAGCCTCCCCGATTTATGTTGTTTTATTGCTAATACACAAGGGAAAAGAATTTCTTTTATCGATAGTTCTCTCTCGTTGCTGAGTAGTTACTAATCCCAAAAATTCGGCTATGACCAACGGTGGCGTGTAATTGAATATCATAGCTGGTGATTTATTGTTATAACTACATATCTGGTCTGATATCATAAATGAAAAATCCAGCCGAATACAGAATAAAGAGAACAGTTTGAAACCCTGGCGTTTTTATGGCCGTGCAAAGGTGCTGGCCACCCTCCAGCACGGGCTGGACTTCAACAAACCGAAGAGCGACCGTCTCTTCCAGGCACTGAAGGTACGGGGTCGCCGCGGGGTAGGCAAGACCCAGCTCCTGCACGAGATAAAAAAACATTCGCCAGAGGATGTTCCGGTCATTATCTGCCAAATCCCTGAACCTGACCGGCATCAGAACCATAGCAGGGAACTAACGGCACGATTGGTGCAGGAGACCAATCGGGTCGGAGGAGCTGACCGGCAAGAACAATTGCGGCGTTTGCTAGCACACCGGTACCAGGGAACAACTGACAGGATGTTTTTCATGGAGATGTTGACCACCCTACTGAGGAGCAGGGCTGTGATTGTTCTTGATGAGTTTCACCTGAGTAAGGATCAGGGGTTGCCAGGTGATGTCCGGGAGGTGATCGATGCTGCCGCCCGTTCCCGGGAAGAGGCCCCGGGCAAGTTGGTACTGATGGGGTCGCACCAGCAGAAGTTTGATGCGATGTTCGCTGCTGACCAACCCCTCTTTGGACGGATTGATGATACCGTCAAACTCCGACCCTGGTGCCTAAAAACCATCATGGCAATGGCTGCCGAACAGGGTATCCTAGCAAACCCGGGTCAATTCCTAACGCTCTGGACCGCCTATGGCGGGATACCCCGCTATTGGGAGCGGTATTGCCGTCAAAACAGATATTCCCAGCTGCATGGGATTGAGGATGAAAAGGAGTGGCGACAGGCCTTCCTGGCCGTCGAGTCTGGTGTGGTGGCGAATGATGCGCGGGAGCAGTGGGATGGCAAGGCCTGGGTCGAACTTCCATCTGAGCAACGGGACATGCTGGTCTGGACCGGTCAGAACCGACCGCGAGGGGTCAAGTTGAAACAAATACCGAAGGCATTCGGTGAGCACCCCGAAAAGCTGAACATCATGAATCATCTCCGTCGCTGGGTGGACCTAGTTGACATGCAACCACCAGTGGGCGAAAGGATGCCGGGCAAATGGTTCATTACGGAACCGAACACTCTCTTTCAGAT
>MPNP01000008.1 GCA_002239085.1 Rhodobacteraceae bacterium bin131 | reverse complement strand
ATATAAATGTTTCCAGAAGGTGCCCAAGCAAGACTCTGTCTTTCAAAAGGGTTTTGACATCTATACCCAACAAAGCAGCAGCCAATCCTGTATCGGTTATATGTAATTTGGGGGATTTAACTAACCGCTTCAGGCGGTTTCCATGCCTAGCAGGGAGGTGTTCAAGCATGAATAACCTTGTTAGCAACGAGATATACTCACCTATGGTGGGGCGGCTTACTTCAAATGAAGAGGCTAATTTGCTAAGGTTATAGAGTTGGCCCGTTTGAGCTGCAGCAGCACGCAAGAGTTTGAGGAGAATATCAAATGAGCGGATTTGGACCATATCGCGAACATCTCGTTGCACAAGTGCTTCCACATAATTTTGATACCAATTAGCTTTGCGCCTGGTAGTTGATCGTTCCAATGCTGCTGGAAAACCTCCAGAAACAATTTTTTCAATTAATTTTGTTCCCATTCGATCAACTCGAAAGGAGGGGAATCCTTTCCCGAATAGATCGCTTAGGAAGTTTGCATCCAAGCATGAGTTATTTGAAGGGTTGGCAAGTTCAAATTGTGTCAAAGGATGTAATGGGACGATTTCCATGCGCCCTGCTAAAGACTCTGATAATTGTGGAATGAGAAGGATGTTAGTGGATCCTGTTAGCAAGAATCTCCCTGGAATTCGTTGGCGGTCCACAGAAATCTTGATAACTTCAAACAAATCCTGAACCCGTTGAATTTCGTCCAGGATAACTGGAAAAGGTAGAGAATCAATGAATCCCAAGGGGTCACTTTGGGCACTTTCTCTTATAACGGGATCATCAAATGTAAAGTAGGTGTAGCCTTGAAGTCTTTTCTCTATTTGGTGAACCTTCCCCTTAAAGGAGTTGGGAGTACATGTGACTTGAGCAAGAGTAGATTTACCACATTGACGTGGACCATGGATCAGTACGACAGGGGAATCTTCTAGGGCTTCAACAAGTCTTTGCTGTATAGAGCGAGGATATAAGTTGATTATTTTCATATGCTTACTTTTTATCACCTGTCGTCCAATTGTAAATAAAACTCCGTCCAAATGTAAATTTGAGGAGAGTCCAATTGTAAATAATCATTCGGCCAAATGCAAATAATATACCGTCCAAATGTAAATTAAATGGCGGTCAAATGTAAGATGAAAGGGAGTCAGATGTAAAACAAACATTTGGCCAAATACAAACTCCCTGCTGCCAAATTGCTCTTAAATATGATTCTCAGAAGGTATATTGGGAGAGATTCTTTTTTATTTTGTCATGAAATGCAGCATATTTTGAATATTTGTAACGAATCAGGGATCACTGTAGCTGTTATATTTAAATTCGATAGCCCTGTCATTTGGGTTTAAAGCAATTCTCAAAATTTTGTCTAGGCACACATTTCAGTTTGTTTATACATTCTGTTATTTTCCAATGGTTTTTATTAATATTAACAATTAGGGAGAGTATAGAGAATTATTAGCTTGATCACCGTTATGGCCACTAGCCTGGTAATGGTTGCATCCTCTGCTTCGGCACAGAAAATTGTGGTTAGCATGAAAGGGCCGGGTGCTGGCAATCCATTCTGGGCTGCTTTGCAATGAGGCCGCGAGGAAAAAGCAGCTGAGCTTGGGGTTGAAGTCGTTGACTTAGCTCCTCCAACCGAATCTGATGTTCCAGCACAAATTGCCCAGATTGAAGATCAGTTGGTCAAGGGTGCTGCTGGTATTGTTCTTGCCCCAACTGACCCCAATGCATTGGGACCTGTCGTGATAATGATTCATGGGTTCACATTGGGGTCACTCAAGCCAGAAGGCCAGATGGGTTGCGTCGTTCACTACGGCGACCACGGTTTGACGTCAGAGCCGCATTATGCCGGTCAACCACATTGAAGGGGTCACCGATGGACGGATATGGGGACAGACCTCCGGCTGAGTGGTGAAGGTTGGTGGCCGGCAGGACATATCAGGATAGGACACCCCGAGAAGGACTGTGCTGACCATCATGGGACACTCCGCATCAAACGGATTGTCCAAGTTGCGTCGAAAAGGGGGTGGTACAGATTTGTATGTCGTCCGGGGGCGTCTCCATGGCCTGATGACGCATCCGCGATCAACATTGGATAAATCAGGAGAAGGAACAATGCAATCAGCCAAGGAGAAAACGCTTCCACGGCGCGACTATCAGCCGTCGCCGGCTGAACTTAAGGAAGAGCATGACATGCCAGGGGCCGACATGGAGAGATTACGAAAGGCCTTCTTTGAGCCGGTCAATCTCAAGGAAAAGCAGACCACACACCCATAACGACTGAACTTCAAAGACCCGGATTGAAACCAGCGTCCGAGCTTTGTTACCAATCGCTATAATTCCCCAAAGATATGTTATCATAGAACATTAAGAAAATTATATACAATAAAAAAAAGAAAACATTGACTTTTCTTTTAACTATTGTATATAGATATTTAAGTAGAGGAGTTAATTATGAGTAAAACAACAATCAGTGAAATGGAACTTTTAGAGGTTTTCTCTTCAGAAGACAAGGCCGTAAAATTCTGTGAAACACATCGTTGGAGAGGTGGTAGATATTGTCCATGCTGTGGTTCAAAAGATACTTATTCCCATAAAACTAAAAAATATTTTTATCATTGTAGAGAATCCAAATGCAGAAAGCAATTCACTTGTAAAACCAATACGGTAATGCATGCAAGCAACTTACCAGTTAGAATATGGCTCTGTGCCATGTATAAGTTGACTGTTTTCCGCAAAGGTATGTCAAGTTTACAAATGGCTAAGGAACTTGGGATTACTCAAAAGAGTTCTTGGTTTGTTATACAACGATTGAAAGAAGCTTGCGGTCATCATAATGGTGAATTCAAATTGGATGGCATTGTTAAGATTGATAAAACTCATGTTGGTGGGAAAGAGAAGAATAAACACAACAATAAGAAAAACAAGCAGGGTCGTGGAACTGTCGGAAAAACAGCCGTTCTTGGAATGAGACAATGAGATGGTCGGGTAATTGCCAAGCTAGTATCAAAAACAGATAAAGAGACATTGGAGAAAGAAATAATTGAGAATGTAAAGCAAGGTTCGGTTATTTGCACCGATGACCACCGTTCTTACATTGGATTGAAGAAACTCCAACCAGTCAAGCATAACATTGGAGAATATGTAAAGGGTGATCATCCGAACAGCATTGAAAGTGTCTGGGCTTTATTGAAAAGAGGTGTGTACGAAACATACCATCATGTTAGTCCAAAACATTTTCATCGTTATGTTAATGAAGTTGCTTTTCGTTTGAACGAAGGGAAAGTTAAAGATCTGTTAAGTTCCCGGATTGCTTATCTGTGAATGTATACTGCTAGTAAGAAATTACCTTATGCCGAGTTGATCAAATGAGCGAGTTTGAAAACACCAGTTTTGATCAATTATTAGGAAAGATAACTCAATCTTATTTTGAATCTGATATTGTTAAAGGGGATGTCATTAGGGTTCTTAAAGACCATCCTTTTGATGTTAAATTCAATGTAATCATTGCTGATCCACCTTATAACATTGGCAAGGACTTTGGGAATAATAACGATTATATGCCAATGCAAGAATACATTGATTGGACTAAAAAATGGTTGTATCAATGTTTCAGATTGCTTGAAGATGATGGAATTATCTATGTTTATGGGTTTTCAGAGATACTGTCCAGATTATCTTCTGAATATCCTTCTGTACAACAAAGGTGGTTGGTATGGCATTATACAAACAAAGCAGTTCCATCTAGTAAATTCTGGCAAAGATCACACGAATCAATACTTTCTTTTTGGAAAGGTAAAAAGAGACCTGATTTGGAAATAGACCAAATCAGAGAACCTTACTCAAAATCATATTTAAACAATTCAGCTGGCAAGGTTCATAAAGCCACACCTTCAAGATTTGGTGGTAAACGGGGAAAAGAAACTGAATATAAAGCACACCAGAAAGGAGCATTGCCCCGGGATGTCATTAAAATTCCTGCCTTGGCTGGTGGAGCCGGTGCAACGGAACGATGGTTTATGTGTATGGATTGTAATAAACAAGTATTTCCACCTATTGAAATGAGAAATCATAGAAACCATGAAACATTAAAACATCCGACACAAAAGCCAATGAAACTCACCGAAAGGCTTATAAGGTCAAGAATACGCAAAAAAGAACCTGGCAGGGTTTTGATCCCATTTGCTGGCTCTGGTTCTGAATGTATTGTTGCACATCAACTTGGTTGTGAATATAGGGGCGTTGAAATAAACCCCTTGTTTATTGAATTTGCAAAGAAGTGGATGAAACAACATGCCTTATAGATTGACCCCTAGAATGCTTCAACATTACCGAATTGATTTAACAAGATATCATGATTAGTTTAATGGTGGAAGATGTCAGGGATGGGAGTTGGAAGAATTAATTGTAAGAGCAATCAAGTCAGATACTGTAACCCAACATCATGCTAGGTGGACTGAAAGAGGACATGATGATAGAGCTGATGTTGAAGTTCAGTTTAATGGCAGATCAATATTTCTTCAAATTAAATCTGGCCAAGTCAACACAAGAAAAAGAGTTTTAGAAATTTCTGGCCATCGTCATACTCGGTATAATGGAGATTTAGATGGTATAACGAATTATCTAAATTACAGAAATGTAAATTTTATCTCTACTTCCTATGATCAAAGGAATGATAATCAAGGCAGGCACCATATCTATCAAGTAAGGTACATAGATATAGAACATTTAACTGGTATCTTGCCTGATAGATGGGAAGCAAACCAAAGTGGAACTCAATATCTTCAAGAAAATGATTATGGCGTTTTATTTAAGGGCACGTCTATTTATTCCAAATTAGAAAATACCTTAATGGAGATTTGTTGGTCTGAGTAGTGCCAATGTGGAGGCTAGTATCACGCTTTCATTGAATTGATGGATAATGGCGAGATACTAGTATCATAACTTCATTGAACTGATGGATAAAGCGATTTCAACTTGATGCGTGCATCCTCGGTTTTGAACTGCCAATTAATCGGCTTGGCTGTCTCATTCCGATAATCCACCCAAGCCTTGGTTTTATGCTCCATCGTCGCACGGTCAGGGATCCGCTTTGCTAGACATTGACGCGTCATGACATTGATTTCAATTGCGGCCATATTTAGCCAACTCCCGTGCTTGGGTGTATAGTGAACCTCAAACCGATTGACGAGACGACGTGCCTCAGCGGGTTTGAATGCGTTATACAAGGTGGACCGTTTGTGCGTGTTCAAATTGTCCATGACGAGGACAAGGTGTTTATCAGGAAAATGAACATCGGCACGGTCTTTCAACACATGGGCAAGGTCCGGCTTAGTTCGACGGTCAGTGACTTTCACATGACGCCATCCCAGCAGTGGAGCCGACAACATGAAGAGATGGGCGGTTCCGTTCCGTGTCTATTCGTAATCGTCGCACGCGGATTGGCCCGGACGCACGGGTTAAGGGAGACGGGTTTCCAGTGTCTGTTGCCTTGACGTCTCATCCAAGCAGACTAAAACCGTGTGGTCATCATACTCGCGATGGTCAACTTCCAGAACATCTTCCATAGCATAGATAAAATCGGCATTCGCTTCGGGGGAATACACCAGGTCTGCTTACGCCACGGCTTTAAGCAGTTTTTTTAGCGCCCTCCGCACCGTCTCGGTCGAAATCGTGTCCACAATCTCTAGTTCAACCAACTGATCACTTAACCGTTTTAAACGCCACTGAGCATGACCCTCGGGCGGCTTGGAGCAGGCCAACATGACCAGTTTAGCCTCACTCTCACCATCCAGTGCGCGCGGCTTACGGTTCTCTTGAAACTTGCGTTCAACCGTCGCTTCAATCCCCTCCAAAACGCATTGTTGACGCACCCTTTCAACCGTTGCAGTACCCACACCAACACTATCAGCTATCGCCTTGTCTTTGTATTGACCACCAGGACGGTGCGCGTCGGCTCACAACAGAATCTGAGCCCGTAAGCGTGATTGAGCCGAACCCTTGCCACGCTTGATACGGTCTTGTAAACACTGCTTCTCATCCTCTGCCAAATGCACGCGGTCAATGTTTCTGCATGTCTTTTCCATCATCATTATCCTCTATCAATACTCCCCAGTATCAGCTCCAACCATACGACCAGTTAGGCATGCACGATGAACCTGATGATTGCGGAAGAATTACTGCTCTCAATTAATTGGTGGTGTTTATTGACAATATGACAGAGAATAATGCAAATTAATGACATCACTTCAAAGGTGTTGTGATACTAGGGTTAAACTTTGATGCACAAGACACCTTGCCAGATACAAAAAAATAGGATTCGCAAGCTAATGAGGTAAAAATATAGATCCAAGTGTGATCAAGGCTAGCAGATCAGACTCCGGGTTATAAAAAATTATCAACACCCTCTGTTTAGCAAGCTGTCATAAACCGAAAGAGGCGAAGGATGCGTGCGGCGACTATTACGAAGATGGGCAATGAGGGTCGTAGAGGAGGACAGAATTCTGGATATCTTTTATGCTCTTGAGAGCGCAAGTTTGGCGACTCCCACAGCCGCCTCGGTGTGGTTGGCCTTAAGTAATTTTTGTCCCAAGGTTTTTTCTCTAATTGCAGTCCAAATCTGGTTTGAGGAACCACCACCCGCAGTATAAATGGTATGAGGAAAAGCACCTCCTCGTTTCTGAATAGCGTAATAGCAATCGGATTCAATTTTCGCTATGCTTTCAAGTATACCATGCAAAAATTCCACATCATTTTCAGGTCTAGGAATCAGGCAGGGTTCCAAATCAGGATCATTAATAGGAAAACGTTCACCTGAAGTTAAGAGGGGATAATAATTCAATCCAGGTGAAACTTTGGGATCAATTCTTGAACTGAGAGTCTCAATTTCGTCAGGAGTGAATAACCTCGCCAGTATCCCGCCTCCGGTATTGGAAGCCCCACCGGCTAGCCAACCTTTCCCCAACCTGTGGGAATAGAGGCCAATTTGGGGATCATCTATTCGGGTTTTTGACATGACCTTTATCACCAATGTCGTACCTAGGGAAGTAACAGCCATCCCAGGGTGAGGCTCGGCACATGCCAGAAAGGCCGCTATACTATCTGTTGTACCGGCAATGACCTTTACATCGTCTGACAGATTAAATTTCTTGGCAACCGTATTTGAAATTGTGGCGACCGCATTTCCCGGAGCAACAACTTCAGGCAGCAAGGCCTTATTTATTCCCAGTTCTGATAGCCAGTCGGGCCAGGTTTCAGCTTCAGGATCAAAACCTGTTTTCAGGGAATTGTTGTAATCTGAATATCCCCCGACCCCTGATAGTTTTGCCATTATGAAATCGGCTTGGTGCAAGAGGTGATTGGCTCGGTTTTCCTTATCTTCTCCTATCAAATAAAGGGCACGGGCTAAGGCAGAGGTGGACCCTTGTGTAATGTGAAGATCTGGAGCAACACAATTGATGAGTTGAGCTTCTCGATGGAATCCCTTGGAATTATACATCAAGGCTTGCGTTACGGGCCTCAGATTGGCATCGGTTAAAAGCATTGTACCCGAGGTTCCATCCACCGCAAGGGCAGAGATTTCGTGCGGGCTTCTTCCCAATTCCTGTAAGGCTAAACATTGTTTCCTGATACAATCTTGTGTTGATTCCCACCACAATTCGGCATCAATCAAATTGGTATTTTGCGCAGCATGCTTCAGTTGATATTGCGAGATCAGGTTTCCGTCAGTGTCGATTATGGCAGTTCGTATACCGGATGTACCAATATCTAGTCCGAGGGCCAGACTCATTTACGGGCAGCCAAAGACTGTCGGTATTTTTCGGCATCCCAATTCAAAAGTTCAGATTCCGCCTTTTCACCGATGGGTTCAAGAGTCCATTCTAAGGGTATCCTCTGCAGGATTTCCGCCAGACATCGCAACATGGCTTGCTGGGATGGTCCGGCATCCTTGCGAAGCAAGATTCCAACCCCTTCTTTCATGATAACCGGGGGATTGTTATCATTATCGTGTAACGGTAATGCTGGACCAAGAAAGACTACATGATCAGGATAATAAGAACCTTGGACAAGCCAAGAACAGTAACGTGAATTCTTGGCAAGCCAGCTAAAATCTGACCACTGGAACCGTGCATCCGGTTCGTCGTCCGGTTGCACAGCACTAACTTTGCGGGGAGGCATGTACAAGCGCTCCTCAACGGTGAATATCAAATCGCTCACTTCTTTTATGCTCTGTCCACAACAGATCAAACCGTGGTTTTGTAATATAATGATTTGAGTGTCTGGCTCCACACATCTGAGAATTTCGTTGGTCAAGGGCAAGCCGGGTTTCGCATAGGGTACCATGGCAAAGGGAAGCCCACTTAGTTTTTCTTTTAGGGATTGTCTTCCTTCTGGACTGATGGCGTGAACAAGTGTCATGACTGAATGGGTATGCATGACATAAGAATACTCCAAAACAGCATGAAATGTTGTCTCTATAGACGGTCTCAATCCAACGGTCGGTTCAAGAACGGCGCCTAGACAATCTCCCTTTCCGTTTCCAAATGCTTCTGCCTTGGCAATATTGCGATCAACCTTGACAAAAATGTCCTGTTCTTTGGCATTGCTCAGTTGGGTTCCAGAAGCCTTGACCCACATTACATCTCCCTTCTTGACCGAGGTATTACCTCCCGCTCCCTGAACCAATAGTGGATCCAGTCCCAAGCGGGCTGACAATTCACGAAATTCATCAGTGAGTAATGTTTGAGAGCTCATTTTAAGGTCCTGATCAAATAGGTTGGTAAGGGAAGGTTCTTTTCTCGGGTCAGTGATCGCAGTGCCTTTTGGGGCTCTACCTTGGTGAATAAATTCCGGTGTATCCCCCCTGACACAAACAAACTATCCCAACCCGAAGCATGAGCTCCAGCAATATCATGTTCCAGACTGTCCCCCACCATCAGTATGTAAGAAGATTTAACTCCCAAAGTCCTTTGTAGAGTCATAAAAGTATGTCCGTAAGGTTTGCCATAAAAGAAAACCTCTCCCCCACGCTTTTGAAATTCATGGGCCAACACGCCCGGCGAAATTTCAATTATTTTACTTCCCCTTGGGGAAGATATATCTGGATTGGAACAGTACATGGGAATCCTTAGATCTAAGGCACCATTCAATATTCTTTGCCACTCTGCAAGGTTTGTATCATCGGGCAAACCCATCAGTAAAATTGCCTGGGCTGCCTTGAGGTCGGTGGTGAAATCGACATCAAGCCCCTTGGCCCAATGAATAGAATCACCTACAGTGCGTTCAATGGGAAAGAAAATCCGATGCTGGACCACAGATTTGTTGATATCCTGCCAGAGCACCTCGCCTGAGGTTAGGATTGTATCAAATAAATTTGCTGAAAAACCCATTTGGGAAATTCTATCAGCATTTGATTTGGCTCTCTTCCCAGAATTTGATAGTACGGCCAGACGATGACCGGCTGATGCTAGGTGATTCAGTGTTTTGTTTGCCTCTGGGTATGGACTGCACCCATCATGCAATACTCCCCATTGGTCAAGTACAATTACCTCGTAATGATCAGCGATATCCGTTAGTGTCTCAATAATACGAGTCACAAGTTTCAATCTGCCATTTGTTCAGGATCGGCAAGGTTGTTGATATATGCTTCAACTTCATCAGCTGGCATAGCCGGTGCCGATTTTTGTGCGGTATCACCCGGCATGTCGGCAAAATAAAACTGATAACCTGGGATAACCTGACGACGTTTACGTAAGGGCATTCCTTCGTATGGAAAGACCATCGATCGGACATTGGCATCGTAATCATGACAGGGCAAGACATAATCGGCCCGCTTGTCAAGTTCCTCCACTGATTTCCAACCTTCATAACTATTGACAAAACGGGCAGGGACCCAAAACCGCCATTTCTCAGCCGGATTGGGGTCAAGATTTCGTTCTTCAAAAATAGCATCTCCGCACACGACAATGTCTCCCATTGCCGTGGCAACCGTCACGGCCATATGCCCCACTGAATGGCCGGGGGTCGGGAACATCGTAATGCCGGGCAACACTTCGCACTCCTTATCCACAGCTTCAAAGGCACAACCTGTATAGGCGGGCTCAATGCCCAGAAGGCCAGATTCGTAGGTTCGGTAATAGAGAGGCAAAGGATTGTAAGCCATTTCAATCTCGGCTTTGGGAGCTATGTAGCGGGCGTTTTTGAATTCCTTCATGTTTTGGACATGGTCCCAATGCAGGTGGGTAAAAACAATTGCATCAATTGCATCAGGATGAATACCAAGTCTTTGCTCAAGGTGTTCATGGACTTGTAAGCAGTCGCGTTTTTCACAATTGTGATGATATTTCGAAGCCCGTTCTTGGTCCGGAAGACCGGTATCAATCAGTATTTTATGGGTTCCGGTATCAACATAATGACAATAGACCGGTTGCCATTTTTTCTTGCCCGCCGGACCTTTCCAGAAGATATACGTGCCAAGATCTCCATGTAACCAACCGGTATTGATGGGATGGATTCTGGTTTCATTAATACCCATTTGTGTTCCTTTGCATGATGCTGTTTAATAATCAAGTTGTATGCAAAATTAAAGTTTTACATACATAATATGCTTGGAAATCATAAATAATTCAATTCACTTTAAGTGCCTGAATAAAACTCTCGGTCATATGCGACCGCATTCCCTTGGTTGCCTTGGCTGAATCCTCGGAAAAAATATCGTCGACCAATACCTGGTGACTTTGGGCAGAAGCAATCAAATCCTCTCGAGAAGCAAATTTTTTGGCCCTGAATGGACCCGTCCGATTACGAAATTCCTTGGCAATGGCAGCAATATAAGGATTGCCTGTAGCCCGATAGATCGCCTGGTGAAAATCTTCATTGGCCCGCAAGTAGCTTTTGCGGTCCCCAGTCTCGGCAGCCTTCAGGCACTCGGCCTGAGCGGCTTCAATCTCGCTTCTAGCCAGAAGACTAAGTCTTTGTGCAACGATACGAGCACACGCTGCCTCAATCTCATGCATCGCTTCAAATATCAAACCCAATTCCTCACGGGAATATTGAGCCACAAACATTCCCCGCTGTTCCCCCTGAATTAAGATACCCTGCGCGGCGAGCCGCGACAAAGCCTCCCGAACTGGAGTCCGTGAGGCACCAAACCTTACCGCCAGACCATTCTCATCCAAATGTTGCCCAGGGGAAAGTTCACCTGTACTTATTTCCTCAATCAGAGCCCGCTCAATTTTTTGCGCAGTTGAAAGTTTGTGTACAGTTTCTTTTGAAGCTGGCTTTTTGGTCATGTTATAATGCGATTCTTAATCATTTCAGATGATTTAATACAATGATTATCACACAATGACAATAGTGAACTAATAATAAATTATTTTTATTGAATATAATTATTAAGTATTGTATACAATATTTAATTTATTCCATGTTCAAGAGAGATCATGCCTGTAATACGTCTTGTAAATCTTGTCAAACGCTATGGTTCAGTAGAGGTTCTTCACGGCATTGATTTAAACATGGAAAATAATGAATTTACTGTTCTAGTGGGTCCCTCAGGGTGTGGTAAATCAACGACACTGCGAATGATTGCCGGCCTGGAGACGGTCACTGAAGGTGAAATTTTTATTGGCGATAAACCCATCAGCCATCTTGAGCCCAAGGCCCGGGACTTGGCCATGGTTTTCCAAGACTATGCCCTTTATCCCCACATGGATGTGGCACGGAATATTTCCTTTGCTCTGAGATTGCAAAAGCGTCCCAAGGATGAAGTTAAGAAAAAGGTTCTGGAAGTCGCCAAAATAGTAGGTCTAACGGAGTTCTTGCACCGCAAGCCGGGTGAGTTGTCAGGAGGACAAAGGCAACGTGTTGCAATGGCAAGGGCACTGGCCAAAGACAGTTCCATATTTCTGTTTGATGAGCCTTTGTCGAATCTGGACGCTAAATTGCGAGGGCAAATGCGGGCTGAACTTGCCCTGATGCGCCAAAGTGTTCAGAAAAACATGATTTATGTAACGCATGATCAGGTTGAAGCCATGACCTTGGCTGACCGAATCGTCGTGATGCACAACGGTCGTATTCAACAGGAGGGTACACCGGAGGTATTGTTTAAAAACCCGGTGAATAAATTTGTGGCGGGTTTTCTGGGGTCACCACCTATGAATTTTCTTGATTCGGAACTGGTTGAAGAGGATGACCAACTTTATGCCCAGGGATCAGGTTTTAAGATAAAGTTGCCAGAAGACCACAGAGTCAAACTTAAAGCAACTGACAAAGCTGTCACGCTGGGAATTCGTCCCAGTGATCTGAATTTCGATGCAAATGCCAAGGAAGACATATCCTTCGATCTGAGGGTTATTGTCTCCGAATATATTGGTGCACAATCGGTCCTGTTATGCACCTGTGGAAATACAAACGTAACGGTGGAACTAAAATCTGAAACACCAATTGCGCTTGGAGAGACGCTCAGGTTTGCGGTCAGACCTGAGGGACTTCAGCTGTTTGACCGCATAACTGAAAATGCTTTTTAGCATCTAATTTAACAAGGAGATTTAATTATGATGAAATACTTAAAAATCATTGTAGCCGGAGTCATTACCACCGTTGCAATGTCGGCGGCAGTTTTTGCCAATCCTTATGAACCCTATAGCGGTCAAACCTTAATTATAAATTTTCCGGCCCATCCGCATTATGATGCCGTCATGAAAATTTTACCCCAATTTACCGAGGAAACAGGGATTGAAGTTGAAGTGGACCAACTGCCCTATCTGAAAATGCGCGAGCGTCAGACCTTGGAACTAGGACAGGAAGAAGGGGAATACGATCTGATCGCCTATGTGGTCTTTTCCAAAGCGGATTATGTCTATGCTGACCAACTTGAAAATCTGGCCCGCTACTTCATGAATCCCAAATTGTCTGATCCCTCTTATGATGCAGACGACCTGATTGACGGTTATGTCTACAATATCGGCTTTGCCGGTGGGAACAAGGGCTATCTTGAAGGAAAAACAGGGTCTCTTTTTGGCATTCCTTATGGTTCGGAAACGTCCATTCTCGGCTATCGTAAAGATATCTTTGATAAGCACGGACTTGAAGTTCCTGAAACCTACGATGAATTGCTGGAACTCGCCTGTCAAATCCCCGAGTTGGAACCAAGTATGGGCGGATTGTCTAGCCGAGCTGCCTCCGGGCATCATGCCAGTCACGCTTTCCTTTTGCATTTAGCACCTTTGGGTGGTCGCATTTTCGATGACAAATGGAATCCCATTATCAATAACGAGGCTGGTATCGCTGCCGCCAACGCACTCAAGACCATTGTTGACTGTGGTCCCGAAGGAGCGGCTTCATTTGGCTTTGGAGAAGCCTTGGGCTCGTTCCTGAATGGGGATACGGCCATGTTCCTTGATACGACCGTAGTGGCCGGTCAAATCAATGATCCTGACAAATCCAAGGTTGTTGGTAAAGTCGGTTGGGCTCTCCATCCGATGGGTGTCAGACGAGGAAGCCAGACCGGAGGTTTCGGCATCGGTATTCCGAAAAACGCTGTAAACAAGGAAGCTGCCTTTCTTCTGATGCAGTGGCTGACGTCCAAACATGGGGACAAGCTTGTTGCTCTGGAAGGTGGAAATCCATCACGCTTTTCAACCCATGCCGATCCGGATGTGAACGCTAAGTTCCCTCACATGGCGACATTCGGTGAAGCATTGAAACATGCTGACCCGGACTGGCGTCCAATCATACCCGTTTGGGGCAAAATCAATGCCGATATAGGTACAACACTTTCGAAAGTTCTTACGGAAGACTTGGATATTGAAGAAGCTCTCAATAGTGTGGCTGAACGCACTAGGGTAGTGATGGAAGAAGCCGGTTACTATACTTGGGATTAATCTGGGATAGAACCTTTAACCGGATCAGGGAATAACTCTGATCCGGTATTGACACACAAAGTGGAAAGAGCATGCTAAGACTGAACATGAATAGGCTTTCGCCCTACATGTTTGTATTGCCAGCTGCGATCATCATGGCCGTCGCATTGCTCTATCCCTTGGGTTACATGATATACGGCTCCTTTCGGGACTGGGATCCAAGCCAGAAAATATCCGAATCAACCTTCGTGGCTTTCAAGAACTATGTTACGCTTTTTTATGATCCTGCTTTTCGAGAGAGCCTTTCGGTCACCTTGACTTTTGCTATTTCAGTCGTCATCGCCGAGCTGGTGATTGGTGTTGGATTGGCCTTGCTTCTGGACCGAAAAATCCGGGGCATGTCAATCCTGCGAACCCTGTTCATCCTTCCGATGATGATCGCCCCGGTCGTTGTGGGTCTGATGTGGCGCTACATGTACCATCCTACAGTTGGAACATTCAATCGGACTTTGAAATCCTGGGGTTTTGAGGGTATTGATTGGTTAGGGCAAAATGCCCTCCTATCCGTTATTATTGCCGATATTTGGCAATGGACACCCTTTATCTTCATTCTGGCACTTGCTGCTTTGCAATCCCTGCCCCAATCAGCACTTGAAGCCGCCCGCATTGATGGAGCAACGGGTTGGCAACAAATTTGGCATATCAAACTTCCCCTAATGATGCCTGTTTTGATCGTCACTGCACTGTTGCGCCTGATTGATGCCTTCAAGGTTTTGGAGGTCATCTTGGTCATGACTGAAGGCGGGCCAGGTTTGTCAACGGAAATCATCGCCTTGCGTATATCCAGAACGGCAACCGAATTTCGTGAACTTGGCACAGCGGCAGCAATGTCAAATTATCTCCTGATACTGCTGATGATTCTGACCTGTGCAATGTTTGCCTTTACAAGAATACAGGAAGCCCGTGCTGCCAGAGCGGCAAGACAATTCAGGGAAGTGGGCTGAGAAGATGCAAACTGAACGTCAACATCCCGCATTCTACGCCCTGCTGGCCGCTCTTGTTTTTATGGCTGTCGGGCCGGTCTGCCTAATGTTCATCAACTCCTTCAAGCTGGATGTGGATATTATTGGTGGTACTTCGGGAATGCTCTTTCTCCCAACAATCCAAAACTATGAGACCGCTCTTTGTGATATTCTGTGGTACGAACCCGATCATATGGAATTCTGTTCCCTGAAGTTTGGCGGGGCCTTCATCAATTCCCTTATTATCGCCTTGATTTCAACTGGCCTGACCCTGATTATTGGCTGTATGGCAGCCTATGCCCTGGTCCGGTTTCGATTTATGGGACGCGATACTGTTTCCCTGACCACCCTAATGGTTCGTATGGTTCCCCCTGCGGTATTGCTGGTTCCGGTTTTCGGTCTGTGGAACAACGAGTTCTGCATTGACAGATCAACGATGATCGGTGAATGGATCCGTGAAATGTTCGGTGGCCGAGGTGATGTGTGCCTAGCAGGTACACACTCCGGAATAATTCTGGTTTACATTGCCATGAATCTCCCCTTCGTGATCTGGATACTACAAAGTTTTATCGTCCAGATTCCGAGATCTTTGGAAGAAGCGGCGCGTGTTGATGGTGCCGGACCTTTTCAGGTCTTTTTCAAAATAGTTCTACCGCTCATTAAGCCTGGTCTTGCCGCCGCCGCAATTTTTACCTTCCGCATTGCATGGAATGAATATCTCTTGGCTTCTGCCTTGTCAGACCGAAATACGAAAACCGTTCCAATCCTGATTGTCAACAACATGTCGGAGTTTAATGTTGAATGGGGTGTTATCATGGCGACAGGAATGCTATTGGCGATTCCGTCAATAATCTTTACTCTTTTCGCTTCTCGACAGATCATTACCGGCATGACTGCAGGAGCGGTAAAAGGTTAATCTATAAATGAAGGCCGTTCTCTTACTAGCAACGTTGGAAACCAAATCTGAAGAAATCGGATATCTCCAAAACGTCTTGGAAACCAGTGGGGTAGAGGTTAATCTACTCGATATTTCCCTCGGGTCAAATGGGGAAACCTGGGAAGCATCTCAAAAGATTACCCAGATGAACAAGGTTGTGCAGGAAATCGCCACTCGTATCAACAAGAATCATTTAACTGATAGCAGTGCAGTTTTAGGACTTGGGGGAGGTACCGGAGGAGAAATCATTCTTCAGATACTGAGGCAATTACCCTTTGATTTTCCTAAAATCCTAGTCACGACTCTTCCCTTTGACCCGCGGTTTGCCGTTTCTGATAATTCCATTGTCTTAATTCCCACCCTGTCGGATATTGAAGGCTTGAACAGTTCCCTCCGGCACGTTCTTGAAAATGCCGCTCACATGCTTGAAGGTCTCGCCCGGCATGAAGTCCAATCTGTATTGGCAACCAAATCCATTGGGTTAACAAATCTTGGGGTAACCCAGAACGCCGCTAGAGCAATAATTTCCCGCCTGCGTCAGCAAGGACATGAGACGACATCATTTCATGCCAACGGATTTGGCGGTGCTGCCTTTTCCCGCTTTGCCAAAGCGGGAGCATTTACTGGTGTGATTGATATGACCGTGCATGAAATCACGCGCATTCACGTTGCTGGCGTCCATGCTAACATGCCGGACCGATTTACAGCTGCCGGGCACCTCCCTTGTGTCATGCTGCCAGGGGGTCTGAATTTCATAGGCCTTGGCGAAATTGAACTTGTTCCACCTCATTTTCTTGAGCGTCGCCATTACCAGCATTCGGGTTATTTCACGCATGTAAAAATGTCAAAAGAGGAGATAGAATTATCATGTACAGCCCTTGCTCATGCTTTAAATCAGGGGAGTGGGCCTACCCGATTGGTATTACCGATGGGAGGTTTTTCGAGTGAAGATTGTCCCGGAGGAGCGATTGAAGACAGGGAGTTGCGGAATATTGCAGCTGAATGTTTCAAGGGTGCGGCCAAATCTTATGACGTCATAATACTGGATTCCCATATCAATGATGAAGAAACGGCCGACTTTGCAGTCAACGCACTGATGGAAGCTCTTCAGGAGGACTCTCAATATGAATGAAAACAGGAAAATCCTCCAGCGTATGGACGAACTCATTTCTGTTGCTAAAAGAAGCTTTAATCTGGGGCTTCAAACCAACGCCGGAGGGAATCTTTCCGTACGGTTGGATAACTCCGATTCGATCATCATTAAACCTTCTGGAATTGGTTTAAATGAATGTTCCCGTGATAATTTGCAGATTGTGCATCTGGACGGGACAATTGAACCATCATCTTACCGGCCTTCTAAGGATCTGGGATTCCATCTGGACCTTTACCGTATTCGGGATGACATCCAGGCAATTGTACATTATCACAGTCCCTGGGCGACTGGATATGCCTGCGCAGGGCTTCCGATTCCCTGTCTTACAGTACAAACCATTGAGAAAATAGGTCGCATACCCTTGATTCCACTATCGCCTCAAGGCGGGCCGCAAACCGAGAGAGAAATAAGTCCGGTGTTTCGTGATCTTAAGGTAATGGCCGCTATGCTTGCCAATCATGGTACCATAGGGGTGGGCAAATCGCTGATGTCTGCTCAGTACCTTGCTGAGATCATTGAGGAAACAGCTCACATTGCTTTTGTGAGAGACACCTTGCTTGCTGCCCGTAATATCCCCTCCGCTGACCTCCCGAAATACGGTACTTCTGCGGAGGCAGGACAGACAGGCAAGTAGGTTAATCACCTTATTAAGGAAATTTTCATTACCGTGGTGAATCCAAAGCATTTAAAGGTTTCGCCATTTCTAGGAAATAAACAAACTTCTAGACAAAACTTCATTTTGAAATTTTTGACATGATTCCCTTGTATTTACAGGGTTTGAGGGCAGATTTTTGTGGGTTCAACCTGCCACTGACATGGCAACATAATTGGCTGGGTCAATCTCCAGCAGGTCAAAGGCTCGGTTTTGTAACTCCGTCGGGGTCGCCAGTAGTGGAAAAGCATAGTCTGAACTTCCAGTTAGAGTGACCTCATTCAGTGTCAGAGTGGCGAGGTCGGCGAGTAGTGCCGTGAAATCGTGAACCGGCGGCCCCTCGGAAGTGCGCTTGGTGATTGCCTTGGTTTGTGTACCCTTGGAGACTCTGGTTGGTTCCACAGGGGAATTCCTTTGTGCCCGTGCTCCCTTGTGGTCGTCGTCCTCAAACAGGAGTGGTGCAAGGCGCTGGCGCATGTGCCATTCCAAGTAATACGCCAGCATACACACGAACATGTAAGCACGGATATGGTTTTCGGAATAGACGTCTACAGGTCGGACCTTGAGTCGGGTGGCTTTCATCATGTGGAACGCCCGCTCAATCCGTGCGATGCTCTTGTAAGCTTCCACTGCCGCTTCGGAACCCAGTGCCGTGGTATCCAGACTGGTACGGATGACGTAGATGCCGTCAAGCCGTGCCTCAGCGGTGATACGGTCTTGCCGGCGGTACCAGACAATGGCGTCATCAGTGACATCAATGGTAAAGTGTTTGCCGACTTTCCGGCGGTTGATGTCGTGTTCCACCCGGCGGTTGATACATTCTTTCCCCTTCAAGCGACCAGATCGCACCGCGGCTGCTATTGTCTCCAGTACCTCCTCGGTTGCATGGAGGAATGCGGTGCGCTTCCGAGCTCGTTCGTGCCGGAGTCGTGGGTTCAGGCAGACCATGAGCCGCTCACCGGGAAAATCCGTGCTGATGACCTCCGCTACGGCGTTGAGAACCAGTTCTTCGGCGGTCAATGGAGCTAGAACACCCATTGGATCCTCTTGAATTAGTTTGCGGATGTCGCCTGACTTCAGAGCCGATACCCAGTCAAGCTCTGCTGACTTCATGTCCTTGCGGATGCGAGCCGTCTTGAGCATGCCCCGGTCGCCGACAAAGGCTACGCGGTCAATGCCAAAGCGCTTGCGGACGGTATCCACTTGGGACGCCACGGTGGTGGATTCGCCGGTGTTACCTGCGAACACCTTGAGGGCGACAGGACACCCGTCCGCAGAACATAGCAGTCCGTAGGTGATCTGTCGCTTGTTCTTCTTCTCATCGCGGTTGGAGCTACTCACGTTGTAAAGGAGCAGTGTGTTCTCTCCTTTGAGGTGCCGGTTTGCGAGGCTCCTCTCAATCCATGGCTTTCGCTTCAGGAGCCAGTCCAGCATGAGGAGTACTTCGTTGTCCGAGACTTGACCAAGTTCAAGTACTGCTTCAAGGCTTGTGGATGCGGTTTCTGGCGAGAGTGTTTGGGCCACAGAAAGCTGCGAAGTGGGGTCCACGACACGAGCGATCACGGCTGCTACAAGGAGGTCCCGCATTCGCTCCGATTTGCGCCCGAAGACACGAATCAGGCCAAGTGACTGGAGTGTTCCCAATACCGCGGCAATATGTCCATATGGGAGGGATCGTCGGATATCGACAGCGGCGTTGAGCGATGGGAACGTGACCCCTCCTGCGAGGCTGAGGCGAATGGCGTCAATGAGGAAGGGTGGCATCTTGGAGAGATTAGCGATGGTTCTTCTGCGGATCCGTTTACCATCGCGCCAAGCTTCGCGGAGGAGGATTGCGGGAGGCGAGGTTCGGTTTGGGATGACATCAACGCTGAGAGACATAAGTTGGTTCCTTGCAAGGCACCTTTAGTAAGGTATTATTAAAATTATAAGATACGCAAAGTTAAAATTAAAATGTTATTTCAGGGCAACATTTCGACAGCATTAAATTTAAACCTGCGAGGTAAAAACAACAAGTTTTGAGGAGTTGAGAGCGAATGTTAGCTAGAAGCCAGCAAGAATTTTCGATTGAAAACGGCTTGCTTTTTTCTTTATTTTTCCTAGTCAGGAATTTTTTGCTATTTTGATGAGAGCATCTATTTCCAAGTTGCTATTTTGGATGGGCGGGGTTGCTTAGTAGGTTAAAACGATTGAGACTCCAAGAGTTAAAGATCTGTTAACGTTCCCCCTTTACTAGTAAACTCGCCCTTGGCAATCACCCAATCACCTTGATTGACGCTCAATAGGAGATATACAATTGAAAAGGAAGTATTGAAGTTAACCTAATAAGTGGGGTTATCAAACTTTCTTGCTCTGTGTGATAAAGAGGGAATTAAATTCCAACAAATTGGCAGTGCTTGATCAAATCTTTACTTAATAAAATGTCGTAAATTAAAATAAATTTCCACGATTAAGCATTGTCAATGCCTCCCATTGAACAGATGATATTCCATTCATTTTCCTTGACTGGTTGAACTGACAAACGAGAGTTATTGACAAGAACCATATCTGAAAGTTCTACAACTGATTTACATTCTTTTAAAGAAACGGGTTTTTTAAATGGCTTTACTGCTTTCACATCAACACAGCGCCAACGAGAGTCATCGGTAGTGCTATCTTGGTGAGCAGTCGCGATGACCTCAACAATACCTTCAATCGTTTTTGACGTTTGTGAGTGATAAAAGAACCCCAAGTCACCGATATTCATTTCTTGCATATAGTTACGCGCTTGATAATTTCGGATACCATCCCATTCTTCACCAATTTCGCCTTTGGCGATTTGATCTTCCCAGCTCCATTCACTGGGTTCTGATTTAAACAACCAATATCTCATGATCTCACAATTCGGCCTTTCGTCCATTAAATTGATTTTTACAAAATACGAATTTCATTTCTAAGCTTTAGCACCTTTTTTTCCAAACCCCAATAGAGGTCGGCTGTTTGGATCTAATGGCCATCTCGAACGGGCTTGTAATTCCAAGCCATCAGCTTGGCCTAAATAAAATAATTGTAAACCAGCCCATGCTATCATGGCACCATTATCAGTGCAATATTTAAGTGGAGGAGCATAAAATTTAATTCCGTTATCATGACAAAGGGCTTCAATTGAACCGCGTAATTCATGATTAGCTGCTACGCCACCGGTCAAGGCAAAAAAGGTAGGCTTCTGTTTCATCTGTGTTTCAAATTGAGTGATAGCTGTCTGTGATTTAATTCTTAAGGTATCACTCACAGCTTTTTGGAAACTCGCACATAAGTCTGCCTGTTGCTGTTCGCTGACACTTCCGGTTGTACCATGTATTTTTTCTACTTCTCTCAGAAAAGCTGTTTTCAACCCAGAAAAAGAAAGGTCACATCCCTCTCTGCCTGTAAGAGGTCGGGGAAAATGATATCGATCACTGACACCATTTTTTGCTAGTTTCTCAATGCTAGGCCCTCCCGGCTGGGGAAGGCCAAGATGTCGAGCAGTTTTATCAAATGCTTCGCCAGGGGCATCGTCAATGGTGCCACCTAAACGCCTATACTCTTTTGGAGAAAGCACCGCGAGAAATTGACAGTGGCCTCCAGAAATAAGTAAGCATAAGTAGGGGAAATGACACTCAGTTGTTAATCCGGGGGATAATGCGTGGGCTGCTAAGTGGTTAACACCCACAATAGGAATTCCAATTCCCCATGAAAGACCCTTTGCAAAGGCCACCCCTGATAAAACACCTCCAATAAGTCCTGGTCCAGCAGTAACGGAAACTAGGTCAATATCATGGACTTTTGAATTAGCCTGCCTAAGAGCCTCAATAGTGCAATAATCTAATTTGTCTGAGTGTGCTCTTGCAGCAATCTCTGGAACAATACCTCCATATTGTTTATGCAGGTGATTTTGGTTCAAAACGATGAGGGATAATACTTGTGGGTGGATGTTTGCCTTATGTTTGATGAGGGCAACAGACGTATCATCGCAACTACTTTCAATACCAAGAACTGTCATACTTTGTGAGTTTGGAATAGCCAAATCAGTACTCCTTAAAAAATTGATATAAAATTAACCGGCTTTACAATCACATATTGTGCTTTCCAGTGAATGGCTATTGAAGAATATAGACCCGTTAAAGTTTTTCCATAGAACGTCAATCAAAGTGACAATGAGCGACAAATTGAGTTTTCTCTTCGAATCAGGTATCAGGTCTAAATTCACTATAAGGAAGAGAAAATGTTGTGAATTCATTCATGCTTAATTTTATCACTTCAAACATAGTAATGCCAAAATGACTCTATTTTTCATTGACACTCCATAAGAGATTTATGCAAACATATTCTCATACAACTCTATGGCTAGAAAGGATTTAAATTATGCTTTCCATTTAAATAAACTTGATAGTACATGATAATCAGTGCGATTCCTGCAAAATAAAATCATCTACCCCCCCCCTCTCTTCATGTTTAAAGAAACTTAGCAAGGATTGCAAAATGTTAAGCCGCTATTTTAGTCTGTTGTCAGTTCTTTTCTTTCTCGTTTCATGGAGTGTGTTTCTACCAGTCAACGTATCGGCTCAAGATGCGGAGATATGTCCTTGCACGAATTCTGCTATACTCGCCACAGGCAGCATTAATTGTACTGCAACTTCACAAGCTGTGATATATCTATTTCTGTTTCGGAAAGACTAATCGCCACTAATGGTAGACAAAATCAAGGGATTTGGTGAAGGCATGAAGGCACAGGTAATTTTCGGATTGCCAAGCGAGATGGTCACACTATAACGACTGAGGGAGCTAATGCGGAAGGTGAAATTATACGTACCCCACTGGATGCTTATTCAGGTATCGCCATTCTTGCGGTAGGGGACAACAGGAGTGAAGATGCGAGCGAAGAACCACAAAGAAAGCTGCAGGTTAATCTTATGCCAACGGATAACAAACCGTGGAAACGCTTGACGGGTCGTATTAAGAATGATGATGTTCAAACAATTCTTGCGGTCAATGGCACAAATGTTTTTGATAATGGTCCTGATACGTGCCGCCTTGATAACTGGGCTCCTTCAGTACCGCTGAATCAATCCAAACAATTGCGAGATGGATAGTTTAAAGCCAGCATAAAAATTTGCTGAATTACAGATTTATGCTCTTGAAGAATACCCCTGTTGCGTATTCTTACGAATTAGGCTAAATTGACACGCTGACCAACCCAAACGGAAACTATGGAGTAGTTTACTTGGCCAAACCAAGACCAGTATTGATCACTCGACCGCATGATGCTTCAGATAGGTTGGCAAGCGAACTTAAGGCAATTATCCCTGGTCTCAATATAGTTCAATCCCCACTCATTGAAATTGTCTACCATTCTACAGTGTTAGAATTTGGAGACTTTGAAGGGATAATAGTAACCTCTCAAAATGCTCTAAAATCATTGGGTGATACCATCAAATCACTTAAAGGAAAAACAATATACTGTGTGGGGACTCAGACCGCAAAGATTGCTCAATCATATGGTCTCAATGTCGTGACTAAAGAGCATCAGGTTGAAGATCTAATCCAGCACCTTGTGACTCTTAAACCGCAAACCCGATTACTTTACTTACGCGGCAAATACGTCACAACAGATCTAAAAAATCGCCTAAAACAATATGGTTTGATAGTGGTTGAAAAGTTAGTTTATGAGCAAAATCCTAAAACCCTTTCAACACAGGCCATAGAGTTACTGAATTCTGAAGACTGCTTGATTCCGCTTTATTCGATTCGGACAGCAAAAATCCTTACTCAGGAATGCAACAAAAGAAGCTTTCGCAACAATACGATTTTTTGTATTAGCCAAAGTATCAGTGATGCCTTTACACTTAATTGGAAAAAAGTAATCGCTGACCCTCCCACGGAGATGAGTTTTCCACATCAAATTGCTAAAATTTCCCTAGATTTATCACAATGAATAATCTATGGGCGAAAACAGTAAGGTATGACTGGACTACATCTCCCTGAAGATAATTGAATAACAACTCGTTTGAAGCCCTTAATTTTAGGGATAACATACATTAAACAGAAAGTAAAACTCAGAATTAATAGCATGAGTTAATCCTTTAAGCATTAAGTCATCTATAATTGTATGGAACTTCCTAGCAAACTGTGGGAATAATTGTGAAACCAAAAAAAGAAACAAAAAACTCAGCAGAGACAACCGAACAACATCAAGGTATCGAAGAATCAGAAGTTGCGAATGGAAACGTTCCTCCGAAAGATTTTTCTTTACGTTTGAAATCAGCTTTGGGTTGGGGAGTTCGGTTTGGTTTAGTCGCTGGATTAGTTGGAGGAGTAGTCGGTGTCATAACTGCCATAGTAATCAATAACTTTGTTGGAACAAGCTCAAATGTGCTTGTCAACCAAATCACTCAACTTGATACCCAAGTGATGGAATTAAATCAAAGGGTAGAGGTGGTTGAAAGTGACTCATTCAGCCAAAATATCAGTTCACAAGTTGTCGACATTCAAGCCAAAATTTCCCAGATCAATCAGGAGCTTTCTGGATTAGTGGCTTCCAATGAAGGTGAAGAATCTCGGCTGTTTGAATTGGTCAATCAAGTCAATGATATTATATCTGACGTGAATTCACTTAGGAACGAGTTTCGCAATTTCGAAAGCTTGACAATAAGTACCATAGCAGAAATTGAAGCGATTCAATTGCCAACCTCAAACCAGACCAATTCTCCTGGCGGTCAAACCACCAATAATGTCAACTCCAGAGCATTTGAAGGTAACATTTCCCAAACAGGCGAAATGAGTGTTGGTTATTTAGCGAGCGAAGTAAAAAGGCTTAACACCCAACTTTTGGCTTATCAAGAAATGAATGAGTCACTTGAAATTCTTCGAATTCAATTGCGTGAACTTGAAATGAGAGTCACATCAGATGACCAATTGGCTGAAGAGCAGAATCTTGCCGAATCCAAAATAGTCGAAGAGTCACAATTAATCCTTAAAGCCATAACACTCATTGGAATTAGAACATCTCTTGAGTTAGGTATTCCATATGCTGGCTTTATCAATCGATATGAAAGTTTGGAGCTTTCATTACCGGAAACTGTTATTGCTTATGCCGAAACAGGTGTGACTACGCTTCTGAATTTGCAACAAGAATTTGAGGAACTTGTATTCAAAGCCATTGAAGCCGAACCCGCTTTAGAAAGTGAGAATACTCTTCAAGGGAGTGTCTGGGAGGTCGTGAACTCACTCATTCGGGTCAGAAGGATGACTGAATCTGAAGGGGATAGTGCCAGTGCGGTTTTATCAAGAATTCAAGCAAGGTTACAAGAGGGAGACCTAAATCAGGTATTAGAACTCATTCAGCAACTGCATCCTGAAGTTCAATCTGTTCTGGCGAGTTGGCTCAGCAAAGTTCAAGCAAGAAGTGCGGCAATTGCGGTGGTAGAAGAACAATTGACCAAACTGGAAATGTAGATCTAGCCGTATGTTCTGGCCACTCGTAAAGATCACTCTGTTCATTGTAATCGTTGGCACGTTCAGTGCCGGTCTTGCCCTGTTGATGAATATCAATGGCACCGTAACTTTTGAGTTGTTTGATCTTGCTATCCAAACAGACCTCATAAATTTGGTACTCCTATTGTTGATTTTAATCCCAATTCTATGGGGTATGTACTTTCTTGTCGGTCTCTGCATTGCCATCATCAGGTTTATCGTAGGTGATGAAACCGCTTTCACCCGATACCTCAACAAGAACAAAACCCGTAAAGGGTTTCAGGCCTTGGCCGACAGCATGGTCGCTTTAGCCTCGGGGGAACCCGCCCTAGCAAAAAGTAAAATCAACCTTGCTGAGAAATATCTAAAGCAACCTGAACTCACTGGGTTATTGGCAGCTCAGACGGCTGAAAGAATGGGCGACACCGCTAAAGCTCAAGAAGTATACAAGCAGTTACTACAAAATCAAAAAACACGGTTTATTGGGGTGGCTGGAATTTTGAAGCATAGGCTCGAGAACAATGATACCAGCACTGCCCTGAAATTAGCTGAAAAAGCCCATCAATTGAGACCTCATCACGAAGAAACACTGAATATATTATTTAAATTACAAGCCCAATCGCAAGATTGGATAGGAGCCGAAAAAACTCTCAAAGCTAAATTTTCAAGAAACCAATTTGATCGAAAAGACTACAAACACCATCGGGCCGTGATTTTATTTGCTCAGGCAAATCTTGAACTGAGTCAAGATAACTCTCGTTTGGCTAAGTCCAAAATATTTGAAGCGAATAATCTTGCGCCTGACCTTATTCCTGCTGCAATTCTTGCCGCTCAGTTCAAGGTTGAAGGAAATGACAAAAAGGCGGCAACACGAGTATTAATGAATGCTTGGAATCTTTTGCAGCATCCAGATATCGTTTCAGCTTATTCTGAAATTGAGCCAAATGAATCACTCCAAGAACGCTACAAAAGGTTCAAAAAAATAATTAATAAAACACTAACCCATTCTGAATCACGAATGGCTATGGCTGAACTGGCAATATCACGTCATGATTTTGTTGGTGCACGACGGGAATTGGAAACTCTTCCTGACACTGACCCAACCGTGAGAACCTATTTGATTCTTGCCGCAATAGAAAGAGGAATAGGTGCCGAAGAAGGTAAGGTTCAAACCCTGTTGGCTAAAGCTTTAACTGCCGCAAACGGACCGCAATGGGTATGTAATACTTGCCAGTATGTCCATGAAAATTGGGAACCAATATGTTCCAATTGTCAAGATTTTGACTCGATTTGGTGGCAACGCAATGACAAAGCCAACCAAAAACTTGTATCATCAATAAAACTACTCCCGATGAGAAATGACGATGATAATTCAAAAGGAGACCTTGAAGAACAAGTCAAGCCTGACGAAATTATAAGAGCTGACGAGATTACCGAAATCAGTGATAATTAGTGAATCAGTTTAGCCGGTGTAGCTCAGATGGTAGAGCGGGTCATTCGTAATGACTAGGTCGGGGGTTCGAGTCCCTTCTCCGGCACCATAATCCAAATAAAATTATTGTGACCACAAGAGAACTATCACAGAAATACCCCATAAAGGATTGCCAAAATGAGCATAAATCCTGCTCCCAAACAAAAGAATACAAAGGATCGAGTGAGATTTTTGGTTTCTTGAGGTGGGGGGTCGATAACTTCATTTTTAGTGAGATTATTAAGTATTTCTGGCAGTTGAGGAGGTAATTTAGACAATAATTTAATCGCTGTTACCGTGTCCTTCAGAATAGCCTTAGGTCCTAAGTGCTCACGAATGTAATTCTCAACTATGGGTTTTGAGGCTGTCCACATGTTGATTTTGGGATATAGACTTCGCGCAACTCCCTCAACGACAACCATTGTTCTTTGTAATAAAATGAGTTCGGTTCTTGTTTCCATACCAAATCGTTCAGTCACTTCAAATAAATGATTGAGCAGATTGGCCATAGAAATATGGCTGGCATCCATGTCAAGAATTGGGGCTCCAACCGCTCGCAAAGCTTGGGCAAAATCATCAACATTTTTATCGGGTGGAACATAGCCGGCTTCAAAATGGACTTCAGCAACGCGATGATAGTCTTGATTGATAAAGCCATATATAATTTCGGCATACACTTTTCGGGTATAGCTATTAATTCTTCCCATAATCCCAAAATCGAGAAAGATTAAATCGCCATTAGAATCGACTTTGAGATTGCCTTGATGAAGGTCAGCGTGAAAGAATCCATCCCGAAGTGCATGATTTAAAAATAATTGGATCAAGCGATTTGCTATCTCTTTGAGATCATGGCCAGATTTGCGAAGTTTTTCGATATCATTGAGACTGATTCCATCTGCCCATTCCATCACTAAAATTTGCTTGGAAGAATACTCCCATTTAACAGAAGGAATGTAAATTCCAGAATCCTTGGAGGTTGTTGCCGCAAACTCATCGGCTGCTGACGCTTCCAAGCGAAAATCAATTTCGCGATTAACAACACTTTCAAAATGTGCCACAACCGCTCGGGGCCGCAAGCGACGTGAAGCCGGTGATAATCTCCTAATTAAGTCGGCAACCAGATAAAAGGCATCAATGTCTTTTTTAAAGTCATTCTCAATATTGGGTCGACGAACCTTAACAGCGACATCTTGGCCTGTGTATTTCAGACGAGCTTTGTGAACCTGGGCGATGGATGCCGTGGCAATTGCCCCACTAAAATCAGTAAATTTATCATCAACTTTAATGTTGAGCTCCTCTTCAATGGTCTTTTGAACCACCTCGGTAGGAAATGGCGGTAAACTATCCAATAAAAATTTAAGTTCGGAGGCTAGCTTTTTTCCGACAATATCAGGCCGAGTGGATAAAACCTGTCCAAATTTAATATAGGCGGGCCCTAAAGCCGTAAGTGCACGGGCTATTGGTGGAAGCCTTGGGTCTCCCCGCAATCCCAGAATGGAAAAGGGAATGCCCAAGAAGCGCACAGCAATTTTGATATTGGGATGGGATTGAACAGTGTTGAGTGTAACTTTCAACGCTCCAGTACGTTGAAACGTCGCCGCGATTCGAATAAGACGAAACAAGTTATGAGGACCACGCATATTTAGAGTTTCCACCCCGAATGAATGGCCACGATCCCCAGTGATAGATTACGGTATTTGACCTGCTTAAATCCTGCTATTCGAAGTCGCTCAGCAAATTCCTCTTGGGTTGGAAAATTACGAATGCTATCAACAAGATATTGATAGCTTTCTTGATCCTTGACCACAAGATTTCCCAATTTAGGAATTAATTTGAATGAATAGGCATCATATAATTGGCTCAAATGGGTATTTTTTACGTGACTGAATTCCAGAATTAAGAGTCGTCCCCCGCGTTTTAAAACCCGCATAATCTCAGCAAGCGATTGATCGATGTCTTTGAAATTCCTCATGCCAAAACCAATCGTGCAGTAATCAAACAGATTATCAGAGAAAGGAAGCTTGCTGGCGTCACCAGCAATCCAGTTCAAATGATCCGGGTCTGACTGGTGATGTATTTTGTTGCGTCCGACCCAAAGCATCTCATGAGTCAGATCAACAATGGAGCATTGTACGCTTGATGAACGTTTGAGAATCCGCCGGGCAATATCCCCTGTTCCCCCAGCAAGATCTAAACATTTGGTATGACTTCTTGGAGCTAACCAATCAACGAGAGCGTCTTTCCAAAACCGATGAGTACCAACCGACATGAGATCATTCATGAGATCATAGCGTGACGACACGTTAGCGAAGATTTGCTTGATTAATTCGGGTTGATCATCCGTGGGGATAGTCCGATTACCGAATTGCATGAATGCAGTTTTTTTTCTGGGCATTGAATATGAGGTGAGTAGGCAAGGAATGATTTTAATTATGTAGCCCAAGTCAATTGCAGACAGGAACTAAAATAACAATCTTTTGTTTGGGTTGCAAGATTGGTCAACTTGAATTGGTCTTCAACAGATAGTGGTCAGTTTAAGAAATTACAAAATTGCAAACTTATATCATTATATTGAGATAATCTTTGTGTATCATAATCCAATCAAGTAAAAACGTATCATTTTAACGCATTGATAGGTCACTTCCTGATTTCCACCTAGAAGTGGATTTGCAAGAGTCACAAATGCGATTGCCGCGACCTTCTGAGTAAAATAAATTTTTGCAACTGAGGCAAGGCCGTAATTTTCCATTTGGATTAAGCCGCTGACGAGTTATTTTGACCTGACTTCTTCGTGATTCGAGTCCAAGTCGCATTGCCTTTATTTTTATTGCGTTAGGTGAGCGATTTAATTTTTTGGCAATAAACCCACTTGGCATCCCGTAAAGCCATAGATCGGTGAGCAATTTAACTTCATTTTTATTCCAATTTTCGAATCTTGATTTGTAGTTATTTAATTTAGAACTGGTCATCTTTTCTCTTCCAATACACTGAATAAAATTGCTTTGGGGATAGAAAACATGGAACCAATACAGCCAAAACAAGAATCGGCTTAAGGGGTCAATTGTCGCTTTTTTAATCAAACTAGAACTATTCCCACTGTGATTCATTGTGAGTGAGATGAGGTGAGTCGCTTGTCGCTGCTCAGACGGTTAATTGAACAAAATTAAGAGCACTATCTGATTTTCTCTCTTCAAGTTTCACCAAACACTGGAAAATGGGATGTTCAGTGGGAAGAACCCCACAAAGTTTGTGAATAGGAAGGATTTACAGTGTTTCTAAAATTAATTTATTTAACAACAATAATTTATCTCACCAACTTGAAGGTTGTTTTGAGTCAAGTGAGTAACCTCGGTGATATGGCTTCGGTATTACAGGTTCAGGTGGGTGATATCGCTGATCTCATAGGCGCCGTTGCGTTTTTGCTTGGTGTCGGAATTGCGATGCTTGGTCTGCTTAAATTTCGCCAACATGCCTTAAATCCAAGCGATCCGTCAGCACGTTTATCAACCGCCTTTACACTTGTATTTGTCGGTGCTGCATTAGTGGCCATACCCACAACTCTAGGGGTTGGGATTGGCTCCCTTTTTGGAAGTGGAGTAACGAATGTTTCAGTCGATGGTTCATTAAGGAATATAAATTAATCCTTTATGACTGGGCTTCTTGAATACCTAATTGAGGTCCCCGTTGAGCAGCTTTCAATTGGTTCTGAAGTGCATGCCGGATTACGATTGAATTTGGGAAAAACGATTGGACGATGCCTTCATCGTGATCATCATAAGTGCCAGTTTTGTGGCATCAGTATTCCAGCATTCATGGAGGTGGAACATAAAGAGCATGTCCTAAATTCTGAACTGAATAATGTATTTACTGTGTGCCGAATTTGCCATCAACTGAGACATTTCATATGGGCTTCTCAGAGGGAGAAGATCAGGATGTTTTGGCTCCCTGATATACCTCAAGTTGCAATAAACAGGATGGCGTGGGCTACCATAGATACTTACCGAGTCGATGGATATTCCCCATTTGCGAGCAGTGTCCCAAGTGAAGTTTTAGCATGTATCGAGCGTCGTGAGATCGTTCTACGAGACATTCTTGGTAGTTCAGACCCTCTCGCATTAATTGAGGGAATCTATTGTTCACGCCGTTATCTTGATTCAAATACCTTAATCGAGAGGGTTCGTGTATTAGATGGATTTATTCGATTTTGGCCCTCAGAATTAATGCTAATGCACCAGAAAGAAGAGGATCTAAGCCAGTATCTAGAGACATGAAAGAGCCCGTTATTCAACCAGAAAATTCAATAAATCATACCCGAGGAATAGGCTTAATCCACGCGTTCATGCATTGAAAATGAACTCCTGTCAGTTATTATACCATTTTGTGAACTGAGTTTTCGTGGGTGTTTGAGCTTTGCGGGAACTCGACTCATTTAATCTCGTTCGGCCCAACCGGCAAAAATTTTCTCTAAAAATACAACCACATAGTAGAGTAAAATACCAAGAATTGCGAGAGCAATTAAAACGGCAAACATAAGTGGATAGTCAGCACTAATCTTGCCACTATCAAACAAGTGCCCAAGTCCACGCCCATGAGGCTCAACAATTTCCATTAAATTGGTTCCAATGAAAGCCAAGGTAACGGCAACTTTAAGTGCTCCAAAAAACTCAGGTAAAGTTTTCGGGAGGGCAATCTTTAGGAAGATTGTAAATTTTGAAGCCCCCAAGGAACGCAAAATATCACGATATTCAGGTTCTAGAGTCGATAATCCAATCGAAACCGAAACGGCGATGGGAAAAAACGAAATCATGAAGGCAATCAACACGGTATTCAAATCGTGTAAGCCAATCAGTAATAAGGCAACTACAGGGACGACGGTTGCCTTCGGAATAGCATTAAAACCGACCAAAATGGGATACAGTGCTTCTCTAGCAATGCGTGAAAAGCCCATGATCATTCCAAACAGTGTCCCAACCACGACAGACAATAAAAGCCCAACGACAGTTCGCCACAAAGTGTCCCAGCCGAGTTCAAAGAATAACCCGCGGAATTTCCAAAAGGCAGGCCACAAATCAGACGGAGAAGCCATTTTGTAGTTTGGCCAACCATTAATCCAAACGATCCATTCCCATAGAAGGAGAAGGATAACCATAGCTAGCGTTGGGGCAAGCAATTTGTTCGCTATTTCTTTGACACGTTGTTGGTTCATTATGGTTCCTTATTTCGTCCTTGAGCGATTTCGATTTGGTGGCGTAGACCGGCCAAAAGCTGGGTGGCTTCGGGAGAGTATAGGTCAGCCAATTTGCGTTCTTTACCGAATGGGATTTTGGCAACATGCTGAGTTTCGGCCGGACGGTCTGAAAGCACGACAACTTCATCGGATAAAAATACAGACTCACGTAAATCGTGGGTAATCAAAATGCAGGTAAACGCAACTTCTTTACGCAGGGCATTCATGACCAACCAGAGCTCTTCCCGAGTGAAAGCATCCAAAGCACCAAAAGGTTCGTCAAGTACAAGCACCTCCGGATAGTGGACGAGAGATCGACATAACGAAACTCGTTGACGCATTCCGCCTGATAATTCTGATGGTCGTTTGTCTTCAAAATCTTCCAAAGAAACCATTTTGAGTAATTCCCGAGCCCGCTCGCGTTGTTTGGACCAGGGTTGGCTCGGTTTGACAATTTCCAAAGGCAAGGTGACATTTTTTATTACAGAACGCCATTCCAACATAACTGGATTTTGAAACGCCATTCCCACAGTAGGACGAGGGGAAGTGACTCTTTCACCAGCAAGGTAAATTTCACCTTCATCCGGTTTTATTAGTCCTGCAATCAATCGTGTCAGGGTAGATTTTCCGCATCCACTTGGACCAACAACTGCTGTAAATCCTCCAGATTTAACTTCCAAGGAAAAGTTTTTCAGAACGGGAAGCCTGCCATCAGCAGTCACATAAGCATGCGAAACATTCTTGAGTTCTATTTGAATTTTCTCGGTCAATGTCTGGGTTCCGTTAGAGGCCAAAAGAAAGGACGGAGGGCAATGCCCTCCGTTCACTATTTATTTTATTGGATCATTAAACTACCGTCACTCGGTAAGTATTCTGAAGTGAATATGATTGACCCATCAACAGGATTACTGAAGGAGTAATTCTCTTGCAACTGCAAAAGTGACTCAGCATATCGATCAGGGTCGATGCCGCCGATACCATTGGCTTGCACATAATCAGTTAAAACATTGTTATCGATTGAAATCTGCAAACGTTCAGTTTCAAGGGCAAGATCAGCGGCTTGATTGCGCTTGGTCATCATGACGACACCCGCTTCCGGATCAGCGATAACGTCTGCCCATCCTTTTGCGACTGCACGAATAAACCCTGTCACATGTTCGGGATTTTCGGCCGCGTAGTCCGTATTGACGATAATCGTATTGCCATAAAGCTGTAGACCGTGATCGGCCATTAAGATAACGGATATGTCGTCAGGTGCAATTCCTAGTCGTACAAGATTGAGATAACTTGAAAAGGAGAAGCCTGTAATGGCATCCACTTTTCCTTCGGCCAACATTGGTTCTCGCGTGGGGAAACCAACGGGCTCAACAGTAATGTTATCAACATTGATATTGTTCACACTAGCAAAAGCTGGAAATTGTGCCCATGCTCCATCAGGTGGTGGTGCGCCAAGGATTCTTCCCTCAAGGTCTGAAGGCCCGTTGACACCAAGTGACTTACGACCGACAACTGCAAAAGGTGGCTTGTCATAAATCATCATGACTCCTATAACGGGAGCACCAGGATTTGAGTCCAAGAATTTTGCCAAACTATTAATATCAGCAAATCCAAATGGGTGACTTCCTGTTGCCACTTTAGGAATCGCATCAAGTGACCCCTGTCCAGCGGAAATTTCAACAGCCAATCCCTCGGCTTCAAAATGTCCATTGTCAACCGCAGCAAAATAGGCCGCACTTGGTCCCTCAAATTTCCAATCCAAGGCAAATTGAGTCGGTGTTTGGGCATGTGAGACTATTGCTGTGACAGCAAAGCTGATAGCCGCAGCTAAACCTGTAATTTTCATTGTATATCCTTTCTCGGAAATATTCTATTAACCAAACAACTCGGAGTGAAAGCAAAGTAAAAGTGAAATGAAAAAAAATGATTGGTCATTCAACATTTATTTACTTCCCTCATTATTCTAATATGTTTTTAGAAATCTGCAATTGCGAAGTGCATTCCTGACAGGATAATTTAAGTTGTGAGGTGAAAGAGTATAGTATCTGAGGTATTACTTTCAGAGTAATATCCCAACGTAAATCAACCAACTGCTTCTGCTGCGAATTTAACATCTCATCTTTCATTTTATACTGCAAACTCAATTAAGAGACTTACTAAGCAGAACCATTGAGTTAATTCAAACAACGCAAGAGGGTAAATCTCTCTTCCTTTGATGTCAAGAAAATTAATGACCTGCTGTCATGATTTTTTGGGGCAAAGATACCCCACTGACAAAGCATTCATTTTTTTGGACAATTTAGAATCTCATAAAAATTAAGTTTGCCGCACGTTTCACCAAAGGGTGTTAGGTTCTCATGAAATCATGCTCAGACATGACAAATCGATACCTTGAGTAAGTTCTATGAATCAGAATCTTTTGGGAGAATTAACAATGTCAGTGCCAGCACCAAACAATTTTTTTAGCAGGTTGAACGAGACAATTGCTCAGTACCTCGGTGAGATAGCTTCACCCTCTTTACAAGCGAGGATAACTCTGGAGACAATCTTGGACGAAAGAACGATGTGCCATAAGAATGGGACACTTTCGTCCATCATAAAAATCAATGGAGCCGGTGCTGTACTCGAAAAAAACAATAAAGAGAGTGCGTTAGAAAAATTACAGATGGCCCTTAAACCTATTCTAAATAATGGGCCCCACTCGCTCGAAATTACTTTGGTGAGAGACCCGAAACAACAGCAAGATAATTTTGTTAGGACGCACCACGAGATTTTAGATACGTGTCAAAGGCAAAGATTAGATCTTAAGGGAGTTCTCAATGGCCAATATAAAAACTATGAAAAGAACCTGACGGATGAAGAGATTTTTCTCACCTTGTACACCACAAGTCATCAGCGAACTCATCAAAATAGTTGGGAAGAAGCTCGTTACAGTGATTCTCCAAAGTTTAGCAATTGCAATGATGCATTTCACAATCACCAAACGAGTCTTGATACTCTTTTCCGCAATCTTCAAGCACAAGGATACTTGGTCAATATTCTAAACTCCCATGAATATCTAGACGTTATAAAAAAGGGACTCTATCCCAATGCAAGTCAGCCAGTTTTTCAGAATGTATTGAATCAAGGTAGAAAGACCGGCTTTCATAAGCGACTAGGAATAGACCGTTTGCTGGCAACAGAAACAATTGAACTCAAAGACGGAGAAACAGTTTGTTTAGGAAATAACCTTTTTGCCGGGATGGATGTCAGTCTGACTCCTGAAACTTTACTTTCTTTTGACGAATTGATTTTGGCCATGTCAAAATCGGGCAAAAATATTTCTTGGCGATGCACTTTCAAAGTTTATCCGAGTTCTGCAGGATCCTTCAGAACTAAAGAACAATTTGTCAGGTTGTTTGGATTCACGAACCCTAAGTCCAACTACAAAATTCGTAGCGCATTTAATTTTATCAATGATTGGGCAGCAACAAATGGAGCTCCCATTGAGTTACGATTAAGTTTTGCAACGTGGACCAGAAAAGATGAAGACTCCCAGTTGCGAACCAATGCCGCCATTTTAAAAAAAACGATTGAACAATGGGGCAATACAATGATTGAGCCTAAAAGTGGTGATCACGTTGCAACGATTTTTTCTTCAATTCCGGGATTTGGCCCAGCCAGTACAGCAAGTGCCGCTCTAGCTCCTTTGGATGAAGCTCTGGCAATGAGCCCACTGGTGCGAAATAAAAGCCCCTGGGAGGAGGGGAATGTTCTCTTTACTACGACCGATGGTTTATGTTGGCCCTATCATAGAGGATCACCCTTACTGACAAATTGGCTGGAGATCATTGTCGGCGGTTCAGGTTCAGGAAAATCGGTTGCCCTCAATGCCATTAATTTAAATTCAATCATTGGAAGTCTAAACAGAAATCTCTCTTGCTTACCTGAAATTGCCATTATTGATGTTGGCAACTCAAGTAAAGGCCTGATTCAATTGCTTCAAGAAGCCCTTCCATTGGAACGAAAGGGAGAGGCCGTACACATCGAATTTAAAATGCTGCCTGAAAATGCCATCAACATTTTTGATACTCCCCTTGGTTTTCGTATTCCTCTAGTTCGGCACCGTAATTTTTTGATTAATTTTCTGTCAATTATTATTGGATTCAAGGATACAAATCTGTCAACACGTCCGTCACGGATTCTTGGCATTCTTATTGACAAGGTCTTTGAAGAGTTTTCAGACAGCGGTTCACCGAAGCGATACTTTACGGGTGGTGATGATGAGATCGACCAAACCTTAAAAACAAATGGGTTTAAACACAATGATTATACCTCGTGGTGGGAAATCGTTGATTGGCTGTTTAACAATGGTTACTTGGCTTTAGCCACACGAGCTCAGATTTATGCGGTGCCAACGCTTGGTGATATTATCCTGACGGCTCATTCTCCCCAAATTACAGACCTTTACGGGAGTCATAATGAAGTTGAGCAAATGGTTTTACCGGACATAATCAAACAAGTTAAACTTGGATTATCAGAAGCCATCAGAGACTATCCCATCATAGCCAATGCAACCCGATTTAACCTATGTGAGGCAAAAGTCGTTGCTATTGATATTGCCCAAGTGCTTACCCCGGATCTAAGTAAAGAAGGACAAATTCATGCGGCCCTCATGTTCATGATGGCTTCAAAGGTCGCCACGTCACACTGGGACGTTGAACGCACTGAAATTGTTTCAGCCATTGCTCATGAGGGATTGCCCCCTGAATACCAAGTATTTCATTTTGAACGTGCCGAGCAATCAAAGATGAGTGATAAATTTCTTTGTCTTGATGAATACCACAGAGCGAGTGCGGTCCCTGAAATCAACCACTATATCTTACTTGAAGCACGGGAGGGTCGAAAACGAAATGTACGCATTTCCCTCGCTTCACAATTTATTGATGACTTTCAGCCCCAATTGTTGGAGTTGGCTACAACAATTCTTGTGTTTGGTTCGCTTTCAAGGAAAGCGCAGAGTAACCTTAATAAGGTTGTTCCTCTTCAGGATCATATTGTGAATGAAAGAGGCTTTGCTGAAGGGAACACTTTAGGTCAAGGGGCAACCTTAATTGGTGTGTTTAAAACGAAATTGGGAGTCTTTCAGGAGAGACTCATTTTCAATTTAAGCCCACAAGAGTTATGGGAGTTTTCAACGACTGTTGAGGATGTTAACCTACGGCACAAAGTTTATCATACTTATGGGGTTACAGATGGTCGTGAAATGTTGGCTAGGCGTTTTCCTGAAGGAACGGCGCGGAATAAAATACTCAATATGAGAAACTACCGCTTGCACCAATCCAATTCGTTGAATGCGCCGCAAATCTATTCGGATGTAGTCAACTCCATTGTTAAAGAACTGCAATGCGTAAACGGAAGTGATGATAATGGAACGCAAGTCGTTGAAGTTATTGAGAAGTAGAAGAGCTGATTTAGCTGTTGTAAACTATAATGAATAGAGGTGATGGCAATCAGGAAAACTGGTGGGAATAAAATGGCCAAGAGTGGTATGAACTGGACGAAAACTCAGTGTCATATCCAGTCAACCTATTCTTGGCATAATATTGTATGAAGAACAGACGGTTCGGAATTTCTCCTTAATAGCTCTTGGGTTACAGGGTCACGAAGTTTTCGGGCAACACCACTCAAAGATTTAAGATAATCAATACTTTGTGTTTCGGGAGCAAATATACCAAAAACCAAATCGACGGGTAGTCGATCAAGAGATTGAAACTCGATGGGATTACTTAAACGGATAAAAATACCCACGATGTTATTAAATCGATCGGACCTTGCATGTGGGAGTGCAATGCCTAGTCCCATACCCGTTGAAGATGCTTGTTCTCGTTTGATAAGACTTTGATGGGCAAAGTCATGATCCAACCCATACACATCTTGTCCGATTAGGGCAATTTTATTTAAAACATCATTTTTCTCTAACTTAACCTCTTTAGGCAATACGGCGATAGCCTCCAAAGAGAGAAAATCCTTAACTACCATTGATTAATTCAATCTCCAATACCCGTTGTGTGCTGACTAAAAAAGTTCAGACCCAACATTTTACTATTAAACCCTATCGCTACCCCAAGGCGTAGCATCTTCAATCCGCAATCTAAATTGTATAATTGCCTTTGTTTGCTGTGAAAGAAAAGGTTCTTCACGCAAAGGCGGTCAGATCAAATATTGATTACCACCAATGACATCAATATCTCAGGCAATAAACTATTTGACCTAGATTCAATGATGATCTTTGAGCTTACGTTTATATCGTCTCAGTTGCTTTTCAAGTTTGTCGTAGGATTGTTTGAATGAGGAGTATATGTCGTGCGATTCAGCCTTGGCAATGGTTGAAACGCCGGTCGACAGATGCATGCTCACTTCACAGTCAAAAGCAGCGCCGTTTTTTGAAAAAGTTACACGAGCTTCGGTCGGCCTTTCGGCAAATTTTACTTCGGCGGTTTCAATATAATTTGTTACATAATCTCGGAGTGCTTCACCGACATCAAGTTGCCGCCCACTAATCACTATTTGCATTAATTCTCCTTTCTGTTCATTTTATTTTATAACAATTCTAGACTGCTTGAGAATAGGTGGGAGTGACGAAAAGATTAAGCCCCCATTTATCACAACAATCCAGACATCCGCATCCTCCTTTAAAGGAAATTCGATTACCACAAGTTATTCTCTGATTCGGTCTGTTATCGATCAAAGTAGGACTGCGGGAGATCAAAGTTTTCACCGAGGTAATTCCTTCTGACAAAATCATTTGATACAATTTCATGTGGTGTGCCATGGACTACAACCTCGCCACCCACCAATACATAGCCCCGCTTTATCATGCTGATGGTTTCGGGAATGTTGTGGTCAACAATTAAGACACCGATTTCATCAGAGAGTATGTCAAATACCAATGATTTTATTTTAGTTAAAATAATGGGATCAAGTCCAGCAAATGGCTCATCCAATATAATCAATTTTGGTTCGCAAGCCAAACATCTAGCAAGTTCAACCCGACGGGTCTCACCGCCAGAAAGGGTAGATGCCTTGGATCGTTTAATATGAGTGATTTCGAATTGTTCAAGAATTGCTTCAAGTCGGATTTTTCTTTCAGACTTACTCATTGCTTGGGTTTCCAGTGCGACCATTATGTTTTGCTCAACGGTCATTCCCAAAAAAATTGAGGGCTTTTGGAGCAACAATCCTAATCCATGGCGAGCTCGCAAGTAAAAGGGGTAAGATGTAACGTCAAACCCGTTCAATAGAACCCTACCCGAATTGGCCGAAACGATACCACAAATGCAACTAATCAAGGTTGACTTGCCGGCACCATTTGGTCCAAATAAACCAACAATTTCCCCAGTGTTTACTTCCAGAGTTGCTTTGTTGACGATTTTCTTTTGTTGGATGCCAACGGATAAATCCTCAACAGCTAGACACTTTTTCATGGTCCGAGAAGGAATAGAAAAATTGTTCAAAACTAAAACTTGTTTGTATTCAGAGTAAAATATTAATTTGCAAATGAGTAAGTCACTTGATTTCGTCCTTGCACAAACGGAAATCCGGGCTGGTTAACAGAGACATTACCCTCAAATAAAATTTCACTGTCTAAAAATCGTACTTCAGCATTATCGGCTTTAATCTGACCCACCCCAGATTCTGTCTGCTGTTCAACTACCACATTGCTATTCATCGTCATTATTTGCTCTTTATCAAGGTACGTTAAATTTTCTGACCACGCCTCAATTTGGTATTCAATTGCTGAGATTTTAACATCTCCCAGAAAGTCAATTCGTTGTTCATCTGAATTAATCAGACCGGATTGTGCGAACACACTTATGGGATTACCCTCGGTGTTTTGTTCTACGATGACATTGCCGCTGAGATCAATGTCTCTGGTATCACCGCTATAATTTGCTTCATCTGCTTGGGCAAAGGTATTTGTATTGTCTCGGGTGATTCTGACATCTCCCACTAGATTGATAATGTTGCTAGATTGAGTGTAAGTTCCAGCATTGGCTTCAATTTGAATCTCATCGTCTTGAAGGACATACATCTTGAGTGTCCCTGGAATGGAAATAGTCTCCATAATGGAAGGATCATTGGGCAGATTTGTCACTTTTACAAAGTTCGTAATCAGGCAATAGCCATCACGAATAATGATCACATCACCTTCTAGCTGGAGTTCTCCGGTGGACTGTTCAAATATAATGTCTGATGCTGAAATCTCAGCATTGTTGGGAATTTGGCAATCTGAGTTAGAGAATTCCTGTGCACTTGCCGCCGTGAGTGAAGCAAGAGTAAGCAGAATAAAACTATTGAATAAAAAAATTAAATTCCTGATCATAATGAAGACTTCATGTTTATTGTGTAGAGGGTACAAACAATAAGGAATAATCCAATTCTAATTTGCTCAATATGATATAGCACAATTTAATTGACCCTGTACTTCGGACTCGAAAAATAGCATAATTTTGTCTCCCATTCAAATTAAGCAGAGAATAAAAATTGTGAGGTTTCACCGGTCACTCAAATTCAGTGGGCATTGGCAATGAGAAAGGGGGGGGGTGCTTCCGGTCAAAACAAACTTGGACGTATCAAGATTTTAATTGTATGTAATCGCTCATTGTTTGTTTGAAGTTCGCTATCAATGTGCTCCATAGAGTTCATGCAGTTCAATTAGGATTGTTTTACCTCTTCCATACCGTGGAAATTCCATTATGACTTTGAGTGCTCGCAAAACGATCTAATTGGGAAACATATCCATTGGTATCATTCTCGGTTGGAATCGCAATCTCCTCTCGAATTTAATTTCACAATCGTAACTACTCAGGCAGGCAAAATACCCCTTTATTTTTTCAGATTCCTGTTAACAATGTCGTTTGACATTGTCATAATCATACCAATCGTCCAATATAAGTCGAGCAGTTATTTTTTTCAGAAAACGTCTCTCCAAAGCCGCTTTACAGGCGGCATTGACACACTCACAGAAACAGGTTGTTGACCTAGCAGAATCGACCGACCGGCTCTTGGTTGAGCATACCGCTTTACAGACTGAGCATGCTGATTTGATTATGTAAGGCTTAACATAATTAAATGGTATCGTATATGTTCCAGCCACATTTCTGTTATTGGACATTAGAACCAAAAGCACCAATCATTCGACCCTCTCTACCGTATTCGGTATAAAAAGTTCCAGTTGCAACTTGTGGCACATCATCTTCGCCATTATTTCGGAGTGACCCTTTCCAATTCCCTGAAGGGTCAGCAGATGTATCTCCAATGGACCAAACTGTCATTATTATTTCAGTTTGCCCGAAACCTCCGTTGGTAACAAGACCAGATTCTTTTAATGTGACTTTCCAGTTACGTGATTTACCATTAGAACCAATAAAATTATCTATCAATCCAGTAATTTTATCATTATTGAAATCGGCGTTTAATTCTATATCGGCTGTAAATACACCGCTATCATTTGTTCCACCAGTTTTACTATGTATCGAATAATATCCAGCAGCACCACCTACATAAGTTGCTGTTCCTTCAAGAGTTGTAATATCAGCATCGGGAACATCCCCCATGTCAGCAATAAATGTGCTTGCTACATAATCACCATCATCGTTTGTATTCAGCCAGTATCCATATGAAGCATAAATTGTATCAAGTGTGTCTGAAACAGGTGTGGTTGGCTGTGTAGGTTTAAATGTCCAAGTTCCTCCTCCTAGGGTAAATCCTTCTGCAGCAACTGAAGCTGTACAACCTGTCGTCGGCAAGCAATAGTAAGTACCCGGAACACCATGATAGCTACCGACCTCTTCAACTCTAGCTGTATTATCCGGTAGCGTAAACCTTTCAGTACCGGACGTTCGAGTTATGCTCGGAATCTTAATCAATTCAGATAATGAAATGTTTGTTTCACCTGGATTGGCTGAATCTGCATCAGTCAAAGTATATACTTCATTGAAAGGGTCACCTGGTATTGGTTCTTCAATATTTGAATAAACGATTGCTGTATAATCTCCATCTTCATCGGTATATTTTTTTCCTTCCCAGCCTTTGAGAGGAGTAACAACTTCATTTTCATTTTCCATTAAAATGGTCGTAACAGTACCAATGGTTACTTCAATGTGACCATCAGTATTATATGTGGCAGTCGCTGATGTATTGATGCCATCATACATCTTTTCAGCTTTATCTATTGTGGCTTGGGTGACCGGTTTGTTCTCAACAACTGATGGAGCTGGTTCTTCAATCATTGTTTTTTTATCACCCCCACATGCACCTAGAAACAAAGCTCCAGATATTATCGCCGTGATTGTTAATTTTTTGCTTTTCATTATTTTCTGTTAGTAAATTAGTGCATTAAAATAAAAGGCGTCCTTCCTAATCTGTAATCAAAAAACAAAAATCCTTTGGGTCGCCTGTGACAACGATATTTTCAAGCCAATATCGCCACACTTTTTATTTTATCATTTGGGTGAGCATTATAGCAAACAAAAATCCTTTTTATCAACTTGATTGTTAATCAATAAGCAGAAAATGTTGCCAATGTCATTTCAATTTTAAATGACACCTAGCCTCAGGCAGTCATGGATATGTAAAATTCCTGAAACCCGTGCCGGTGATGAATTATCAAGTACAAAAAGGCAAGTAATTTTCTTTTCTTGCATGAGAGCAAGGGCCTCTTCGGCAAGTGAATTTTGGGAAATTGTTACTGGCGAAGATGTCATCACCTCACCGGAGTTCGCTTCAAGCAAACCATCCATGTGGCGTCGTAAGTCGCCATCGGTGATGATACCGAGTAGAGTGCCTTCCTCTGACACTACCCCGGCAACTCCAAATCCTTTTTGCGACATCATCAGCAAAGTTTCTGGCATCGGGGTGTTTGCGTCAACGAGTGGAATGCTATCACCAGTATGCATCACGAATTGAACTTGAGTCAATCGGGCTCCTAATTGCCCACCTGGATGAAACTCTCGAAATGCCTCAACCGAGAATTTACGGTGTTTCATGAGTGCGATGGCTAAAGCGTCACCAAGCGCTAAAAGCATGACTGAGGAGTTGCTCGGAACGACTCCAGTCTCGCAGGCTTCTCCCGTTTGGGGTAAAATGATCCCTATTTTAGAGTTCTGAATAAGCGAGCTATTTGGATCATTAGCTACCCCAATAAGTTTGATTGAAAATCGCTTGGCAAAGGCAACCAAGTTGGCAAGTTCTTGGGTTTCTCCTGAATTTGAAAGAATCAACAAAGTATCTTTGGTCGTTACGACTCCAAGGTCGCCATGACTTGCCTCAGCGGGATGAAGGAATTGGGCTGGGCTTCCGGTTGAGGATAATGTGGCGGCAATCTTGCGACCAATATGACCTGACTTCCCCATACCCGATACAATTATACGGCCTTCTGATTTGTAAAGAAGATTAATGGCTTTTACAAAGCTTTCACCGAGTGATTCTTTCAACATGGAAAGAGCATCGATTTCACTTTGGATGACGGACCGCCCGGTTTTAAGAAGTTGGGAAGATGACAAGAAAACACCTCTATTCTGAAAGAATATCTCCCGTATTGAAGTTAGTGGGAAAACAAATCACTGCCCCACCCTCCAATATCAAGTTCCACAAAAACTGGGAGAACCTCAAAGCATCGCAGGGCAAGCTCATAACGCCCATCACGGACCAGACGCTGATTGAGGATATCCATAATTTTATGCAGATTCTCAACATCTGATATAGCATAGTCTATTTGCGAATCAGACAATTCTTCAACGGCCCAATCAGAACTTTGTTCCACTTTCGAAACTTCATTTCCTGTGAGTTCCTTAGTTAAAGCCTTTAAGCCGTGTTGGTCTGAATTTGTTCGAGTTAGTTTTGAAGCAATTTTAGTGCAATATAGTGATATGACTTTTACCCCGAAGGCTTTCCAAAGGATTGCTAAATCCGACCTGGCGTAATGGAAAATTTTTAAAACCTTTGGGTCTTCAAGTATTTTAACCATGTTTGGAGCTTCTGTTTGTCCTGGTGCAATTTGTACCAATGCTACATGTCCGGTGTCAGACTTGACCTGAATTACGCAAAGGCGGTCACGAAAAAGATTGAGGCCCATTGTCTCAGTGTCTATAGCAAGTGCTTGACCGGGATTGAAATCTACGGGAAGGTCGCCCTTAAATATCTTTGGTTTCAATGTGTTCCTTTAATGTTCAAAAATTAATTGGTGCCTGTAGTACGAAATTATCCTCATGCTATCTGCAGGCTGGCAACAGACCATGAACTATATGGTGCCCAGAAGAGGACTCGAACCTCCACACCCATACGAGTACTAGCACCTGAAGCTAGCGCGTCTACCAATTCCGCCATCTGGGCTTGAGAACAGACAATTCCAAAAACAACAGGATATTCATTTAGAATATTCAAAGAGAGTTGACAAGGTAATAACTTGAAATATGGTTTTTAGAGTTTTTATCAGAAATAAAAATTTGAACTACCCTTTAAAAAAAAGTATCTTAAATCGTTAGAGAGCGCTGGTTTGCTCATTCGCAAGGGGAATAAGTGTTGAATAAAGTAGCCACAGTTTTTGGTGGATCTGGTTTTGTTGGTCGTTACATCGTCCAGCGACTCGCCAAGCAAGGTTGGAGGGTTAAAGTTGCTTCACGAAGACCCAATGAAGCGATGTTTACTCAAGTCTATGGATTTCCTGGCCAAGTTACTCCAATGCTGGCGAATATACGCTTCCCAAAGACAATTGAGGAAGCAATTGAGGGTTCCTCAGCGGTCGTCAATTGTGTCGGAATTTTGAATCAAATCAAACAGCAAAAATTTGATGCAATTCACTTTAAAGCGGCTGAAAATATTGCCAAGATATCTTCACAAATGGATGTTGATAGGCTGATTCATATGTCTTCGCTAGGGTCAACTATTGGTAGTCCGAGTGAATATGCCGATAGTAAAGCGAGAGGGGAGCAGGTTGTCATTGACAATTTTGAGGAGGCCATAATTTTTCGACCATCAGTCATTTTTGGCAATGAAGATGAATTCTTCAATAAGTTTGCTTCTTTGGCACGACTCTCGATAGTTTTGCCGTTGCCTGGAGGGCACACTCAATTTCAACCAGTATTTGTTGATGATGTTGCTCAAGCAGTTGAGAAGGCTGTCATTGAAGACATAAAGCCTGGAATTTATGAATTAGGCGGACCTGATCAACTGAGCTTAAAACAACTCATTGATCGCATGCTGGAAATTATTAGACGCAAGCGATTGGTTCTGGCATTCCCTGCTCCGTTATTTTCACCAGTGGCGTGGATATTTGACATGTTACAATTTGTAAGCGGTGGATTGGTTCCCAACCAAATGATTACTCGTGATCAACTCCAACAATTAGGTCAAGATAATGTCGTCACTGGCGCCTATCCAACTTTTTCTGAATTAGGAATAACACCAACTTCAATGTCTGGAGAACTGGAAAAGTACCTGTACAGCTATCGTCCAGATGGACAGTACACGGCGATCAAAGAATCTTCAGATGCCGGTTAATAAATGGAAAAAAGACGGCTGAATCGCGATGACCGAATTCGAGCCATCACCGGAAACCACAAGCGGACCATCTACCTGACGCTGCATCGTGTGGTTAACGCGCCGGTCGAGTCGATCTATGCCGCGTTGACGGAACCGGAGATGTTGCGCCGCTGGTGGGACGCGCCTGACTCTGACGTATTCCCGGTGCACCAAGGTTGAGGCCCGCGACGGGCATGTGAGACTGTGCAATGAATACGTTCACAGTCTCAAACCTCAGAGGCCTGACACTCCTGTCTGAACCAGCAGGCGGTGGAAGATGAAAGTTGAAAAGTACCAATAAACATGGTCCAGTAATTGGCATAAAAACATCACGGAGTTAAATGTGATAAATTGATAGGCTCACAACCACCCAGCCCGACTCTCTCTGATCATCTTGATCCGATCCGTTGCAACCTACTGATTTTATGGAAAGTATTACGACTCGTGCCGGTGTTGACCGAGAATCGTCGGGTGTCTTGCATTGGACTGGTGAAGCGGAATACCCAGAGTAGATGGGGAATATTGATGTGCGATTAATTATATGCTACCCACAGCAGTATCACTCCGAGAATAACTCGGTAAATTACAAATGGTGTGAAGCTGAAAGATTGTATGAGCTTCATCATGGTGGCGAGTGCTCCTAATGCCGCAACGAAAGAGATGGCGAGTACAATGAGGCTATTGACAATTAAAGTGGGTTGCGGATTCTGCATTAAACCTATCGTTGACAAGGTTCCTGCCGCTAGGATTGTCGGAATTGACATAAGCATTGAAATGCGCGTCGCATCGGAGCGATTATATCCCTTCAAGCGAGCCCCGGATATGACTATTCCTGAACGCGACGTTCCCGGAATGAGCGAAATCATCTGAAAGAGGCTCAGAATAAAGGCGTCTTTAACAGACCAATTCGTAAATTTTTGGTCTGTTGTACCGAGCTGATCACAGACGTAAAGCACAATACCAAACAATAAAGTCGTAAATCCTATTACTTTTAAATTGCGAAGCGAATCTCCTATACCCGTGGTATAAAATACAAAACCCAGTAGTACAACGGGTATGGTTCCAATCACTAAGCAGGTCGCCAACTTTGCGTTCGAGGTTCTTATTTTCCATTGAATCAGATCAATCAATCCCGCTAAAGCGGATCGGACGTCTCGGAAAAAGTAAAGGATAACGGCAAAAAGCGTACCGATATGGGCAAAGACATCAATGACAAGACCTTGATCATCCAGAGATGTTAAGTTAGGGATTAAAGCTAGGTGTCCCGATGATGACACGGGGAGAAACTCCGTAATTCCTTGTATAGTGGCAACTAATATGAGGTGAAAAAGCATCATGGCAGAGATAAACCTAACTAAAATAGAATTTCTCGATCACTTATAGGCAGAAATGGATAATTAAAGCGGTGATCAGGATAATTCAATGCAGGGAAATTAATGTAATAAAGGTAATAAATAATGACCTAATATGGTTGAATAAATGGGTTAAAATTGACTTAACAATAAAAAATAAGTAAAATATATCAATGGTTATGCCTTATTTTTATTCATGGACTAACTAACTAGTAATCTCTCACAATTTTGGGGTATCAGTTATGAACAAACAACGCATGCTAACTTTTGTTAATACCGAATCAGCCACGCCAGAAAAACGGCAATCGCGGTCTCGAGTAAACGATTTTAGCGAAATTTACCATGACTATCAAATTGAAGAGGCACAAGAACAATCAAGTCGCTGTTCCCAATGCGGTGTTCCCTATTGCCAAACGCATTGTCCTTTGCATAATAACATCCCTGACTGGCTTAAATTGACTGCTGAGGGGCGTCTTAAAGAAGCATACCAACTGAGTCAACAAACCAATACGTTTCCAGAAATCTGTGGCCGTATATGCCCGCAAGACCGTCTTTGTGAAGGGAATTGTGTAATTGAACAATCGGGTCATGGAACCGTTACCATCGGATCAATTGAAAAATATCTCACTGATCTTGCTTGGCAAGAAGGTTGGGTCGAAGAAATCAAACCTATAAATGAAGTGGATTATTCAGTGGGTATTATTGGTGCCGGTCCTGGAGGATTAGCCGCGGCTGATCTTTTACGACGGGCAGGAATTAAAGTTGTGGTCTATGATCAACATGATCGACCAGGTGGATTAATGACCTATGGTATACCCGGCTTTAAGCTGGAGAAACATATTGTAATGAATCGGATTGATCAGCTCCAAAAAGCTGACGTTAAGTTCATTCAAAATTGCCGAGTTGGCGAAGATATCAGCTTCCATAAAATTCAACAGAACCATGATAGCGTAATCATTGCCACGGGTGTTTATAAATCTCGTGATATCAAATGCCCAGGGATTGGCTTATCGGGTGTGATACCAGCAATAGATTATTTGGTTGCCTCTAACCGTAAAAGCTTTGGCGACTCGGTTCCAGAATTTGATAATGGGTTACTTGATGCCAAGAATAAGGATGTTGTGGTGATTGGTGGTGGCGACACAGCAATGGATTGTGTACGAACGGCTGTGAGGCAAGGCGCCAATTCTGTGAAGTGCTTTTATCGGCGGGACCGCCACAATATGCCTGGCTCAGTTCGTGAAGTTCTTAACGCCGAAGAAGAAGGGGTCGAATTTGTTTGGTTAACCCTGCCCAAAGCCTTTTCTGGTGCGAATTGTGTTGATAAAATGCTTGCGACGAAAATGCGGCTTTCTGACCGCGATGCAACGGGACGAAGAACACCAGTTGCCATACCCGGCGGTGAGTTTAATGTCAGTACCGACCTCGTCATCAAAGCCCTAGGGTTTGACCCCGAAGATTTACCACAACTCTGGGGTATCCAAGAGCTGAAAATAACTCGCTGGGGAACAATCAACACTCAATTTAAAACCCATGCGACAAGTATTCCTGGCGTGTATGCAGTGGGAGATATTGTTCGCGGAGCTAGCCTTGTGGTTTGGGCCATCAGGGACGGACGTGAAGCAGCTGAAGAAATCATCAAGAATTGCTTTGCAACAAGGCTTAAATCAGCCGCTTAATGCCTAAGGGTAAGTTTCTTAAGGAGAAAATTAATGGTGAATTGTCAACAAAATAACAAGATAATTGACGAACGCGCACGTCGCCAAAAAATAGCCGAGAAAGGACTTTACTTACCCGCCAACGAGCATGATTCTTGTGGTGTTGGTATGGTTGTTTCAATTGATGCTCAATCCTCTCGAAGAGTGGTTGAATACGGAATTACCGCACTGAAGGCGGTCTGGCACCGTGGGGCAGTTGATGCAGATGGAAAAACTGGTGATGGAGCCGGTATTTTAACCCAAATTCCACTTGATTTTTTCCATGAAAAAATTCTGCAAACAGGTAGCCAACCTATTCAAGGTAAGAATTTTGCAGTGGGTATGGTGTTTCTTCCTCGCACTGATTTTAATGCCCAAGAAAAGTGCCGGACTATCGTTGAATCCGAGATTCTTCAGATGGGACACACGATTTATGGCTGGCGCCATGTTCCGGTCAATACAGAAGTATTGGGTGAAAAAGCCGATGCAACCCGCCCTGAAATTGAACAAATCCTTTTTGCTGACAATCTCAACCTCAGTGAAGAGGCTTTTGAGCAGAACTTATATGTTATTCGGCGTCGGATAGAAAAAGCAGTCGTTCAAGCGCAGATAAGTGGAATGTACATTTGCTCACTGTCTTGTCAAAGCATTGTATATAAGGGTATGATGTTAGCCGAACAGGTCGCTGAATTTTATCCAGATCTCAAGGATGAAAATTTTATTTCAAGCTATGCTCTGTATCATCAGCGCTATTCAACCAACACGTTTCCCCAGTGGTGGCTTGCCCAACCCTTTAGGATGACCGCTCATAATGGCGAGATAAATACCATCAATGGCAACCTCAATTGGCTTAAAAGTCATGAGATCAAGATGGTTTCGGGGAATTTTGGTGATCATGCTGATGACATAAAGCCCATCGTTTCCCAAGGGTCATCTGATTCAGCCGCGTTAGATGCCGTTTTCGAGGTAATGATACGTGCCGGGCGGAGCGCCCCGATGACCAAATCAATAATGATTCCTGAGGCGTGGTCAAAAAAACAAGACTATATGCCGAAAGCTTGGCAAGATATGTATAATTACTGTAATGCCGTCATGGAACCTTGGGATGGGCCTGCGAGTGTAGTGATGTCGGATGGGCGCTGGCTTGTTGCTGGACTGGACCGTAATGGTTTGCGGCCTTTACGGTATGCCGTTACTTCCGATAATTTACTCCTTGCAGGTTCGGAAACTGGAATGATTCCTCTTCCGGAATCAACAATTACCGAAAAAGGTGCTCTGGGTCCAGGCCAAATGGTTGCCGTGGACATATACCAAAAAAAGCTGTACCACGATCAAGAAATCAAGGATCTGTTGGCAAATTCCCAGCCCTTTGCCAAGATGACAGAAACCATCCGGTCACTTGATGGTCAAGTTCAAGCGCTTCATGAAAAGACCTACTTTTCAGGTGATGAGCTATTGAAAAGACAAAGTATGGCCGGGGTAACTTTGGAGGAGATTGAGTCTATCCTTGTGCCGATGGTTCAAGATGCCAAAGAAGTTGTCATCTCAATGGGTGATGATACCCCTCCTGCAGTATTGTCCGATAAGTATCGCCCCATGAGTCATTATTTCAGACAAAATTTTAGTCAAGTTACCAACCCTCCAATCGACTCCCTTCGAGAACATGGTGTGATGAGTTTGATTACCCGCTTTGGTAATTTGAACAATGTTTTAGATACAGAGGAACAAGCTGTTGCCACCGCCATGATTCAATCGCCGGTGCTCAGTAATGCAATGTTTGAGTCCATGTCTGAATTTTTCAGTGATGATGTTGCAGTCCTTGACTGTACATTCGACCCAAATGCTGGGGAAAAGGCGCTGGAAAAAGCACTGGAAGCAATTTTAGTTGAAGCTGAAAAAAAAGTCTGTTCGGGATTTAGTAATTTGGTTCTGACTGATATGCAACAAGGTCCTCAAGCGGCACCTATGCCGATGATATTGGTCACAAGTGCAGTTCATAGTTCTCTTACGGCCAAAGGATTAAGAACCTTTACATCCTTAAATGTACGCTCTGGGGAATGTCTGGACCCTCATTATTTTGCCGTTCTGATCGGTTGTGGCGCCACGACTGTCAATGCCTACCTTGCCCAAGACACACTTGCCGAAAAAGTAAAAAGCAAACTCTTGAAATTATCATTAAAAGAAGCGGTGGATAATTATCGAGAAGCGATTAATCAGGGTCTTCTGAAGATTATGTCCAAAATGGGGATTTCGGTGATTTCCTCATATCGGGGTGGTCTTAACTTTGAAGCTCTTGGTTTATCAAGAGCAATGGTCGCAAAGTACTTTCCTGGAATGGCCAGTCGTATATCTGGAATCGGCTTAGAAGGATTACAACGTATTCTGATAGAGCAGCATCAAAAAAGCTGGTCCCAAATAACCTCATTGCTACCTGTTGGAGGGTTTTACAAGTTACGAAATGCAGGTGAAAAGCATGCTTGGAAGGCTCGCGAAATGCATCAACTCCAAGCGGCCTGCGAGGCTGATGATTATGAGCTCTGGCGTAGTTATTCTAATGCGATGAAAAATGCACCACCGTTAAACTTACGTGATTTATTGCAAATCAGTGCGCTCCAGAACCCAATCTCCTTAAGTGAAGTTGATTCAATCACGGCGATTCGAAAAAGGTTTGTAACCCCTGGTATGTCTTTAGGAGCTTTAAGCCCTGAAGCGCACCGAACCCTTAACGTTGCGATGAATCGAATTGGGGCTAAATCGGACTCCGGTGAGGGAGGAGAAGATCCGGCACACGCAACTCCTGATGCAAACGGTGATAATCCTTCAGCCAAGATCAAACAGGTTGCAAGTGGGCGATTTGGTGTTACGGCTGAGTATCTCTCCAATTGTGAGGAACTCGAAATCAAGATAGCACAGGGAGCAAAGCCGGGTGAGGGAGGTCAACTTCCAGGTATGAAAGTAACCGACTTAATTGCCAAACTGCGTCATTCTACTAAAGGAGTTACATTAATTTCGCCACCTCCTCATCACGATATTTATTCAATCGAAGACTTAGCACAATTAATTTATGACTTGAAGCAAATCAATCCTCGTGCCAAAGTATGCGTCAAATTGGTATCCTCATCTGGTATAGGTACGATTGCTGCAGGAGTGGCTAAAGCAAAAGCTGATGTCATTCTAATTTCGGGTCATTCTGGTGGGACAGGCGCCTCCCCGGCCACTTCAATAAAGTTTGCTGGCTTACCTTGGGAAATTGGCTTAGCCGAATGTCACCAAGTTCTGACTCTGAATAAGCTTCGCGACCGCGTAATCCTTCGAACAGATGGGGGACTACGAACAGGACGAGACATTGTTATTGCTGCACTTCTCGGGGCTGAAGAATATGGGATTGGTACCGCGGCATTGATTGCTATGGGCTGCATGATGGTCAGGCAGTGCCAGTCAAATACTTGTCCTGTCGGAGTATGTACTCAAGATGAAAAGCTTCGACAGAAGTTTACGGGAACAGTTGATAAGGTTGTAAATTTAATTTCTTTTTATGCACGAGAGGTCAGAGAAATTCTGGCTGAAATGGGTGTTCGTTCACTTGATGAGGTGATTGGACGGACCGATTTACTCACTCAAACTTATCGCGGTTCTGAACTCCTTGTTGATCTTGATTTAAACCCTCTTCTTGTACGAGTTGATGAAAATGCTTCTGTTGGTAAACGCGCTGCTAAACCCCGAAATGAAGTCCCTGAATCTTTAGACCAAGAGATTTTAAATGACGCAAACGCGTTTTTTGAGGAAGGAGAGAAAATGCAACTCTCTTATGTTGTTCGTAACACAGTACGCACGATAGGAGCACGAACATCGCATTATATTGTCAAAAAATTTGGAATGAACAACTCGCTCCAATCTGACCACCTTACAATAAAATTATCAGGGTCAGCGGGTCAATCACTTGGTGCGTTTGCAGTTAACGGTCTAAAACTCATTCTGTCCGGTGATGCTAACGACTATGTCGGTAAAGGTCTTTCAGGTGGTACAATTGTCGTCTTCCCTCCTACGTTCTCCCATTTTGAGTCAATGAAAAACACTATCATTGGTAATACAGTTCTCTACGGTGCTACGAATGGAAAGATGTTTGCCGCAGGACGTGCAGGTGAGAGGTTTTGTGTTCGCAATTCTGGCGCTGTTGTTGTCGTTGAGGGATGTGGTGCCAATGGCTGCGAATATATGACTGGAGGTGTCGCAGTGATATTGGGTTCTATTGAGGCTAATTTTGGTGCAGGTATGACAGGTGGAATGGCATATTTATATGACCCACATAATGAGGCACCAAGAATGATTAACAAAGAGACTTTGGTCTATTGCAAATTGTCAGTTCCTTATTGGCGTGGGCAGTTGTATAATTTTGTAGTTGAACACGCTCAAGAAACAAATAGTTCTCATGCTAAAAAGTTGCTTAACAACTGGGAAGTTGAAGAGGATAACTTTATTCAGATTTGTCCAAAAGAAATGTTGCATCGTATTCCTTATCCAATTGTTGATTTGGAAAGCCAGCTTACAGCTTGAACTTAGTTTAATATTTTAGACCTGACTTTGAGTGGTCGTTCTGATGAACGTATGCAAGCTAAAGATAATTTATATTTGGTAGTGCTCTTCTGATAACTTGTCCTCCAACAATGAAGCGTTTGAATCGCTTTGTGTTAAAGACTGGATGATTAAGCAAAAAAAGCGGGGATGATCTTAAAGCGAAGAATTTGAACGAAATTTATTTTTCAGGATTGCCGTAATAATAGAGCATTGAGGTATGTTTCGCTTCGGCAAAAAACAGCCAACGCGAAAGTCCTATTCCAACGATTTGACATAAAAAAGCTAAGATTATAGGTAAATTAAGAGCAATCAATCCTATCGGAAGGATAAAGCCGATTCCGCCACTGATCAAACGCAAATGAATAATCCGCTTGCGATTGATTCTGTACCCCATTTCTGAAGTCAGATAATTCGGACCCATATGAGGTGGTTCAAAGGGCTTTACTTCACCAAGTTTGTCCAACCGAGTAGCTGTTTCAATCGTTGAACCCGATGTAAATAATTGATCGTTACGACGCCACCAAACCAACATAATTAACCATGATAAACAATGGATAAACAAGAATACTAATAAGTCAATGGTGGTGAGTTCATACGCCTCTAAATTGGTTTGTAATTCAGCTACGCTTAACCAAAGTAAAAAACCACCCGCCAGGCCAAAGGTAATGTACATTGATGGCGTCAATCGTGTTGACCATGCTTGAACAGCCTTGAGTTGAGCATAGATCATAGCAGTTGAGTAAACAGTCAGAAGCGAAAGAATGATGACAAAAAATGCTAATATTTGAATCAATTGATGGGGAATATCCCAAGCGATAATTTGATACACAAAAATTAACAGAGATATGAACAGTAGGGCACTCATGCCTAAGCAGAATATTGCAAGTATGCCTTCTCGTGATAGCCAAGATGATCGCCACTGTGACAAAGCCCTCCAAGCGCGAGTTGGTCGCCTGAGATGAAAAAGGGAGCACGTTAATCCAACCGCGGCTAAAACGATTCCAATACCGAGGCAAATCGGCGTAATCAAGATAAAGTACAAGGCATCCCAACCGCTATCCATAGAAATGGAATTAGCGATAACAGCATCGATGTAAGCATTTAAAATCGGATAAGGGAAATCAATGTCAATGATAAACAAAAGATAGAATCCAACCCAGAAAATTAAGCTGAACCCCACCCCTGAGACGGTGGTAAAAAAAATTATGGATAAGGCCGGATGCATGGGATTCGAAAGTGATTATCTCTGGAGCAAATCGTCAATCCATGATAATATTCCACCTGATTTTGTCTGAGCAAATGAAGCAAGGTTAAAATCTGGGTCGCCTAGATCTTCAATTCCAAATCGCTGTTCAGGCAGGAGATATTTGTTAACTGGTTTAGTCTCTTGTTCGGGCATAAGATCAACCCCATTACGTTCATTAACGAGTTGCGACACTTCCGAGTGAGGATCAGAAAAATCTCCAAAAAATCTGGCTTTGGCAGGACAGGTGCGGACACAAGCAGGTTGGCGGTCTTCTTCGGGAATATTTTCATTGTAAATCCGATCAACGCATAAGGTACATTTTTTCATGACACCCTCTAAGGGATCCATTTCGCGTGCACCGTAAGGGCAAGCCCATGCACAAAGACCGCATCCCATGCATTGAGATTCCTCAACAAGCACAATACCATCGGCAACACGCTTGTAAGAAGCACCCGTAGGGCACACCGTAACACAAGGGGCATCGTCGCAATGCAGACAACTTTTAGGAAAGTGAGTGACTGCTGCATACCCCTCTTTGTCGGTCTCGTAGCTATGAATCCGATTGAGCCAAACTCCACTTGGATCATCGTCGTAGGGGGCCGTATCAGCAAGTGGCGAACCGTAACCGTTGGTATTCCATGCTTTACAATTGATAACACAGGCATGACAACCTACACATACATCTAAATCAATGACTAAACCAAGTTTTTTCTCAGTTGATTGAGGTAATGAAGTCATGAAGTCAATCCCTTCCCGAATTGCAAATGAACAGGCTTTTCACCTATTCCCGGTGGGTCGAATTGGTGACTAAATTGAGATTGACTATTGTCGTTATCTCGGTGTGCTTTTCTAAGACGGACACGTAAATCATACCAAGCTGCTTGACCGGTGATTGGATCAGAGTTTGACCAACGGCTACCATCGGGTTGCTTTGGGAGTAGCTCAGCAATTAAATGATTCAGTAAGAATCCCTTTGTTACTTCAGGTGATTGTGGATTAAGTCGCCAAGCACCTGAGCGTTTGCCTATCGCATTCCAAGTCCACAGGGTATTCATATTGACTGCTTTCATAGGACGAATCGGAACACAAATTTTTCCCACAACGGATTCCAACCAGACCCAATCGCCATCCTTGAGATTCTCTCTTTGACAAACCTCATAAGGTACAAACAAGCGGTTCTCAGAGTGAATTTGTCGTAGCCATGGGTTATGTGTCCCCCAAGAATGGTACATGGCCATAGGTCTTTGGGTAATTGCCGAAAATGGATAGTCTTGAGTATTTACTTCTGGATTTGTTGCATACCAACAGGGAAGAGGGTCAAAATGTTTAATGAGGCGATCTTTTAATTCCACGGGAGGTTGATGAGAGCCATATCCCTCTCCGGCTAATTGGAATTTACGAATGACCTCAGAATAAATGGATAGTTTGAATGGATTTGGGACATCAAAAAATCCCATCTTTACGGCCCAGTTCTGGTAGTCTCTGTTTACATGCTTAAAGTAATGTGCTCGAGGCGGGACTTCCGCAGTCCAAATTGAATCGTTATTTTGATAAGACTTTAACTGATTGGGATTGGGGTCACCACGGCCTGATTCTGTACCCCCTTGCCCTCTCCAACCCGCAAGAGGTCCAATACCTTTTTTTCGTTCATGATTAACAAGGTAAGAGGCATAACTATTAAATTTGGGCTGCCCCTTTTCATTAACGAACCCTGGAAGTTCAAGCCTTGAACCAAGGTCGATTAATACATCTTGGAAGGGTTTGACATCACGTTCACATTGGATGACAGGATAACGTATGGCATCAGCAACTAAATCGGGTTCACCAATGGGTCGGTCTAGCAACGAGATACAATCATACCGCTCAAAATAAGTTGTATCAGGTAAGACTAAATCAGCAAATGCGGTCATTTCGGAAGAGAAAGCATCAGAAACAATAATTTTAGGTATTAAATAGTCACCATCAGAATTCTTCGCAGTCAAGTCGCGCATGGCAGCTGGAGTATTCATTGAGGAATTCCAGGCCATATTAGCCATGTATAAAAAAAGGATTTCGATAGGGTAAGGGTCCTGTGCCACAGCATTTGAGATGACTGAATGCATCTTGCCATGGGCAGCGAGAGGGGCTTCCCAAGAAAAAGCTCTATCAATTCGTTGGGGTCGCCCGTCTTCATCAACCAGCAAGTCCTCAGGCCCTTTGGGATAACCAAGTGGCGAACCTGCTAAAGATTGATTTGGACCAGCATATTGAGCTGGACTAGGATGATTTTCGTAGGATTTCGGATATGGTGGCTTATATCGCGTCCCTCCAGGAGAGTCAATGGAGCCGATTATAATCTGCAATAAATGAAGTGCTCGGCAGGTCTGGAAACCATTGGCATGAGCCGAAATACCTCGCATTGCATGAATAGCAACAGGCCGGGTGGAAGCGCTTTGATATTCTTTACCATAGATGTCTGTCCATTCACATGCCACAGACTCTGAATTGACAATCGCAGCATCATGGATTTCTCGTGCGAGGCCCTGAATCACCGATGCATCTACGCCCGTGATTTCAGCAACTTTATCAGGATGGTATTGGGGTGCAAGATACTTTTCAACGGCAAGTTTAAAAACTGTCGCCGCGGTGGCACCGTTTTCAAGAGTAACACTTTTTGCTAGCAGAGGATTTGTATCTGGAACCAAATGAGATTTGAGAGAATTTGATTTCGCATCAAAAATGAGCGGTTCATTGTCTCCATTTCTGACAAACAATCCCTGTTCGGGACCTGGCTTCGTATGGACAAGCCATGGGGCATCAGTTCGGTACCTCAAACTGTCAACATCAACTGAGCCAGATCGAAGAAGTTCACCAATTACAGATAAAATCAATAGCCCGTCTGTTCCAGGATTAATCCCAATCCAAGTGTCAGCAATTGCCGAATATCCTGTCCTGACGGGGTTTACCGAGATGATTTTAGCTCCATTACGTCGGAGTTTGGACAGTCCGAGTTTAAGGGGATTAGAGTCGTGGTCTTCGGCGACTCCCAAGAGGATTAAGAGTTTGGTTCGTTCCCAGTCAGGTTGAGTAAACTCCCAGAAAGAACCACCGATTGAGTAGATTCCACCAGTAGCCATATTGACCGAACAAAAACCACCATGAGAAGCATAATTTGGGGTTCCGAATTGTTGAGCCCACCAACCCGTCAGTGCTTGACTTTGATCACGACCAGTAAAAAAAGCCAATTTGCGGGGATCATCTGCCCGAACTTGCCTAAGCCACTCTGTTGCCAGATTGAGAGCTTCATCCCAACTAATTTGTTTGAATTTCCCTTCACCTCTTTCGCCTATTCTTAAGAGAGGAGAGTTTAAACGTGAGGGAGATTCAAGATGTAACATTCCCGCCGAACCTTTGGCACAAAGCACCCCCCGATTGACCGGATGATTACGGTTACCTTGGATATACGTTACCCGATTATTTTTGAGATGGACGTCTATTCCACATCGACAAGCACACATATAACATGTGGTTTTCTTGACTTCATCAGCAATTGATGGTGAATATTCAACGACCAAATTAGACCTCATTTTTCACGGTTAAATGAAATTCATTTCAATACTTATCACATTTAGTGTTGTTAATACAGAATCCCAATTAAATAATCCAAGTAAAATCTTGAAATGCTGTAATGCAGCATTACGTAATCGGGATGCTTAATTATCAGGAGAACAAAATGAACGAATATAAAAATCCAATTGAAAATATGGCCCAGGCCTTTCAGAAGTTATGTAACGAAAATCTCGTCCATAGTCAGCACTACAAAAATTCAGAAAAATTTGCTGAGAAAGTCGCTGATGTATCACTTTCACTTGCGCAACAAAGTGTCGAGCTTTCTAATCAGTGGTCGAAAGAAATTATTTCACAAGTAGAAAAAGCATCATCGTCAGAAGTCAAGGACCCTGATCAATATGCCAAGGTATTAAATGACCTTGTCACTGAAGCAACTCAGGTTTCAGTCAATAAACTGGCGAATTATGCTGACATGATCCAGGATTTTCAAAAAGAAACCACCCAAGCTTACTTGGATTTGGTGAGAACTGACTCGCCTGAAAGCGAATCCAAAGCCGGTCAGCAATCGGATGGACAGGATTCTTCACCAGCTCAACATTCTGAAGTACAAGAGGCCACTTCGGAACCGACATCAACGCCAAAGTCTTCTGCAAAATCTTCCGCAGCTGCTAAATCACCTAAAAGGCAAGCTTCAAAAGCCAAAAGCTGATCCTTAAATTGTGGAGTGAATGAGCTGAATTAAATTCCTGTAATGCTCAAATTTTAATGTAGTGTCAGACAGGAATTAATTGCATTCACTCTCACGATATCTTCTTCATAAATTAATGAGAGGTGAATTTGGCTTTGACTATTCACATTGAATAGTTGAAATTAGACATTGTATTACACTAATTGAAAAGCATTCATTGGATCGAAGCAATTGCTGTTTTATCCATTAGAATTGACTCGTCCTATTAACTTCTATTGCTGAATTGTGATGTCTTCTGCCTTTATACTCTACCACTACCCGATATCTCCATTCTCTCGAAAAGTCCGCTTAGTCTTAGCTGAAAAAAAATTTGAGTTTTCTTTACGTGAAGAACGGTACTGGGAACGACGGCAGGATTACATAAAAATTAACCCCACGGGCAAAGTTCCGGCACTGATTGATAGTCATAAAAACGTTTTTGCCGATAGTAATGCAATTTGTGAATATCTCATTTCAATTGCATCCGATGATACCGTCCCACTTATTCCAGAAGACCCCGTAGAACAGTGTGAGATGCGTCGTGTAATTGCCTATTTTGATGAGACCTTTTACCAAGAAGTCACGAAAATTCTTCTCTTTGAACGGATGCTCCGTCGAATTCAGAAAAAGAAATATACCGATGAAAAAATGATTCGGACTGGCAGCCAGAATTTACGCCGACACATCAAATACCTTGGACATTTGGTAGAAAATCGAAATTGGGTTGCCGGAAATCGAATGTCATTGGCCGATTTTGCTGTGGCAGCTCAATTATCCTGTCTTGATTATGTGGATGATATAGAGTGGGAATCGGAATCGCTAGAAGGTATAAAAAATTGGTATTCTGCTCTTAAATCAAGGCCGGCATTTTTGCCTCTGTTGTCTGACCACGTTCCCGGTTACATCCCACCTCGACATTATGCCCAGATAGATTTTTGAATAGCTTAAAGTCAGAATTACAACGATTAGCTCTCAAGGAGGGTTTCGAATCAATAGGAGTTTGCCGCCCTGATAGTATTCCCCATGCTAACAAAAATTTAATAAGTTACCTGTCTAATGGCTATCAAGGGACAATGGATTGGATGGTCAAGCGAGCAAATTGGAGAGGCGACCCTGAAAAATTGTGGCCTGCTGCTAAATCAATCATAGTCCTCGCCGACTCCTACGCCCAACCGGTTGACTCATTAGAGAACCTTGCAGAAAAAGATTGCGGAACAATTGCAATCTATGCCCAAAACAAGGACTACCATAATCTGATTAAAAAAAGGTTGAAACGAATCGGGAGATGGCTGATCCAAAAGCATCCCAATTCCGAAATTAAAGTGTTTGTAGACACCGCTCCAGTTATGGAAAAGCCTCTTGGACAAGCAGCAGGAATCGGCTGGCAAGGAAAACATACCAACCTGATCAGTAGGAAGTTAGGAAATTGGTTTTTTCTCGGTGTTATTTTTACAACAATTGAAATTGAACCAGACCGTGCCCAAAATGATCACTGCGGAAGTTGCCGAAAGTGCCTTGACATCTGCCCAACAGGGGCTTTCCCAGCCCCCTACCAAATGGATGCCCGAAAGTGCATTTCATATTTTACTATTGAACACAAAGGTCCAATACCTAAGCAATTCCGCAAACAGTTAGGTAATCGTATTTTTGGATGTGATGATTGCCTTCAGATATGTCCTTGGAACAAGTTTGCTCAGCAATCAACTGAAATCAGATATCAAGCTCGAGCAGAACTTAAATCACCAAAACTCAATGACCTAGCCAGCTTAAGCGAAGCACAGTTCAAGGATTTGTTTCGTGGTGGACCAGTAATTCGTATCGGTTATCATCGCTTTATTCGCAATGTTCTGTACGCCATCGGTAACTCCGACAATCCTCAACTTCTCAAGAGTGTTGTTATCCATAAAAATAGTCAAAACGAAGCAGTAAGTGAAGCGGCACATTGGGCTGAAAATGAATTATTGGCTAATGGTTGAACCCCGCAACAATGCCGATATCGGCATTATTGCGGTGCATGACCATTGGCCCTCGTATCTATGCCATCAACCTGACGTCCAACATATGAACTCAGCAGTCTTTTGAGACTCATTAAAATCCCTATATAAATCCATTAATGTATATGCTTTAAAAGTTGGAGAGCATAAAAGTAAATGGCAATACACCATTTCTTCATAGGGACTTTGGAATTAGAAATCGGCGAATTTGTCTGTGATATGGAGTGGCCATTACAGTTAGAAAAACACTTGTGTAATTTCTTGAAAAGAGAAGTCCATAGTGAGTAAAATTTCACTTGTGGGTAAGCAAGTATGTAATCTCGAATTAAAATGAGAAAAAGGTTATTGTGAAAGTAAATTCTGGTCAGTTGTTCTGTTTTGGCCTCGGCTACAGTTCTCAAGAAATTGCCAAGGTATTGGTTCAATCACAACACTGGCGTATTGTTGGAACAACCCGGTCTAGTAAAAAACTTGAGCAAATAAAAAACATTCCCGGTCAGGGTGTCATTTGGCCCGGTGATAATATTAAACAGGAACTTGCTAGGGCGACTCATTGGCTAATCTCAATTCCACCCGTTAATGGTATAGATATTGTTGCTGAATTCTTGACTCAATGTCTCCCTGAATGTCGGCATTGGCCAGTCAAGTGGATAGGATATTTTTCAACCACCGCTGTCTATGGTGATCATCAAGGTCGGTGGGTTAATGAAGAAACAGTTGTTAAGCCTGCAGGGGAAAGAGGTAAATCAAGAGTTAATGCTGAAAAGAAATGGATTAGTCTGTCGCTAGAGCTAGATGTGAGATTGTGTATTTTTCGTTTGGCCGGAATTTATGGTCCAAATAGAGGTCCAGTACACCAAATGAAGAACCGTTTAAAACGAAAAATTATTAAAGAAGGTCAGTTTTTCAATCGCATTCATGTTCAAGATATTGCCGGTGCAGTTATCAAATCAATTGAGTCTGATTCAGCAAAAGGGATATTCAATATCTGTGATGATTTTCCAGAAAGGCCGGATTTTATTGTTGATTACACCGCAAAACTTCTCAATATTAACCCCCCAAAAGGAATTAAATTTGAAGATGCTGAATTAAGCCCAATGGCACGCAGTTTTTATGGAGAGTCTAAGCGAGTTTCCAATTCCAAGTTAAAAAAACAACTTGGTTACAAACTCAAATACCCCGACTACATGCAAGGCTTTGCTGAACTGATTAGGGAATAAAACTGAGAATTGCATAAACTAGTTAAATATCATCATATCCTCAATGTGAGTATGATTGAATTTTCTGCTTTTCGCATTTTTTTTGCAGGTTAGATTTTTCCAATGTAGAAATAGCCCGGCCTTGCAACTTTCTCTAAAAAATGAACTGGCTCTTTTTACCGTTACAATTGGTATAAAATTAAACTGTATCTGACATGGCTGCCATTCAGTACCACAACGTAGCCATCTCCATTTTTATGACCGTTTCCGAGATCATCTGTTGCGTGCGTTACGTCTGAGCTCATCACTCTCCCCTTGCAGTCAAGAAGTTCTAGATACACTAATATCTCTATAATTTCGTTGGACAAACTGTATTCTTGGACTTGACCAAGCACTAGACTTGGTCTTGGCGGTGAAGGCACTGACAATACAATTCCGAAGGGTGTTTTGCGGCATGCAATCGCAATTCTGTACCACACGGCTGTTTTTTGTGGACCCGACGAATATCTCAGTAGAAAAGAAAATTAATTATCCCTAATTGAAATTACTTGGGGTTAAAAGTGGTGAGCTAATTCTAGGAGTCAGTCCTATTTCAGAGCCGTTCTAGGGTTAAAATGTAGGAAGGCAAGAAAAAGTGGGCCTGCATTAGAACTTCTGTCAGGTGTGTGACAGAACTAACCGCATTATTCGTAGACCCGCCATCCAGTGTTCTCATAGTACGACTTGAGGATTGCTCTGTTGCATATAGGGAATCCTATGAGCAGGCCGTTGGCTGTTAAGAAGCTGATAAGGGCCCAGTTCCAAGAACCTTTTGACAGATAATAGATGGGTCCGAACAAGAAGCACCAGAGACGGTGCAGTGGACCAATTATCTTTATTTCAAGTCCGCTAGTAGGATGCTCTGCAAACATGAATATTAGCCAATCAAAAAAAATAAATTTAAGGGCGACTCTATACAGAGTCGCCTCAAAAATTTGTGTGGTTACAACAAGGGGCTAATTAATGGCAGCCAAGCTGTAATCTAAATGATCCAATCCATGACAAGTGGACTGAATTACAATTGTACGGATGAAATACTAAAAATTACAGAGCCAATCCAGCTAGCGCAGCAATAATGAGGATGACAGTCCAATTCCATCCACCTCCAGTACTTTCTTCTTCGACGACCACTTCTTCAGTCATCATTTCTTCACCCATCTCTGCATTACCTTCGTCGCTCATATCGGCTTGGTCTAAACTACCTGCAGATGCTCCAAATGCTAAACCTGCAAAAATTACAGGAAGAACAAGTTTTTTCATTTTAATCTCCTTCAACATTTATGAAATTGAAATTGAATTATCAAACTAATGATAAAAGTCAAGGTTAAATTACAAAATTATAAAAAAGCAAAGGAAATTTTTATAACACGACGACTTGGGTACCAATTTTTGCCAATTCATACAATTGGGCAATATCTTCGTTATAAAGACCAAAGCAACCCTGCGATGAACGGCGTCCTATTTTTCGTGTATCATGAGTTCCGTGAATACGGAATGCAGGCCAAGAAAGGTAAAGT
>MPNP01000143.1 GCA_002239085.1 Rhodobacteraceae bacterium bin131 | reverse complement strand
TGCCGATACCATTGAAGATGATCCCGACATGATGGTGGCAGAAAAAAAATACTTTGCGTCACAATTCAGTGCCGTCGTACGAGGTGATCAAGATGCCAAGGTATTTGGGAATGATTTGGCTCAGCGGCTTTCAGCAAAAATGCCAAATGCTGAGCATGAACTCGTTGCCAATACTGTTCCGGTTATTGCCATTACCCATAGTCTCTCAACTCCCCAGAGACAGTCCCTTGAACGCTGTGTTGATATCATGGCCTCTGGAATGGCAGAGTTTCAACAAACGGCTTCTACAAATGGGTTAACGGATATTGCACAATTTAACCAGTATTGTTATTTCGTTGCTGGTGTTGTCGGCGAAATGCTGACCGAACTATTCTGTGATTATTCAGCCGAAATCAACCAACACAGAGAAGAGCTTCTTACCTTGGCTATTGGTTTTGGCCAAGGCTTACAAATGACTAATATACTCAAGGATATTTGGGATGACAAAGAAAGAGAGATTTGCTGGTTACCTAGAGATGTATTTTTAAAATACGGGGTTAAACTTGAAAATTTTAATTCTTCAGACCCACGTGTCATTAAAGGGATTCAAGAATTAGTGTTAATTGCCCATCAAAATTTGCAAAAAGCATTACAATACATTTTAATAATCCCGTCTCGTGAGACCGGTATTCGCCGTCATTGTTTGTCAGCTTTGGGCATGGCCACTCTAACATTAAGAAAAATCTATAACAATCCAGAATTTACCCACGGTGCTGAAGTAAAAATCTCACGCCGCAGTGTAAAATTCATCATGTATGTAACCAATTTACTGGTTCGTTCCAACCTTGGTTTGCAATTTTTGTTTGCGGTACTAATGTATGATTTCCGTGCACAGAAAATTCCAGATTAGCATTGAGTTTACAATACTTGAAAGTAGCCTGCTATGATTAAAGTGTTTTTTAGTTTCAATTTACCCGATTATCTATATGCTGAAGAATCCAGTTAATGGAAGAGGTCTAATACAGGTGGTGGTTGGTGCGAAAAACCTTGCAAGCCAGAATATTGTTGAATTATTGAGCTATACATAATATTAGTGGAACTAATATGAAATTACACCATTATCCCGACTTCATCATCCGCTTTCGATGGCTTGTGTTAGTTTTTACCATACTTATCATGGTTGGGACATCAGTCGGCATTCGCTTTTTCGGTGTTACCAATGATTATCGAAGTTTATTTGATGATGACAATCCGCAAGTTGTCCTATTGGATGCTTTGGAGAATATCTATGGCAAATCCGAAATCAGTATCATAGCGATTGAACCCAGTGGTCAATCTGTATTCCAGCGCGAGGTATTGGCCGCTTTAGAGACCTTGACCGATTCGGCTTGGCAAATACCTTATTCAACCCGGGTTGATTCACTTACCAACTTTCTCCACAGTTGGGCAAGTGGTGATGAACTAATTGTAGAAGAACTCGTCTTTGATGCCCCGTCTCTTTCGGATGATGAGATATTGAGGGTTAAGGACATTGCCCTGAATGATAGTGATGTTATCGGTCGACTCGTATCCAGAGATGGAAGGGTAGCAGGATTGGTAATCAATTATTCTCTCCCGGAGGAAAACTCAGATACGGCAGTATTTGAAATTACCGACCATATCTCGGGGATGCTTGAGCAGGCACGTGCTGACAATCCGGATATAAATTATTATCTGACAGGTGAAATCCCTCTCAATCGGGCATTCTCCGATGCCACAAATGATGGCCTTAAAAAATTGGTTCCGATTGTTCTTTTGGTCATAGCAGTGATAGCCACAATTTTACTCCGCTCAGTTTTGGGGATGGCTGCTCTCATGGCGGTTGTAATTTTTTCGGTGAATATGGTTATGGGATTTGCTGGTTGGCTTGGTGTCGTGTTCAATCCGGCTAACACCGGAGTACCGATAATTGTCATGACCGTAGCTTTAGCTCATTCCGTACATATTGTGGAGTCCGTTCTCGCCAAATTAGGGCAAGGAATGGACCGGAAAATGGCAGTTGCCGAGGCCGTGCGGACTAATGCTTGGCCGATTTTCCTTACATCAGTGACGACAATGATTGGGTTTCTCAGTCTGAACGCTTCTGATTCTCCCCCGTTTCGTGTCCTAGGTAATCTTGTTGCATTTGGAGTATTCTGGACTTTCGTATTTTCCCTGACCCTGCTACCAGCCATGGTTTCCTTATTGCCTCTGAGATCTAAGCAAAGACGAAGCATGTCATCGGTATTTTTTGACCGATTCAGCTTATTTGTAATTGCACGAAGAAAAATCCTGTTGGTTGCATCATCAATTGTTACGGTATTTCTGGCCAGTGGAATTTTACAACTGGATCTAACGGATAACTGGTTGAAATATTTTGATAAGCGTTATCAATTCCGACTGGATACAGATTTCGTCGCTGACAATCTGACAGGAATTCAGAACCTGGATTATTCCTTGGATTCTGGCAATGAAAATGGAATTTCTGATCCTGAATACCTACAGAAGGTTGAACAGTTTGCCGAATGGTTCAGAGAGCAGCCGGAGGTGCAACACGTCCAGGCGTTTACCGATATAATGAAACGTTTGAACAAAAACATGAACGGTGACGACCCTACTTTCTTCAGATTGCCTGATTCATCTGAACTTGCGGCTCAATATTTGTTACTCTATGAATTATCCCTCCCTTTTGGAAGAGACCTGAACAATCGGATTGATGTCAGTAAATCCTCAACCCGTATGACGGTTTCACTCAGTTCTCTCACGGCAAGTCAACAGCAAGAAATTGATACCCGTGCCCAGGCATGGCTGAGTGCCAATGCCCCCGACATGGTAACTGAAGCATCGGGAGTCACTATAGTATTCGCTCATTTATCACAACGCAATATCAAGAGCATGCTAAGTGGAACAATCATTGCCATGGCGATGATTTCACTGATTCTAATTCTTGTATTCCGAAGCATTCGAATCGGCTTAATCAGCCTTATTCCAAATTTCATACCGGCAATACTGAGTCTGGGATTGTGGGGATATCTAGTGGGAAAGGTTGGACTGGCCGGTTCTGTCATGACGGCCTTTGTGTTTGGGATTATCGTTGATGACACCATTCATTTCCTGACTAGTTATCTAAAGGCAAGACGTGCTAATAAAAGTTCTGCGGATGCCATACGTGAAACATTCAGGAATGTTGGATATGCTTTGTGGACTACTACCCTTGTATTAGCATCTGGATTTCTGGTTTTTGCAACCTCGGGATTTGAAGTGAGCTGGGCTCTAGGGCTTCTGGTAACGTTCACGATCTGGTTTGCCTTCCTCGCCGATTTCCTTCTTTTACCAGCACTATTGATGGCGCTGGATAAAAAACCTGAACCAAATCAATCCTGAAAAACCAAACCAAATATTGCCTAGTTTCAGAAATTAGCACGCTAATTGAACCAAATCCTGTAATTCAACTCCTACCAATTTGAAAGAACACTTGAAATTTTATTTTATTTCTACCAATCAATATCCCACCAGGAAACAGTAAAGGTAAAAATCCATGATCAACTCTCGGCAAGCAAAAAAGGGTTCAACAATCAAGTACCCGCTTTAAGGTGAATCATTCCCGGATAATGAGGGTCAGAACATTTATCAGAAAAGTTGAAGAGGCCTTAGCCAAGGGAAATTATGAGAAGGCCAGAGTGGCCTTAGGACAGACCCAATGTGAAATTATGCGAAGTGTATCAAAAGGCATAATGCACAAGAATACAGGGAGTCGAAAAGTTTCCAGGCTTTCACGTAAGGTAAAACTACTAGCGGACTGATAAGTGCGATTCCATAAAGATAACCGATGGTCTTCACCCCAGTTAACAACAGTTTGATACCTTACTATTCCCAATTTGGATTAAAAGATTGAATTTTATTCTAATCTGATTATTTAGTTCAATTTGAATTGGTTCACTAACTTGCATATCGGGGTATTATTCTCACTTTTATCTAGGATCGAATTTAATAAAATACAGATTTTTATTTCACCCTCCTTGTGGTTTTGTAAATTTCTAGGAGCATTTTTCTACAAAAATGGTATAAAATGTTATTATCATATATTCACATCATAGAAACTTAACTCACTTGATTTTATAGAATGTAAAATTTCAATTATGAGCAAAGAAGCCCGATTACCTTTAGGTGGTGGTAATACCCCCCCCCTTCCAAGGCCGGAGCAGAGTTGATGTCTAACCATCCTCCTTCGGTTTACCAAGAAGGTTACGCCAAGGCGCGCGAAGTCGATCCGGTAACCGCCGATAACTACATTAGACACACATGGTTCGGTGATGTCGAACTTGATCCAGTGATGGATGAACTTGCCGAACTGCCGCGTACCGACATGAGTCGGTACATCACAGCGGGAATCAACCGTAATGCCGAAGTGCTGCGCGACGCGCCGAGATCGTTGCGCGATTTCTTTGAGGGAATTGAAGACCCTCCAGTCTGGGTTGACCACGCAAGCTTTAAACCTGGCATTCGAGCCTTCCACAACAATGCCGTCCAGATTCTTGCAAGCTTCGTGGCCGGCGTGCTGATTGAGGGTTTTGCGACCACTATCGGGAAGTCATTCTTTATGACCGGGCGCGTGATGGACAAGGGATCTAGGCGTCTGCGGCAAAACAATCGTCACCAAGTGGAGATCTTCCACCCCCAGGGGTTGCAAAGGGAGAGTGATGGATGGAAATTGTCCGTCAGGATCCGGTTTGTTCATGCCCAAGTGAGACGTCTACTGCAGACCTCCGGAGAATGGGACGTGAATACTTGGGGTGTTCCCATCAGTGCGGCCAACCTAGGTTACGCCATCGCCTGCTTCTCCGCGCGAACGCTGGTGCATTCGACCGCACTGGGAGCTCGCTACAGCCCCGAGCAACACGAAGGTTATTGTGCCGTCTGGCGATATGTCGGCAATCTTATGGGGATCCCAGAGTCCATTCTTTACACGACCGAGCAGGAAGCACTGCACATGTACAAAATCGGAATTCTGTGTGAACCGGAACCTGAAGTCGAGTCGGTGATCATGACGAATGCACTGATCAATTCCGCCCCCTTGGTTGCGGGCATTTCGGAACCGACCGAACGCAGGGCCTTGGTAAACAATGTAATTTACCCAATTTCCCGGTCGCTGGTCGGGTTTGATCTTGCAGATAAGTTGAGTTTTCCGGCGTACACAAAGTTTAAGGTACAAAAAATCGCTTACCTGTACCGGCTTGACACACGACTCAAGCGAAATTTTCCGCGCCTATTCAAGGGCAAGAGTACAATGGATCAACTTTTTGAAGCGTCGTGGTATGGTTCGGATGGCTTAACCTACAACCTGCCCGATCACCACGAAGAGGAGCGGTCCTCGAGTTGGTGAGCTTGCTCATCTTACTAAGCGCGGGTACCGTTCTCGTTTTTTCAATATTTTCGTTGAGGAAGAACGAATTATTAAGATGTCTTGATTTTACTTACCATATCTTATTTTGGGAAGAATATACCTGAGTTACTACAAGAAAATAATTATTTTAACCTGGCGAAAAACAGAATCCATAATTGTGGAATTACGTTAAAAGAGTGTAATTAAGAAGATGGCATTAACCCAGCAAAACCTAGTATTCAATACTTCAAGAAGCGACCCAATCAAGACAAACCACATAAAGTTGTTGTGAATTGGGCAGAAAAGATGTGGCTCAAAATAATAAAGAAAAGCTGTGAGACCCAGACATAGCAATTAGAAAATTACAGCAAATTAACACGGGCGTTTATAGATATGACCCTGACGCTGTAAAAGAAATCTCAAATCAAGATTTCACTCAAAGCCAAAAAGAAGAGATTTTAGAACGTGATAACTATAAGTGTGCTGTTTGTGGAAGAGGTAAAGACTCAGAATACGAACGACCATATAAACCCAAAGAGAAGAGGTGGTCAAACAGAAAGTGGTAAAAGAATGTTTATAAATCTGTATAAAATTACAACTGATAAGGATGATTAAGAAGTCATTTCGTTTTGTTAAGTAATACTAAAAACCTATAACGAACACGATGTAATCGGTCATATTGAATGATAGCATTGAAAGTCAAAACAAGAAAGCAAATGAAAAATTAACCAATCAAAAAGATTGAGAAAATACCAATCAAATTGCCAGACCATAACCATCAACCACCATTGAAGCAAATGAGGGAGGAGGTTCATATACCAACCACCCCAGATAAGCTAGCTGTGCTACTTGTTAGGGACTGGGAAATTGAATACGAGAAAGAAAAAGGGTTTGAGGAAAGATGCTACTCATTTATATAACTCCCAAAGAATAAGTATTAGCATCACAATTAGCGATTGATCTTTTCATTATTTGGAAATCGTTTAATCGTGACTAGTTTTATAGCGGAGGTATAATTGGATAAAATCGGTGTTCTTATATGCGGTCATGGTTCGCGTTCCAGTGAGGCAGTAAAGGA
>MPNP01000142.1 GCA_002239085.1 Rhodobacteraceae bacterium bin131 | reverse complement strand
GGCTCTTGCAGTGCCAAATAATCTAAAGATTCTCTCTTTTGAGAATCACTACGCACTGAGTTGAGAAAGAATTGAACTTCAGATAGTGACACCTTGCCAAAATTAGGTATGCTACGGAGATCTTTAGAACCTGTTCCATAAGTCTATGAGGTAGTAAACGGCCTTGAATACGTATATGTTACACCTTCAAATATTAGCTAAAATAGGAGGTATACCATGCCGTGGGACAAGGCCGCTCGAGATCAATATAAGCGCGTTGACAATGATATGCAATATGATGTGACCGATGAGGAGTGGGAAGTGATCAAAACTTTTCTTCCGACCCAAGGGAGTATGGGACGTCCACGTAAAACCGGCTTGCGTGAGATCTTTAATGCCATCCAGTCCATGCTGGCCACCGGGTGTCAGTGGCGTGCTATTCCCAGTTGCTATCCACCCTTTTCAACGGTTCAGAATTATTTTTACAATTGGTCTCAAAGTGGGGTATTGACCGCCTTGATGAATGATTTGCGCACTCAAGCAAGACGGTTGGCTGACCGGTCCGAGGAACCGCGTGCGGCGATCATTGATAGCCCGAGCGTCAAGACCACGGAGAGTGGTGGTCCGAGGGGGTATGATGCGGGCAAGAAAATCACGGGGCGGAAGCGTCATATTATGACGGATACGACCGGTGCACCGCTCGCCATTGTGATTCATCCGGCGGATATCCAGGATCGTGATGGTTGCCGTGGACTTAATTCTCCAAGTGGTGGCGTCATCACCAACCATGACCAAAATCTGGGCTGATGGGGGCTATCGGGGACCCAAACGTGCTTCGAAGTTGCACGAACTGGCGGTCAGTCCGGACCTTTCGATTGTCTTGAAACCAAAGGAGGGAAAGGGGTTTCAAGTGCTGTTTCAAAGATGGATCGTCGAGCGTACTTTCGCTTGGATGGGAAGGTGTCGTCGTTATGGCCAAAGACTATGAGGGGAGTCTGGCAAGCTCATTGGCCTAGACAACGCTGGCAGCATGTCGCTTCTTGATGCGTCGAATTGCCTGTGATAATGGGGGTATGGGATTAAAATGCAAAGCAATGTGACTTATGGAACAGGTTCTTAATAGATCGTGGTTTGGATAGCATCAGGTGTCGGTTATGGCGAACATGGAGGGTTGTGTTATCCACACAGGCAAAACGTGTCGTTGTCCGCGGCAAGGTCATGTGCTTGACCGATGGACCATGCCGTGAGTTCTCGACCAGTCAATGGGTCATGCGTGGTGAACCGTCTTTGGTGGTACCTGTTTTGGTTGCTCTGATCAACATGTTGGAGATTTAGTGTTGGTTTGTGGCGGGTTTAATCCCTAAAATAGAGGGGCACTATTTGAGAGATTTTAGAGGAACCCAGGAAACGTAACTGTCGGGTATAGGGTAATATTGTAAATTAAGGGTATGTTAAAAAAGTTGAATTGAGCCGTAATTGACACTTTTTGGAGAGAAAAATGTTAAAGATGGGTTAATCCTTATATTCCGCCCATTAGAGACCATGAAAGTATTTGATTGTTGCTCATTTAGTGGTGTTATACATGAAGCTAAAACCAAGCTATTTCGCCCCCAAATCAGAGTTAAAATCCGGGTCAATTTCACCCGCAATCATGCCTAATCTCTCCGCATGTAATAAGACACCAAAAACCTCCATTGTAGACCTTTTTTGGACGTACAATACGCATAACCCACACGGTGCCAGAAACAATTACACACGCCCCCCTTGAAGCACCATTCGAGCCTGACAATCAGCGATAAAAGCGGTGACCTTAACCTCCTTCAACGCCCGCATGAAATGGTAACAATGCGTCATCAGGTTCAATTCACCACGGCATTTGACCAAACCTCGTATCAGGAAAAAATTGATCACAGCCCACCATTTGAGAGTACCAAAAGGATGTTCAACCAAGGCCCCGCGTTGACGCATCACACCATCAACCGTGGCCATCCTGTGGTGATGACGGACCATGACATCCTCGTTGTCCCAACGGTCAATCGCACAACACTTCGTGGATGGTGCCAAGCAACGCGAGGCGAGGGGACACGACCGACAGATATGACAGTGCGAGCGATAGTATTATACCACTGACCGCGCTGGTTCAATCGGGTCTTCCCACGCACTAGCTTCTGACCCGATGGGCAGGTATAGCTGTCGATGGCTTGGTCTTAGCAAAAATCATCCGTGCCAAAACGACCGTCCTTGCCCGTGTGGAAAGCCTGCTTTGGAAGAGGTCCATCCATTGTCATACCTTTCTCATCACAACCCTTCAACTGTGTGCCACTGGCATAACCGGCATCGGCCAGACCAATCAGTTCTGGATTGCCCTTGGCCGCCGCAGCCTGCATCATCATGGGTTCCAACTGCTGGAGATCATTCCCGTCTTGGACCAGAGCCACCGCTCCAATCATCGTGGCCGTGTCATCCACGGCAATCTGGCCATGATAACCCACTACCGATTGACCGTTCTAGAATAACCGACGAGCCTCTGGGTTCACTTCTGAAAGCTGCTTCGCACCACTCGCCGCCAAACCCGACTATCAGGCTGTGGTCACATCACGACGCGTCAGCACAGCGGTCATCTTGGCAAAACTAGGACAGGGTCCGACAACGTGCCCTCCAAGGCCTCAAAATAGGCCTGTATCTGGGTCTCCAGACGTACCAACTCACGGGTCAGATTGCCGGTAGTATGAACTGACCGATTCGCACAGGCCTTCAAGAGCGTCTCATCAACCGCAACCCGACGGCCTCCAATCAAGGCTAACTCACGACAGACTTGGAGCAACGCACGGTTAACATTCTGCAAGGCCGTGAGATGGTTCTGACGAAAATCGATAATGGTCTTGTCACTCGGTCGGGCTCCCTGACACAGCCAGATGACTTCAATATGACTCCGCGTGGCCTGTTCCAGAGCACGGGAACGGCGCAGCTTGCTTTGATATCCATCGATATACAGCTTCAGCAAAACCGCCGGAGCAAAGGAGGGGCTGAACCGGAACGGCCCTCAGTATGGTCAAACCCCAACGCTTGCCAATCAAGGGTCTGGACAAACGCATCAATGGCTTGGACGGGATTGTCCGGGTCAACATCATCATCCAGACAGGGAGGGAGCAACTGAACCGCTGAGCGGGACTGCGGTACCTGGTATCGGCGGTGCGTCATGGTTGAATCTCATTCCCATTCAATCAGTGTGTGTACACCAATAGGTCATCGTCATGATACCAATACAATCAGGGGGGGGGGGCAGAAAAATATTGGAAATAAATATGCGAGGTCAATTGAGGGTATGAAAAACCGGAAAAATATTCAGTCAGAGACCAAATTGAATACTTTCACAGTCTCATTAGGCTAATCAAAATGGAAGTTGAATACATCAGTCAAATATTTTGTTGATTGCTGATATCTTTCTTGACTTCAGTTAAATAATGCTGAAATCCCCACAAATAAGGTTTTTCCTGTAATCTGGGCCACTACTTATCTTGTCATTCGTGCCTTAATTCTGCCACCAAGTGGACCTCCAATTTATTGTGCTTCGTAGACCAGAATTAACAAATTTATCACAAAAAGATATCAGGTACTTGAATTAGCTTAAAATGATATAAATTTCTGTTTTTCAGATGTGTTTAATTTTGTAACTAATCAAGTAAAATTAGAAAATTCTAGGGGGCGATCTAATGAAGATTTTTCAACACAGGGCGAAAGTATCTCACAAGCAACGCGATTTAGCGGTATTAAAGTATTTGCCCCCCCCCCCTCCTCTTCAAAAATGGTTGTTATTTTGGTCTATGGTCTGTTCTATTCTTGTTGTTTCAGGGAGTGTGATTCTACCAGTCACCGTTTCGGCTCAAGCTCAAGATCCGTGTGCAGGAGGCGGTTTACAACCTAGTGGTCCCATTAAATGCGAACAATATTCATCTTCGGGACATTTTACTCTTTTCATTGGAGAAGGGACTATTAATGGAAACTCAAGCCCTGGAGTTAGTGTGTCTATGTATCATACTCAAGTGGCAAATATCACTTTGGTTTCATCAAGAGTGGACATCATCACCAACGGTGACCTTTCTTCAGGTATAGAAGCGTTTAAAACGAATGGCCCAGGTGATATCGGTATTACAGTGACAGGCGGAAGCATCACTACTGATGGTGACCAAAGTCGAGGAATTCATGGAACTCATTACCGCAAAGGTGATATCGGTATTACAATGACAGGCGGAAGCATCACCACCATGGATATCAATAGTGACGGAATTCGTTCAACCAAAGACCGGTTTCCTGATAGTGCAGACGGTGCGGGTGACGGTGATATCGGTATTACAGTGACAGGTGGAAGCATCACCACAAAATCGAACCCAAGTCGTGCGATTTATGGATATAATGGTTTCAAGGGTGATATAGCAATTACTGTAACAGATGGAAAAATCCGAACCGAAGGTAGAGGCAATTCTCAGGGGATTTATGCTCACCATGAGGGCTCAGGTGATATCGGTATTACAGTGACAGGAGGAAGCATTACCACTGCGGGTAAGTTTTCTCATGGTATTGATGCTCACTATGAGGTCACAAGTGCCATGCTTCCAGTGTTAGAAGGCAGCACAGGAAATATCGGTATTTCAGTGACAAGTGGAAGCATTACCACTGTGGATGAGAGTGCTTACGGGCTTTATGCTCACCATGATATAACAGGAAATATCGGTATTACAGTGTCAGGAGGAAGCATTACCACTGCGGGTAAGTTTTCTCATGGGATTTTGGGATGGCATGAGGGTACGGGTGATATTGGTATAACCGTTTCAGAAGGGAGCATCGCCACCACGGGGCAAACTGCTCACGGGACTTATGGATATCATAGGGATGAAGGTGATATCCGTATAACCATTTCAGAGGTGAGTATTTCTACCAAGAGTCAGGGTTCTCATGGGATTTGGGGAAGTCATGAAGACACAGGTGATATCGATATAACCGTTTCGAAGGGGAGTATCACCACCACGGGTCAAACTGCTCACGGGACTTATGGATATCATAGGGATGAAGGTGATATCCGTATAACCATTTCGGAGGGAAGCATCACCACCGAGGGTCAGACTGCCTACGGGATTTATGGAGTTCATGGAGGCACCGGGGATATCTCTATCTCAGTTTCAGAGGGGAGTATAACTACCGAGGGTCAGAGATCACATGGGATTTATGGAAGACATATTTCGGCTAAAGGTAATATTACTATTGAAGTTTCTGAGGGAAGCATCACTACCGAGGGTCAGAGATCACATGGGATTAGTGGACTGCATCAGGGAACAACAGGGGATATCACGATTACAGTTTCAGGTGGAAGGATCAACACCGCGGGCAATGATGCTGACGGAATCTATACATTTTTTAGTAATGCCACGGGAGATGGGAAAATTAGTATTACCACGGGAGATGGGCACACCATTACAACTGAGGGAGCGAATGCACGTGGTATAGTCGTGTATAATAGAGGTATCGGGTCGAGTGAGGTTGTCGTTGACAATATTACGGCGAAAGGTGTTGGTGCTTATGGTATACAATTCGGTTATTTAAACGATGATGGTGAAATTTTGAGTGTTCCGGTAGTGAGTGTTGACGATGATGGCACCCGGAAGCTATTGGATGAGGATGGTTACCGTCCACAGATGGTTCGCATTAAAGGCACAGTGATGGGTGGTCAAGCGAAGGAGGATGAGGATGGTGCTAACGGTGCAGGTGTGTTCATGGTTGGTGGTGGCCGCGTGGAGATTGGCCCCGAAGGAGTTCTTGGAGCTCAATCGGATATTGCCATTCTTGCGGTTGGTGACAACAGGACTGGTGAAGGCACCGGTGAAGAACCGCCCCAAAAGCTGTATGTTAATCTTATCTCAACGGATGGCAAACCATGGGAACGCTTGGATGGTCGCATTGTGAATGAGGATGGTGAAACAATCCTCGCGGTCAATGGCACGAATGTTTTTGATAACGACCACATTGATGCTTGGCTCCCGGCTGGGTCACTGCGTGAATTTAAACTCAATCCTGACGAAGATTTTAGTACGCTTGACTTCTCAGACGAAGAGGATTGGTTGTATCGCTATCAAGCGATTGCCGGTGCTTACGAAGCCTTACCTGGAACCCTTCGCCGCATTGATACCATCGCCTGTCATGTGCCCACACAACAGAATTACATCGGTGTGTGTGGAGGACGGGGTCAATACACCCCGGATCAAACCACAACCGGAATGAGCTATGCGTATGACCAGCAGGCTCTCCACGGTCATATCATGAGGCCGTTGAGCGAACAGGTCTCGGGATGGGCGGGTCTTCGGCAGGTGTCCGGTGAAGCGAATGTAAACATCGCCGCGGGGTCAAGTCGTGTGAAGGTACGCGGTGTTGGTGTGCATGGTGGTGTGCAGGTGATGGGTGATACGGACCTATATGGTCAGGCGCACTTACAGTGGACGCGGTATACGCTTAATCTCTCATCGGGTGCGGTGAGTAGTACGACCAAGGGGACGGCATGGTCGCTGGGTCTTGAAGGGGGT
>MPNP01000141.1 GCA_002239085.1 Rhodobacteraceae bacterium bin131 | reverse complement strand
TCCAAACCAAGATCTATCAGGACATGGGAATACCGCCTCCACCAAGGATTGTGTTCAAGTCAGTGGTTTGGCTTGGAATTAACGCGGTACAAGGCGGGATTAAACCCGCACGACACTCAGAACATCATTGAGGTGCTCAAGTGACGGAAGTGTTACCTAGTGGTGCCACTTGGATTTTAGCATCCCCATTTCTATTGGCTTTTGCGCACTAAAAGTTAAAGATGGGATAAGAAACAAGTCAAGTCAAGGGTTTATCGATATCTTTAGTCCAAAAGAAACTTTGGTTTCATCGATTTATTGCCTTTGAGTAACTTTTCAATTTCATCTAAATCTTCCATAAATTTGGATTTATGTACAAGGAAGTATCTCCAACAACTGAACTCTGAACTTTTACCAGATCTAGAAAACTTTTCTCGTGCTATTTTCAAATATTCCATTGAATTTTTCTTGTCCCCTATCCCCCAATAAGCCAAAGCAATACATTGGTAAAAATTAGGCTCTCGCCTACGTGATTTGTCGTCTTTGAGTCGGTCTAAAACTTTTTGGAAATTCTTATTTTTTTCTTTTTCTGATGTTTCCCAATTTGCCATGGCAAAATTAAACGTGCAAGCCATAGTCTCAAATTTTTCGGACGAATTAGTGGTAACGAACGCAAAATTCAACTTTGCTTCATCGCATTTACCCAAAGACATTAATGATAATCCTAGTGAAAATTTTATAGAACATTCTGTTTTCCCTTCAGGTAGCATCCCGTTTTTGAGTATTTGATTGTAAAGATATACCGCAATCTGGGATTGTTCATGGAAACGGTTAAAACCTTGTGCTAACCAGTATTTATCGTCAACATTTAAGGAAGACAATGCAGGTTTATCAGCAACTTCTTCTAAATTAAAATTTCCAATTCTGATTAAATACAGTAGTGCCCTTCTGACCCAAACTAAGTCAACAGTTTCTAAATCAAAAATAGATAAAAGAACATCCCTTGCTTCTTGCTTTTTATCATACTTTTCTAGCAAACTTGAACGTTCAATATATACTCTGGGTTGATTGAATCCTTTTGAAATTGCTTGAGTATATAGCTCTAACGCTTTTGCAGATTCCCCCCCAAAATCATATAATTCACCTAGTTGGAAAAGTAATTCTCCATTTTCTTGATGTTTGCTCTCTATTTGTTGGATTCTATTCTCTTGTTCAGTGTAATTTTCTGAAATCCGCCATTTGTAAGAACTAATAATATCTTTTATATAGCGAATAGATCCCTGATAGTCGTTAGTGTTATACTTTGTGATTTCATCAATGATTTTTTTGTACTCGCTAGCTAACCTGCTTTTTGGTCTGGTTAACAGAAAAAGTTCTTGGTTCAATAGGGAAAGGCTATCGTATCTATGTACAATTAATGGAGGCCTATTCATAAAAAGTTTTCTTCGAAAATTTTCCCTCTTTTCAAATAAAATCCGGTCCTCATCATCAAGATATGGAACATTAGACATGACATAATGTAATTTTATTTTTTTCTCATTATTGCTTTTTTTCTCATTATTAATGCTTTTGACTATTTTGGTTAATCCTCTCAGATTTTGATCATTTGGGAAAAACAATATAACCACTGCGTCTGGTAGTTGTCTTGTGCAAATTCCAGAAGTATCAGAATGTCCAGTTCGAGAATCAATCAATACGTAATCAGGTTTATAGTTTTGCCTCCACTGTTCCTTTAATTCCTCAAATAACAGATACCCATCTTTGTCTTTGTATAATTTTATCCAATCAATTTGATTAACTAGTGAATCGTATGATTTGTTTGTGCCCGAAGGCATGATCAAAAGGGAACCATTTTCTAGACCTTCACCAGAAGATTTATGAATAAATTCCGTAGCATCTGGGGCCTTACCTGTTTCCAAATATTTTAAGACATAATCTACCAGCCCCGGTGGATTTCCTTCAGGTTTGAGTATACCAAACGTATCTAGGCCAGGAGCTTCGATATCAAAATCCACCACCAATACCTTATTTCCTGCTTGGGATAATTCCACAGCAGAATTGGCAAGAGCCATCGATCGACCGACCCCTCCTTTAAAAGAATAGAAAGTTGTTATGTACATCGCTTAATGAATAGGTGGCATAAGATGAAACTCATTACTTCTCTCTTTGATTTCATTAAAATCATGACCTGGACCAGTTATCAAAGGAAACTTTTCTTCTACAGAATAAGCCTTTGAGTTAACTAATCTATTTTCAAGGAATTCCATGTTTTTTTGATTAATTAGCAACCTCAGGAAATTATCCGATGAGGGTGACTGGATGCTTGCCCCTCTTTCCCAACGATTCAAAGATGCTACACCAAACTCGGTTACTCTAGCAAAGCCTTCCTGGGTATAACCATGACTTAATCTTAAGTCCTTAATTTCGGTTGGGTTTAATACCCCAAGATGTTTACAAACAGCCTCATGTTTAATCTTCTCACCATCTATATCAAGGTATTCGGTTTCACATTCCATACATGAAATTACAGGAACCGTTGCTTCAATTTCTGTTTTATTATCTCCTGACCCATAAGAAAAAGTATGGTCTACCCATTCATGATTAATTTTTTTACTACCACACTGTAGACAGTTATGAACTAATTTCTCTGATGGGTCATTGTTTCTAGTAGGTTCTTGATAATTCATGTCTTTAACTCCAATCCGAATAGTGAAAACTTCTTCCAAAAACTACTGTTCCTAGCTCTAGTTTGATATAAAGTTTGGGTTTATTCGGCTCCAACTCTACCTTGATTATGAACCCCTTTTCTCCCGGAGGTTTCTTTAATGTGATTTCTTCCATGGGATGGTTATTCTCAAGTAATTCAAGAATTAAATCCCAAGCACTAGTATTTGTGAACTCTTGAAAAAAAGTTCCTTTTGGGTTTTTTACTTCTTGAGGGGTCCATTTATTGGGTCTTTTTTTTGGTAAACTTTGTCGTATATTTCTTTCTTTTTATCAAACAAATTAACTGGTTTCTTCTTGATTGATGTTGGGGCAAGATAAGGTATATATTAAAATTATTATTTGATAAGAATAAGTTGTAAATTATTTTATATTTAGTTTTTTCTTATTATTTTTCAATCATTTGATAAATATTTTTAGTCATTCCTGCTAATATTGTTGTTTGCCTTCCCTTCAATATGTAGGCATAACTAAACGAAGGGATTTATTCCACATCAAAATAGGTGACGCTGTATGAAACTTTGAAAACGCAATTGAGTACATTCAGAACATGGTTCGGTCACTGCCCCGCTATGAGGGTGGCTATTTCAACCCACTTTTGCTTCAACAAAAACCTTCCAGATATGTCGGATTGTGGTAAACGACATACTGGTTTGTTCGGTCATGCCATGCAAGGACCGATGAATTGCCCCTTTGGGCTTGCTCTTCAAGGTCGCCTTGGTGACTTCGGCAACCTTGTCGTCGGAAATAGCTCAAGGTCTGCCGCTCCGGTAATGGTCATCCAAACCATCAATCCTGTCTACGATAAAGCGGCGGCACCTCTTACCCACTGTTTCATCATTGAGATCCAGTTCAAGGGCAATTTCGGCGTTGCGATGCCCATCGGCACAGCACAATACGACCGTGTAGCGGTCGGAAGTTGATATGGGCAAACGGTGTTTTCGGACCTGGCTTTAAGCTCTCTTCCTGCGTTAAATCAATGGGTTTGATAATGCGTCTAAAAGCTTTTGGCATGATATAATTCTTTTGTAAATTAACTACAATATAGCAAACTACAACTTCAGTTCCATTACACTAAGATGATAAATCACATTTATCCATTTGAAAACCAAAAGAAGCATTTATGATGTCAATTTTAAAAAATTAGTAAGTAGGAATGAGTGACGTTTGATACAAAAACTAGATTATAGCTGCACCACATAGTAGAATTAAGAGGCACCCCAATTTATCCAAATCAATCACTATGGTGGATTCAAGTATATTTGTTATACTACATTTTTTTTCTTTAATGTAGTTTCATCTTTTACAATACACTCATTGTACTTTACTTCAAACTGTTTACGTATTTCGGAAAATGATAAAGACATCAGCTATTAACTATTTCTTCAGTAATCTCTGCCCAGTCATTATGAAGTGCTATGGCAACATCATCATAATCAATCGGATATTGACCGGCATCATCTAGCTTGATTTCTTTCACGACTGTTCCTTTCTTTCTCCGATTATTTTTAAAATACCAAACCCCAACCTGGTCCTCTTTAAGTGCAATTTTTTTACTTGAAGTATTTTCATTGAATTCTTTTGCGATTTTCGAACGATGAACAATATTGCTTAATGCTTCTATCACCCATTCACTGTGTGTTGTCACGACTACACGAATGCCTTCATTTACTAATTTTGCTAATTGATTTGTGAGTTCAACATGCATGGCGGGATGAAGATGGGACTCAGGTTCTTCAATAATTAATAACATTCCAGACTTGATTTCGTATTGGAGAAATAATACGATTGGTGCTAGCTCTGATACCATAGACGAAGCACTTGCTAAAGGCATTCCTTCATTCCAACCTTTAGGTTGATAAGAAAAAATGGGAAATTTGAGCTCTTCAGTGGTATCAATGTTAACACGCCCTTTTAAAATTGTTTTTTCAATACCTTTCTCAAAGCCTCCCAGCTTTTGATTTCTTGAATAATCAGGGTCAATTTGAATCAAATTTATTAGAAAATCGGCAATTATTTTAGTAATATTAGATTCGTCAGCAGATGGAAGTACTAAATTGCTAGAGGACAAACGAATTGATGACCTAACTAGGGTATTGAACGTATTCATAATTCCTGTTCTGCTCGCTGGTATGTAAATCGCTTGCGGGCAAAAAGTTTCTTCATATGGTCTGATCAGATTATCCAAAAGAATTCTAAAAAAATTATAAACCTCAAATTTCAGATCATTTTCTGATGATTTAGAGGCTTTTTGGTTTTGCATCAAGTAGTTTGATGATTGATTTAGCATTGCGACCTTAATAGCCTCTTGGGGTAGAGGTAAGGAACGTGGAAAGGAATAATTGTATTTGGGTTCTGTTGATAATTCTATTGAGTGTTTTTCAAGATGCCCTCTGTTCATGGCAGAGTTCTTCATTATTATTTTAGCTGGATTCTGTTGATGTTTTTGAGTCAAGCGGCTAACATCATCTACTCCTAAACACAGTACTAATTCACCTGGTAATGTGGTTAGCTTCTTGTTGTAAATAGTGCTTAGGTATTCATGAAATTTGTCCCCTAATTCAATTTGTTTAGGGTCATTTTGCGAAAGTTGTGAATGTAATCCTTTTGCAGTTTCTCGCATTAAATTATCAAATTCAGAAAAAGAAACACCATGACTTGTAGGAAGTAAGTCAATATGAGAATACTTTAGTGTACGTAGTAATGCATAAATCACTGTAGCGAAATATGACTTGCCAGTATTACTATGACCAACCAATACAGTAAGGGGCCTGAGATCTACGTTTGCCTCTGAAATTGGACCAAAGTTGTTTACTTTAATCGAGACTGAATTATTTGTGCGTTTATTCATTTCAGATTCTAAAGGGGACAATTGTTAATTGGGTATCAATTGAAGTGAATTTAACTTTAATGCAGTTGCTGAATTTACACAATATTTTGGGATTAAATACTTGACCATCCATAGTCAAATAGTAGTATAATACCCATTCTATAAATAGCTAATATTATAACTCGGGGTGAGCCCTTTTGCTTTAAGTATCACTGGTGAGAGCGTACCGCCTTCAAGAAAATTAATCATGAGTTAATAGGTAAGCTGTCACCACAATTAGATTTCATTATAGGAATTTTCTTTCCCTTATAACTTATACGTTTTGTATGAAGCTGAGCTTTCTGGGATTTACTCAGCCTACCAAACAATATAGGAATGAGATTTAATTTGATAGATAATTTTTTAGCTTCTTGGAATCCTTCTAAAAAATTTGCACCAGATTGAAGTTGACCCTTCGCATCGGAAACAGAAATATTTCCGCTCTTTCCACTTTTTAGTTCAATAACAAAAGCAGAAATATTTCCCTCATTGTTTGATAAAAACAATATATAATCACAGCGAATGGCAGTTTTGGGAAAGGGAGATCCTTCTTCATCTAATTGAATTATAACGGCACATTTTGGTATGCCATTTACAATACAACCTTTATTTTCCAAATTTGATTTACCTTTTGTAATACTCTGACTGTAATCTTCTTCAAGCAGTTTGTGTAATTCAATTAATGGTTCCTTCATTAACTATTTTCCACAATATTTGTGATCTCAGCCCATTCATTATGAAGGGCTGAAGCAATGTCATCGTAATCAGTAGGATATTGCCATGAAGTGTATTTATCTAGTTTAATTTCATTCACGACCGTTCCATTCTTTTCTTTTATATTTTGAAATAACCAAACCCCAACCTGGCCCTCGTTTAGTTCAATTTTTTCACTAGAAATACTCCCCTTCTTATCTTTTGGAATATTTGAACGATGAACAATATTGGCTAAGGCTTCTATTAGCCACTCACTATGGGTTGTGACAACTATGCGAATGC
>MPNP01000140.1 GCA_002239085.1 Rhodobacteraceae bacterium bin131 | reverse complement strand
TAGTTTTTACTAATTCCGTATGAATGATTAGTAAACGAGTCGCCAATGGTCCAGGTGATGTCTTAACAGTTCCACTCGCCAAATAGGTGAAACTATTTCCTTGTCTCTCAATCACTCCCCAACCGGTTGATCTTAAGCCTGGGTCAATACCAATTATTCGCACAACCTATTGTTTACAACTCTCTTTAGGGGATAAATCAAAAAATAAGACATCACTAGAAATTCTGCCATTCTTACAAATAGCAAACAGATAATTGTTTGTTAGCATTATAAATCATTATTTGCATTACCGACCCGAACATTAAAATAAAATTAAGTACGTTCTCCTTCAAAATGAGAACAATAATTGGATTGAGACTAAGGATAGAATTATGGTTGATGAATTAGTCAGATCTTTAACACATTTCAGTCTGTCATTTTGTTATTATGCCTAGTAGCTTTTACGTAACTACTCAGGTATCAGTGTCAGATTAGTAAAGCATCATCGGCTGAACAAGGATCTTGTGGAGGACTAGTATTTTAAGTGTCAGGTGCAGGTGCCTCGGAAGCAAACCGTACCAGCTCACCCGGATTGGTTCCCAAGGCATTAAGTGCGTTCACCCTGCGTTTGCGATTGGCCTCTCACACCCTGCGTCGAACCGCAAATTCTCGCACTTCGGCTTCGGTTCGAAAGCTCCTTGAGATCTTCTGCTTGAGTTTCAAAGGACGTATATCTCGCTCAGCCAGATTATTGGTGGCGGGAACAGGCGGGTTATGGAGACACCGCAGAGTAGCCTCACGATGATGACCGAAGCGGAGGACCCAGTTATGACTTGGTCGCCTGCGGCGGCGCTCCCGATCCTTTTGGGGCAAGGAGTCACGTTGGTTATGGTCGTGAAGACTCTATTGCACAAGGTGGGCAAAGCGTTTTTCTATTGACTACCTGAGTAATTACGCTTTTACTGTATATTACAAAAACAAAAAAGCGATTGGTTGGCTATTTTGGGTCGATTTATCGCGCCAAATGAGGTGAAAAAGCTCTTTTGTTAGAATGAAAAACTAAATAACATGACCAAGTTATCCTAATTGAATGAGGCTTTTATACTTCTGTAAAACAATTGGCTTCCTAATAAAGATATACAATTCTACCATCATCCCGCTGACTTCAGCAAACCAATTGATCGTTAATACTGATTTTTTATTGGCAAATTTCAAATGAAAGGATTGCAGGCAAATTACCGAGAGTATTGAATTGAACACAATGTTATCAACTCAAATTATTGTGCCCTGAGCATTGTTGAAATTGAAATCATTTAGACGAAATACCATACATGAAACAACATGCTTGAATAATTCAATTGATTAAGTCATTTGAACATTTGAACTCAAAATTTTTGAAGTGAATATATTGAGGCGAATTATGTATAGATTTTTCCGAATTGGGTGCCTTTTTGGCTTATCACTCTTGTTCACCTTGCAAATTGCTTCAGCAGGGTCTCCCGAAGTTTTTTCTCATGATGGTGCGGCCATAAGAGGTTATGACCCTGTTGCATATCATACAGTCGGTGAACCTGTAAAAGGTTCTTCAGACTACACTCTTACCTGGAACGATTCCCTTTGGATGTTTAGTTCACAGGAAAATTTAGATTTGTTTACCAGCGACCCCGAAAAGTATGCACCACGCTATGGAGGATATTGTGCTTGGGCGGCCGCCAAAGGTTATATTGCTTCAACAATACCCGAAGCATGGGCGATTCATGAGGGTCAATTATATCTGAATTACAGTCGCAGAATACAAAGAAGATGGAGCAGAGATATTCCCGGAAATATTGCTAAAGGGGATTTAAACTGGCCAGGAATCCTTAGCAATTGAACGAGCTTAACGATTTCGGTTTTGAACTCAGAAATCGCCATTATTGCCCCCTTGGTATTTTCTATGTGAGTGTTGGCGCCAGTCCCTAAGGAAGCATAAGTATTACTCGCTTTCATTCCCTGCCTTTTATTCTGAATGAAATTATCCCCATGAAACAAAAAATGAGCGGTGTTGTTCTCACAGGTCATGGTGGTATTGATAAGCTCCAATGGCGGGAAGATCTACCTCTACCACAGTTGGAAAACGGTGAAATCTTAATTCAAGTCAGTGCCTGTGGACTTAACAACACTGATGTAAACACACGAGTTGGATGGTATTCTAAAGCAGTCAAAACTGAAACCCAAAACGGTACGAATTCAGATCATGTGAAGAATGATGCTACTTGGGGCGGAAATCCTCTTAAGTTTCCGCGAATTCAAGGAGCCGATATAGTTGGCGTGGTTCAAGAGGCACAAACATCAAACTCAAAGAAATTCCTTGGCAAACGGGTTCTAGTAGAACCTTGGATTAGGGCCAACAATGGCGGGAAGAGTTTTGTTTCATTAGGGTTTATAGGAAGTGAATATGACGGTGGTTTTGCCCAATTTGTCAAAGTGCCGGCAAGTGCTGCTCATTTAATCTCTTCCGATTTAACTGACGGCGAACTTGCGACATTCCCGACTTCTAGCCTGACAGCAGAAAACATGTTGGAACGTGCAAGAGTCGAAGCAAAGGATACCGTTTTAATTACCGGTGCCTCTGGAGGTGTTGGTTCAGCCTTGGTCCAACTTTGCCATCGAAGGGGAGCCCAAACGATTGCCTTAACCAGCCAAGCAAAAACCGCGACGGTTAATCGTTTAAACCCTACATTTATTTTATCGCGAGACGATGGAGATCTTGAAACGCAGGTGCTAGAATTAACCAAGGGGAATGGGGTAACAGTTGTTGCCGATGTTGTCGGCGGAAATAACTGTCCATTGCTATTGAATGTATTGGCCCAAGGCGGGCGTTTTGTGTGCTCAGGCGCTATAGCTGGTCCAATCATCAATCTTGACTTGCGTACCCTCTATCTTAAAGATTTATCAATGATCGGGGCAACCATTGCACCTGATGGCCTTTTCGCACGTGTAGTTTCATACATAGAACGGGGAAAAATCAGTCCTCTTGTTGCCCAAACGTATCCTTTAAAGGAATTGGCTTTAGCTCAGGAGCAATTCATCAAGAAAACGCACTTGGGGAATATTGTGGTTATTCCTTGAACCATAAAATATACAAATCGCTTTTTACTTTAAATTGCTACAAGTTTGTTGGTTTATCTTGAATAGATAAATCTGGGTTATATCTACTCCACTTTAGTTTCGGTGGGAAATAACCGCTGTATTCAACCAATCCTGAGAGTAATCATTGTTTTGCCAATCTAATAGAGACATTCATTGCAAGAACAGCTGATTATCATTGCCCAAATTATTTTCGCTGATATCATCCTTTCGGGCGACAATGCGTTAATCATTGGTATGGCGGCCGCAGGTGTTCCACCGCAATATCGTAAATGGGCCATTTTTACTGGTTTAGCATTGGCCGCATTGTTGCGAATTATATTCGCTATAATCGCCGCCTATCTTCTCAATATTCCTGGAATATTGTTGTTAGGCGGGCTCCTGTTATTGTGGGTGTGTTGGAGGTTTTATGGTGACCTTCGAGAAAATCTTGGACCAAAAAAAGAAGAGATTTCAGCACCGACCGCCGCCGAAGATAATCATGAATCATCTCTAAAAAGCCTTCGCAAGGCTTTAATCACAATTACTATTGCCGATGTGTCCATGTCGATTGACAATGTTATTGCCATCGCCGCAATCGCTCGTGAAGATACAGTGATGTTAGTATTTGGAATTTCGCTGGCAATATTATTAATGGCCATCGGTGCAACACTTATTATGAAAATACTAACCCGCTTCCCAATCCTTGGTTACGCTGGTTTGTTATTTCTAATTTACCTTTCAGGTACTCTTCTTTACGAAGGAACTGTTGATTTGCTTGATTTGCATTAAGCTCTTAGACTTAATTCACTCGTCAAATACTGTGTTAGAGTTTTGAAACGCACGAATTATAAGTAATTCTCGCTTGCGGAATTAATTTGGGTACTTTGCTTATTTTTGTGGATAAAATATGGAGAATTTTCATTGACATTATATGTTTGTGGCGAAGCGCTGATTGATTTTGTACCGACCAACATTGCAAATAATGAAATTGCTTATCTACCCAAACCGGGTGGGTCACCTTATAATGTAGCCCTTGCAGCCAGCCGGGTGGGATATAAAACTCACTTTATAGGTAATATCTCAACAGATATATTTGGTGATATCCTATATGATCATTTAACTCAAAACGGAGTTGACTGCACTCTTTCTGAGCGCAGTGATTATCCATCGACACTAGCCTTTGTTGATTACCATCTTGGAGAGCCAAGGTATGCGTTTTTTAATCAAAACTCCACGAATATAAATCTTAATCCCCAACTTCCCCAAAATATGTCTCAAGAGGGTGCGTTCCATGTAGGTTCAATCTCTCTCATTGAGCCTCCTGCAGTTGATAGAATCATTTCAAAAGCTCTCTCCGTTTGTCATTCACATCTGCTAAGTATTGACCCCAATGTTCGGGTTAATTTAATTCCTAATCGTACCAACTGGCTCAAAACGATACAACCTGTTATGGAAGCCGCAAGCATTATTAAATTAAGCGATGAGGATCTAAATTTTATTGCACCTGACATGTCTCCCGTACAGTTTGCTCAAAATGCCATTGCGGGAACTGATAAACTTTTGATCGTTACCCATGGCAGCGATGGTGCAACCGCGTTTCAGAACAATCATATTATTGAACGAGACGTTCCAGTAGTTACGATTCAAGATACAGTGGGAGCGGGTGACACACTTATGGGAACAATACTGACTTGGTTGCTGAATAAAGGAATCACCACGCCCTCAAAAATGGCTAATGTTACTTCAAATGATCTGGGTCAAATGCTAGACTATGGCGTTACTGCGGCGGCATTAAATTGTACCAAAAGTGGCTGTAACCCTCCTTCTCAAAATGATATTGAAACGGCATTAGCTAGCTGGTATTGAAATTGAACTCACATCTCGCTTCAAATTACCGATACCTTCAAGCGTAAAAATTGGTAAAGGTTCAGTTAACGAATTTGTTTCCGCCCGAAAATACTAGAATTGTTATCGGTGTCTTGATCCAATAAAATGGGGATAGTGTACTTGTTTCCCCATAATATAACCTTGTAAGGTCATCTTTAGGTTAATAATGACTTAACCTCAGACCCGATTTATTGTGGACTTCCCAAATTCAATGAGCAAGAAACCAAGCTGATTTTTGAGTGATGTCCAAATCTCTATGCAACTTTATACCGGAGATTCTTTGCCTCTCAGCCGTTAAGAGATAGATGGTAAAAGCCTACATTTGAGAGTCCAACGGGGGATTGTGTATCAGGGCCAACGTTCAAACAGAGGCATCCTTGTTGTACATACGTCACCGAACCTCTATAGGTTTGTTTTCTTTTTTGACTTAGTATGAATATGATCTGAAGCACATATTGGACTCACAACTGTTGATGATATACCATTGCTCGGCCGTATCATTATCAGGGAAATCTGTAACAATTGGGTCATAGAAATTGTAGGTCAGTGATATCTGCCAAGTGCTCACGCAGCCACTTCCAATACCCAATTGCTACACGAGATTACCTTAGTCAACTGATTGATGAACAACACACACGAGTGTTGGGGAAACTATTTTAATCCCCTTAAAATGACGGCTCATAATCATCGCCATCATCCGGCTCGGGTGGTTCCGGTGGCGGTGGTACATGCGTCGCTTGATAAATCATATCATACGTCTCACTCCCCTCTTGGGTCATCTCTAAGGGCCGCCGATTGCGATGGTCACGAATTTGAGGGTCCGCTCCTTTATCCAAGAGCAGCTGGGTAATCTCAACCCAGTCATTCTGGGCACTTAAATGGAGGGGTGTCCGACCCCAATCATCCACAGCATTGATATCAGAGCTAGGCGTTAATTGGTTCATGAGTTTAATTTTATCGCCTATACACACACAACTATGTAGAGGAGTTCCTGTTTTCGACACAGCAAAGGACTGAAGCGAGGGGATTGGGCATTTAAATGTATCTCCAGGGCCTTTAGGGTCGGTGTCAATAAAACCGTGGTGCAGAAGGTAATTGAAATTCAGATCTGGCAACTTTCTTGAAGAGATGGTAAGTTCCCAGCGCGGCATATTGACGATGCGATTGACCGCGATATCTATGTCAAACGACTGAATCGAATCTGTTCCGAGTTTAGCCATGATTCCACCAATGATTTGAGATGCTTGATCATAACTCCCAAATCGCTGCAAATAGTATTTGCAACGGATTTCCGCCGCACGATGCTTCACAATACGAGGGTTGACCGATGTTAAATCACCATGATGTGTCAAGAGCTGTTCACCTACCGCTGCTTGCGAGTTCTCCACATGCTTGGGCCACCCATCCGCCCAACCCGTAATGCGTTCTGACCACGCGTTGGTCACTTCAGGAGTGGAAGTAATATTGAAATAGTCCACAAACTTGATAAAGGACTCCTCAATCTCATCGTGGGTTAAGGGAGGTAATGGATGCTCAGAATCACTGGCAAGACGCGATACTTTACGCTCTGAGAGAATGCCCGGACTCGATGATAACCCAGCCAAGATTGGCAGTATTGGCAAACCGTTACTGCCAGTATGAAGCCGTAAAAGAACACCAGCAGCCTCCTTGGATACCCCATGAATTTCGTCAATCATAAGTATGATTGATAGTCCCTTGGGAATGATGGGG
>MPNP01000139.1 GCA_002239085.1 Rhodobacteraceae bacterium bin131 | reverse complement strand
GGGCTGATGGGGGAATGACATCAAGCGATTATACCATGCAATCTGTGGCCAACATATTGGGAGTCACGGTTGAGGTTCCCAAAATAGCCGAAACCACTTCTCTGGGAGTGGCTTATCTGGCCGGTTTAGGATCTGGGTTGTGCAATTCTCTAGAAGAGATTGAAGTAAAGTGGGAAATCAATAAACGGTTTACTTCTGAGATTGATGATTCAACCCGGGCAAAGAAGCTTGCGAATTGGAAAGATGCCGTTAACAGAACTTTAAGTCATCCAACCTGAATAATAAACAATGGACCAATTAGAAACCTGCCACTTAATCAATCTTGATCGTCAAAATATCCAGCAGAATTCCTAATGAACGCCACTTCTACACCAACAAGTTCTACTCCTAATGACAACGCATCTGATCCATTCATCAGTGTGGTGATGGTCATTCGCAATGAAGAAAAGTATATCGCTGAGGCTATCCAATCCATCCTTGATCAAACTTTCAGCAATTTTGAGTTCATTATCGTTGATGATCATTCCTCCGACCGTACCAAAGAGATAATAGGATCCTTTTCGGATTCCCGTATTCAGCTTTTTGACAATCCTAATACCCCAGGTAAGCCAGGAGGATTAAATTTTGGGTATGCACAAGCACGAGGCAGATACATTGCACATATGGATGGTGATGACATCTCACTTCCCGATCGCTTGCGTTTGCAATATGATTTTATGGAAAGCCATCCCGATATCGGAGTATGTGGAGGAGGGATGGTGAAGTTTTATGAACGCAAATGGTTTAATCAAGACAGGACCGTGCATCAACCAAGACAGAATATTGAGGTGATGAAAAAAATGTTTATTGGCCGAATTGGGGTGAATAATCCAACGGCATTAATCAGAGCCAAGGTTATTCCTTACACTGTGCGATATAATCCTCAATTCAAAGGTGCCGAAGACTATATGTTTTACAGTGATCTAGCACAGTTTACGCAATTTGCCAATTTACCAGAAATTATCTTCAGATACCGAAGACACTCATCTAACATCTCCAAGTATATGAAAGGAACAAAAAGGCGAGATGGAATTAATGCTCACCTTATACATCTCCATCGAATATTTTCGGAGGTTGACTTTGCCCACAAAGAGAAGTTTCTAATGTTGCTCCTTGATAAGAAGGTACAGCTTAAATTGCATGAAGTCGTGGAGGTTTATCGGACGGCTGGGTTTTACGAATTCAGCAAGTTTGAGGATATCAAGTCATTGATTAAAGCCCGGATTGACTTCATTGGCTATGCGGTAACTCGCCCGGTCAATGTGACTCTTACTTTATACTGGCTCTATTATAAAATGCATTCTGCTGTTAGTCAGTGCTTTAGTACCAAATCCCGTAATGATCTCTGAAGTATTGGATACCGTGGCAAGCAAGACCGCCGCGATCAAGGTCATTAATGACCGCTTTATAAAGGGGTTCAGAATCAAGCGCACCGGAGTTTTCTGTTTTTAAGTGCCTTTTGAGTGATCGTTTCCAAAAAAACTCATCCATCCATATTCCGATTTCATTGACTTCAAAATGGCCTGAAAGCCAAACATCGTCATGAGCCCAAATGAGGGGTGGAATATTGAACGTTTCTTGAGTGAAGAAATCGGGTGACACCGACACTCCGACACATCCTTCAGCGATATCGACATATCCCCCTTTGATAAATGGAGGTGGATTACGAAGTATTTTATCTTGAATTTGATAGGCTGATCGTTTCAGCCAAAACGGGATGTTTTTCAGTATATGTCTGGGACCTCCGCCATAGAATCCGATGCGAGGTTTGCGGCGAATGACCTTTCGTTTGAAGCCAAATCGATCAACAAGCCAACCCCTTGCGACTACAACGTCTTGGGGTCGGGTTTTGGTTGTATGAATGAGTCGCCCAAGCCAATACGGAGGATAGCTCCGGTCATCATCGCAGTATATTATACGAGTGTTTTGTCCTCTGTAATTCTGTACACACGGCAATACTTTTGTTGCCGGCCCTAAATCATTCTCAACCACTTTGACGGTGATACCATCAGGAACCTCAGGGACACAAAAACTATGCTCTTGAAAGCGCCGATAGGTTTTGGGGATGTAGAGTTCTATTTGATGAGCAGGAAAATCTTGATCCAGGAGTGACTGTAATGTCTTGCCAACGAGTTTAAATCGAGGCGGAGTGGTTGTCAGTGAAACCACTACTTGAGTTGATGAATCCATCTATGAGCCTGAATTAGAAAGCAAAATGGATAACTTTATATGCCAGCGTATAAATTCAAGGGCAATTCGATACAACAAGTCTCCCCATAGTTTTTGCGGTAACCAACCCAAAGAGAATTCCCAACGTCTTTCATATTCTTTGGTTCAAAGACGATATTGGCCTATCTTGACATAGGTTCGATCAATACTTCCCCTTGTCGAAATAGCACTTGATCTCTTGATTTATTGTGGGTTCCAAAACGGTCACAGGTTCAGGAGTGATGTCTATTTTTAGCAATAGCGGTGAAATTCCGGTTCCCTATGAACATCATTAGCTTAGAAAATTATGAGAAACGGTGAACCTCCCTCATATTGTCCTGCTGAGTCTATATATTGGCAATGTGTTTGTTAATTTCCTTGATAGCAGTATTGGTATGGGGGTACTTAATCGGGAAGTTAGAATCTTTAGTCGATTCTGCAAGGGAATTTCTGAGTGTTTCTTTTTCTTCGATTGAATATTTATCATATTTGGAAAAAGTAGCCTTAACAAATCCTTCACGAATGTTGACTGAATCTTCAAGTAAGTGCTCAATACTTTCTAGGACAGGATGGCACGGTAAAATACTCTTATCTCCCAATAGACAATTAGATACAATTTTGCCGATCATTGCTTCACACGATTTAATACGTCCTAATTCTTGTGAAAGATTACGTACTTGTGTAATCCAGTTATTAAAATGCTCTAGATCAATGCTTCCATCTTTTTGAGTCCCTGGAACTTGATTATATCGGTTAAATAGTTCATAGAATAACCAGTTATCTTCCGAAAATTTCCATTCGCTAGGGTCATCTTTTTCATCCTCACGCTTATAGACACATACTAGCGCTTTCATGAAAAACATTGGGGATTGGGAGAGTTTAGCTTCCAGGTTAGGAATTCCATGTTTAGAAAATCTGAGTCTAGAAATGTAACTTAGTTCAAGCTCAACAAGCGTGTTTGTTGGGCAATCTCCACGCTTTTCAAGAATATTTAGTGCTTCTGAAATATAAAAATCATCTATTGAATTTGTTGATTGTTGTAAAACTTCCTTTAAAAGCCGAATAAGTAAAGGGGTGTTGATGTCTTGCAAATTGGAATGTGTTCTTCGCAAAGCATCTAAAGCTCTATCCACTTTTAGAAGTTCTTTTACGAGAGTTGTAATTGTAAAAGAGTCGTATACTTTGCGGGGCACATTGACCTTTTCCCAATACTCGGTCTTAACATCATTACTTTGCGAATTTACAAGTTGCAAAGTTTCTCTATTAAGTGGAGCACAAATAAGAAGTTGGATCTTCGTCTCTTTATCTGAACTAAAGTGTTGTAGTAAATTAGCAAGGACTTCGCTACCAATTTGTGAATCCAATTCCTTAAAAAAACCTTTGAAAAACCACCACTTCTCAAGGGAGTTGCCAAAATCAAGAGTCAAAAAATTTTGGGAAAATTCTACATAAGATTGGATTCCATTGAGTATTGTTGCCATAGTGTTACCGACGAAATAAGAATAATTCTTATCCTGGCAAAGTTTTTTGACCCCTTCAAAACTAAAGCATCTCCAAATCTCCTGCAATACTTCCTTTCGCTTTTGTATAATTTGATTTTCACGCTTTTGATAGTCAAAATCTAAATCCTCATGATCATAACTAATTAAATTATCAGGAAAATCCTGAAATAGCCATTTATGACGCGTAACTGGGTTTTCAGATTCAAGAAGCAAATAAGATTCCTTAGCGTCACTGTTATGTAGTCCGTACCTTCTAATGATATCCCGTAAATGTTCCTTTTGATCTTGAGTTGGATTAGTTTCATTCCAGTCAGAAATGCACTTCCAAAGTTGCTCACGCTCTTCGGAGATTAATCCTTCATAACGCTCTATAAGATCACCAAGCGTGTTTTCGTCATGTGACCAATTTAAAGCCAATTCTACTGCTTTATTTCGCCCGTTAGCCATATCCTCTTGAGATAATATATCTGAGCCCTCCAAGTGTCTTCGCCACCTTGGTCTTTTAGTGTAATACTCTCGGTTTTCGTAATACGGATTAAATTGATTTAAACATACCTGCCACCCAATTTTTGGAAATTCTCTTTTAAGTATTTCCAACGCTAAATTTCGTTGCTCAACTATTGCTACAGTCTGAGGTCGATAACATTGGAAGATTGCCTTTAATGAATTTATAGGGGAATTAGTAATATTGTTATCACGGTGCCAATCACACATTTGGGCAAGAATTTTTATTACACGGGTCAAGAAATCCAGATCCCAAGCAAGTAACTCAAGTGCCCACAATAAATTAGCGCTGAAGCAAACAAAAATATTATTTTGATCGAATAGCTGCTTAATCATGGGATTTTCGTTTTTCAGATCAGATTCAACAATGCATAGAAATCTTTCAGGTGCCGCCTCGGCATAGAAATCAAAAAAATCTAGATGTACAAGCCAAGCTGAGTCGTTTTTGGAAGTATCTAGCAAGTTGCCAATGAGATTTTCTATTTCAACTTCAAAGTCTATACTCAGATGCATGCATAAATCTTCACCAAAAGCTGAAAGGAGAACGAGCGTATCACAAATACCTCTTTTTAATTCTAGAGAGACATCTGATTTTTGTAAGCTATTCTCTGCGACATGAAGAAAGTCTTTTAGATTATTCTCAGTCAGGGATTGTCGAGTAAGATGAAACGCCTCATATTTGGAATAAACACCACGGAATGTATCAATTGACAAAACAGGAGATTCTTCAAGTTGCTTTAGAGTGTTAAAATCACATTCAGCTGCTTCATAAGATTTACCACTTATTTTTTTTATAATCTCTTTGTCAGCTTGATTGCTTGTGTTCCACATACCTACAAGCATGAACGGAACAAGCATTCTTTTATTGTTCACGTTATTGGCCCATGATGGGCCACTTCCAACAGGCAAAAGCCTACGTCTAAGAATTGTTGGAGAGAATGCCGATTCTCTTGCTTTGCGTGCTATTTCTGGGTCACTAAATCCTATTTCTCTCAGGGCGTCTTGAAAAGTTTTACCATCCACATTACCAAGCTCAATTTTATTTTTTTTATTTTCTGTTTCTTGAAAGGTGTTTCGCGCTTGAACGATAATCGTATGAGTATCATTTTGAAGCCCAGCCAGAACATTCTCCACCTCAGTAGAGGGGATTATTGCAGTATAGTTTGAAGGATTTGACAATCTTCTAAGGTTGTCAAAGCCTTCCTCTGAACGAATTACAAATGCTCGGTCATAAGCACCTTGAATTGTGCCACTGATTTGCTCAAACATACAGCAAAGAAATGCTAATGCTTCCAAGTTGGATTCGGCAACAACAAAGAAAAAATCCTGTGGTTTTGAATTCAACCAATTAATTAGTTTTGCATTATGAGCTTCTACTGCAGGTTTGAAAAGTGTTTTTGGTAGATTAGGAGTGGTCGAACAATCCCACTGCTTCCAAATTTGATCTAGTGTTTCTATTTTTTGAGTATTACGTTTTAGAAATTTTTCCATAATAGCATGTGCTGTTATAGACTGTTCTATCCTCTGCTCTAGGTCATTAGCATCAAGTACTCGTATATCCTTCCAAATTTTGAGTTTTCGGTGTTTTTCTATCCACTTATTTTTATCCGGCCAGTTCATTGGTGTTACAAATACAAATGTTTGATTTTCTTGTTCTTGAGAGGTCGGGTAAGAACGTTTTTTAAAGTCACTCGTTGCTTTAACTTGAGGTCGGCGATTGCAACTGAGCTCCCAGCAGGATTCTCCTAGAGGAATCCAAGACGATTTAGATTCAGATTCAGATTCAGATTTAACAATTCCATCCCATCCTCTTCGTTCAGAATTATCAAAGGCTGGGAAATCAATATAAGTTATATTCTTACAAGTTGAGTTAATGAGTATACGTATTAGCTTTGGGAGCTGTCCGCGAGCCTGATGATTACCTTTTGCCCATTGTTCAATTTCTCGAGCGGTTATTGTAAGTTCCATAAAGTTTATCCTTTAAGGGCACCTCTATAAAATCTCAAAATCAGGATTCACCTGATTTTACCCTTGAAAAAAATTGATTATTCTGAATAATTTCTTCTTCTTGGGACCACATTCATTTGATAATCTTCACCAAAAAGGAAAAAATAGACCCTTTTCCATCATTTTCTAGACCAAACCACACACTTAGCCCCACATTGGTGCTCCTCTGGCCCTTTTCACCCTTTGATTAGACCTCGGCTAACGTCTCCAAATAACAAAACCGCTTGATATTATAACCTGAAATTATTATTGGGGTCAGAAACGCTGTCAAAGTCCGAATGGAATTAGGTCAATAAACTGGGTATTGAAAGATAATTGCCAAGAGTATTTTGCGACATTATTCTTCTTATACAATCAGAATTGGATATCGAAAATTGAGACCGATTATACAAGAATAATGCCTATGGCCAAAAAGTTACCAAAGAGATGTTTACGAAATATAAATCGCTCCAATAGTGGCAAATCCAGTCAATACGAGTATTCTTTAGCGAGTCTATCATGCACATACTTCAGACCTAAAATAGTATTTTCTGTTGCATCAAAGACTTCTGTTTCCAAGCCATTAAGATTAAGGGCTCTTTGATACATCCCAGTCAATTTTTCGGATCCAATTAAAGCCACCTTATGACCAAGCCAATATGGCTTGGAGCCGGCAAGTTCAGTTCCGATTAAGGTCCCTAATAGTCTTGATGTGGCTTTTTCTTTAGAGGTGTTGGCAAGCAATGAACGTGCACGAACGTAAAATAGCCTTTGGGCAAATAATTCAGGGCGCGATAAAGTGTCATCAACCGCGTTTATAAACTCCTCTTCATCGACTAATTGTGTATCAACAGAATGGCGCAAAACTGAATGATGGGACAGTAAATCAAATAATT
>MPNP01000138.1 GCA_002239085.1 Rhodobacteraceae bacterium bin131 | reverse complement strand
CACAGAAGAGCATAGATCACTTGGGGACGGTCGCGCCGATGGTCACGGGAATAGCCATACTGAGCCAAGGGGCAGGCATGTCCTTCGAGATAACTGGAGGAGACATCAAGCATCAGGATATCACCCTCACCGACATGGCGCTGAGCCAGTTTCTTTTCAATGCGTTTCTGGCGCGATAGGAGCCAGTCCATGGCTTGATACAGGTCTTCAACCGGGGTATCCTTCAGGTTCAAGAGACCGGCCAGGGTTGTGGTTCCATTGGTGCTGAGTTCTCGTTCCACCCGCAGTTTAGCGCCGGGACGGAGTATTCTGGCAATGAGCATGGCGAGAACCACATTGCGTTCACGGCTCGTGCGATAGAAGATCGTTTGGTCCAGTCCGGTGTGCTGGATGGTATTGAGGATGGCACTAACGGCGCCATGATCTTTTGTATTGGTCAGTGTTGGTTTATGCAAGGTGGGGACTTGACCGGTCTTGAGAGCTTGTCGGAGTGCTTCAAGGGCATGCTGGGGCAGTCCCGAGAGATTGGCGATGGTTCGTTTTTTTGGTTTACCGTCTTCCCAATAGGATTGTCGGAGAAGATGACAGGTTGAGAGTGGGTTATGAGTTGTTTCGATATGCATACTGCCTATGAATATTTGCGTTAGAATTACTGTGAAATGTATATAGTATTGGTTCAATACAAAAAATAATTTATCTGCCTATGATTATTGTTTGAAAAAGGGTGTGCAAAGTGTCAGAAGCACGACTACAAGGGGGTTTTAGGCAAAAATTCTGGAATTTTTGGTCTAAAAGTCAGGATTAAGGATTGGCATTCCCGATGCTTCCGAAAAAAGTCCTTGGTTGCACATTTTTGGCTTCCGAGACAGAAACAACACAAATTCGTGCAGAAGCTGGAACGAATCAATTCTTAAAACACGAAAATTACCAAATAAAGCCATTCTTATAACATATCATGTCGCAATATCAAAAACACACCCCAGGGAATGCATGACGCCCAACAATTGGGCACGGAGCATGATCATCTGGTCCCACGACGGACGACCTCGACCGCCGCGCCGAGACGGGCCGAAGACTTCGTCCAAGATCGGTTGAAAGCGACCCCAGTCGACCACGTCTTTCATCCGAGAGAGGGTATTGAACTCGGCGAGAGCCTCGAGTTGTCGGTCTTCTTCAAACAGGTTTCTTTGTTCCATTTCACTACTCCTGATCAACATCAATAAGACACATTTATTGCTTGCCTAGAGTGATATCATAAGCACAACAAAAAATACCAGGAAAAAAATGACAGAGTGGAAAAATAATGTTAAGAATTACCTTATTGGAATAAATAGACGTGCCCTTAATCTATCTTGATCCACCTTTCAACTCAAAAAGCAATTACAACTTGCCATTCAAAGGTCAGTATAAGAAAGATGTCAAACCGGTCATGGCTTTCAGAGACACTTGGTCATGGTCTGATCAAGAGGAAGAAAACCTAAACTACCTGCGTGAGGGGGGGGGTAAATGATATTTTGCTCGCAGAAATAGTCCAACTATCAAAGAAAGTTTTCAAAGAAAGACCAAATGATAAAATAAGTACTTCGGCATACTTATTGAACATGGCGATCCGACTGAAAGCAATGAAGCGGGTACTGAAAAAAACTGGAACTATCTATCTTCACTGTGATCCAACGGCAAGCCATTATTTAAAAATATTAATGGATACAATATTTTCAAATAAAAATTTTAGAAACGAAATCATTTGGTTTTATCACGATTCACCAGGTCGTTCGAATAAGGATTTTCCCAAAAAACATGATGTATTAATGAGGTATGTTATGTCAGAAAAATATACTTTTAATGATAAAGACATACGTATCCCAATTTTAGATTCTTCAAAGGAGAGATACAAATCAGTAAGAGTATTGGGCGGAAAGGAATTTTATGGTGGAAAATCTTCTGAAACTGGAAAGATTCCTGAAGATGTTTGGAGTATTCCTGTAGTAAAACAAAATTCAAAGGAGGCTTTAGGTTATCCTACACAAAAGCCACTTAAATTATTAAAGAGAATAGTAAGAGCTTCGTCAAACAGGGGAGACTTAGTTCTTGACCCATTTTGTGGATGTGGTACAACCCTTCATGCAGCTGAATTATTAAACAGGCAGTGGGTCGGTATAGATATATCTCAGTTTTCAGCAGGCTTGATACGAAATAGATTAATTAACAAATTTCATCTTAATCGCAGAGATATTAAAGTCATAGGTTGTCCACTGACACTAGAAGATGCACAAGAGCTTGCACATACGTGTCCATTTGAGTTTGAAAAATGGGCATGTGGTGAAGTTGGTGCTCAAGGATTGTATCACAATCTTGGTCAAAGAGGAGCCGATGGTGGAGTAGATGGTGTAATTCCTTTTTATTTCAGCAAACCACAATTTGGTGAAGCACCAGAAAAAACGTTTGCTGTCGTTCAAGTTAAAGGGGGAAAAGTTCATCCTGACAATGTGAAAGCACTATCAACGACTGTTCGTCAATCTGATGCGAAATGTGGTATTTTGATTTGTTTTGAAAGATACATGAATACAGTTGAAAACAACCGCGAGAAGAAAAGGATAAAAGATTGGACTGGCGAGTTCAACTTTATTCAAGGATTGAGTGTTGAAGATTTGATCAAAGGTAAGCTGCCAAACATTCCAGGATTACGGAATGCGGCTATATAAAAGAAATTATTACTGAGCACATTTCAGTTTAATTTACGCTCAATATAGAAATTCTCCGCAGCATGGCGAAGCCGGAGCTGAGCAGTTCAAGGTATCATCCCTAGGGAATAGTCGAAGGATCTGAGACCATCAGTCGGTATCGCTGTATCAGCGATACAGAAGTTCACGGACGACAGCTGATAATCACCTATTCAGCGAATCGAGCACACGGATGTGCATGACAGCGAGCGGTGGTTGCCACGTTGCTGAAACGACTGAACATCAGCAAACAACCGGTATCGTCGGTCAGTGGTGGGATAAACAAGTAACCGTCGTTCCCCGCTGGTCAAGCGGCATTGAATGAAGCGAAGATTACCACGGTGGCGCGGTGGGATGGCATACGGGGTGTTGCGGCGTGGGGGTGTCAGGATAGAGACCCCCGTGATATCATCATGCAGTATCGTCAATTTGCGGGAATTGAAGCCTGTTTTCGGATCAATCAGCATGATATGATTATGTAAAGCTTTACATAAATGTGAAAATTCTCCCTATCTTTCCTGAGCTTGACACGTTGCCCCCATTTTCGCTTTTTCATTATTATTAAATCCCCAGCAGCTCTACATTCTACAGTTTGTCATGCGGCTCACTCCGTGGTAGTGTCTAATCTAAAAAATAGATTTTGCTTTTTTAAATTTCTCCTGTATAATCAGCACCACAATAATTCATTTTTCTTTCTCATAATCTAACCATTATGTGCATCCGAACGAAACCATCGCCCAAAACTAAACAAGCTTCCGTCCAAATCGTCGCAAGCGACCTCAATAATCTCAACCACCACGAAGGAGGGGAAGCGGTCGACAAGGCGATGGGTGTCAGGCTTGTAACCAGGGCATATGAATTGTACCATGATGAGGACAGAAAGCTAGGCCAAACAGGGGGAGAATGAAGGGATTTTTGCGAGCCAAAAAAGAGGGTAATGTAGTGCCTAATTTAAAGAGGGCATCCTCATAGAATCGGTGTTTTAAGCGATAATGTGTCAAAGTCAGGATATGATTTTGTAAAGCTTAACATAAATGTGATAATTCTCCCTATCTTTCACTGGAAGGAGCATCGGATGAAGGCTCATCTGGCTATGTGTTATATGACCTTTTGTTGTGTTCAGCATCTGTGTTATCTTTTAAAGGCCCGGGGTTATCGCATGAGTACTGCTCGGATACAGAGGGTTTTGCTCTGGCTCCACATCAGAATCCTGTATGATACGGCGGATCAGGGGCGGTATGGGCTGCCATGCGAAGAAGATTTATCAGACGCTGGGACTGGTGTGGTGCCCCTGTCCGTTTACGATTACTTCTGGGCGTCAATCAGGGTCAGGGGAGGACAAACGGACTTCTGGTGGAGCATGAAACCAACGAGTTGGTGCAAGTGAGGTGAACCTTTTAAGCTGTAACTAATGGAGGGTATGACAAAGGGAGGTGACCATCCAAGTGCCATTGAGGCGGCAGACTGGTCCTGAAACAGGATGCGTGATAGCGAGTGAAATGGTTGATCAAGAGGGCATGAAACGCAACAGATAAGAGAACAATAAGTCCGAAATAAGTCGTTGGAAGTAAACGAAGAATCGGTAGTGCCCTTTTTTGGGAGTCAGACCCTTATTTTACTGGAGTTTCAGCGATTACATGTCGGAAGTCTAGAAAAATTCATATTTAATCAATTTAAGAAAAATACGGAAATAACTTATAAGTTACTGAAAAATCGGGTCTGTTCAGGTGGGCACTATAATACCAATATATTAAGACTGAGAGACGTTCAACAAATCAAAGAGAGTTAATGTGAAAAACTGGGTTCAACATAACAAGAAAAATAACACAGGAAATATCCGATTGAAGTTATTGGGCTTGCTAGCATGTTGCACACTAGGGATAGCTGCATATTCACAGGATTTCAACTTAGGAGTTCAATCATATCAAGATGGTGACTATGAGGTTGCGCTTAGTGAATTTTTTCCTTTGGGTGAGCAAGGGAATGTCATTGCCCAAAGTTATTTGGGATTAATGTATGAAAATGGACAGGGTGTAGCGCAAGATTATGTGAAAGCTGCGAAATGGTATCGTAAGGCGGCTGAGCAAGGTGAAGCGTATGCTCAGAATAACTTGGGATTGTTGTATCAAAATGGACAAGGTGTTACCCAAGATTATGGGGAAGCCGAGAAATGGTATCGTATGGCAGCTGAGCAAGGTGATGCTCGTGGTCAAAACAACTTGGGAATTATGTACGATAAAGGACAAGGTGTTATCCAAGATTATGGGGAAGCCGTGAAATGGTATCGTATGGCAGCTGAGCAAGGTGATGCTTATGCTCAGAACAACCTGGGTTGGTTATATCAAAATGGACAAGGTGTTATCCAAGATTATGGGGAAGCCGTGAAATGGTATCGTATGGCAGCTGATCAAGGTAATGCTTATGCTCAGAGCAACTTGGGTTGGATATATCAAAATGGACAAGGTGTTATCCAAGATTATGGGGAAGCTGCGAAATGGTACCGTATGGCAGTTGAGCAAGGTAATGCTCGTGGTCAAAACAACTTGGGTTGGTTATATCAAAATGGACAAGGTGTAACCCAGGATTATAGGGAAGCTGCGAAATGGTATCGTATGGCAGCTGAGCAAGGTGATGCTTATGCTCAGAACAACCTGGGTTGGTTATATCAAAATGGACAAGGTGTAACCCAGGATTATGGGGAAGCTGCGAAATGGTATCGTATGGCAGCTGAGCAAGGTGATGCTCGTGGTCAAAACAACTTGGGAATTATGTACGATAAAGGACAAGGTGTTATCCAAGATTATGGGGAAGCCGTGAAATGGTATCGTATGGCAGCTGAGCAAGGTGATGCTTATGCCCAGAACAACTTGGGAATTATGTATGATAAAGGACAAGGTGTTCCCCAGGACTATAGGGATGCTGCGAAATGGTATCGTATGGCAGCTGAGCAAGGTAATGCTCATGGTCAATCCAACTTGGGATGGTTATATCAAAATGGACGAGGTGTAACCCAGGATTATGGGGAAGCTGCGAAATGGTATCGTATGGCAGCTGAGCAAGGTAATGCTCGTGGTCAATCCAACTTGGGAGGGTTGTTTGAAATAGGTCAGGGTGTTCCCCAGAATTATAAAGAAGCCGTGAAATGGTATCGTATGGCAGCTGAGCAAGGTGAAGCGTATGCTCAGAACAACTTGGGAGGGTTATATCAAAATGGTCAAGTTGTAACCCAGGACTATGGGGAAGCTGCGAAATGGTATCGTATGGCGGCTGAGCTTGGAGATGCCTATGGTCAATTCAAATTGGGATTGTTATACTATAATGGTCAGGGAATTCCTCAGAATTATGTCCGTGCCCATGTATGGTTCAACCTAGCAGCGTCACAAGGTGAAAATGATGAATATGCTAGCATGAGAGATACAGTTGAGGGGTTAATGACGCCTGAGCAAGTGGCTGAAGCTCAGCGCCTTGCTATCCTTTGGCAACCCGGTACAGCACTTAATGAATGGCAATAAATTATGTTTAATAACCTTCTTCATTCAGCCATATGCTATAGCGGCTAGCATGACTCAGCTTTTGCTTAACGGTAACAGGAATTAGGTAATAAAACTCACGATTGTAGCTGAAAATGAACAATAAACAGAAACGGTTGTGTTAGTAAATCCACAGCGACTTGAAAAGTTTGGTTCGCTTCTGTCAAAATTTTCTGACAATTCTCTGATGAATGAATTAATGAACAGAAGTATTTCAACCTTTTGCCAGGGGATTGTTGGGTGGAAAAAGCACTCCCAGATCGGATTGTATACATCAGGAAAATTACCATGTCACTGAAAGTCAAAGTAGGCAGAGTGCCGAGAATCTTTCCAGTTTTCTCAGCAAAAGGAACGTTCTAGAGGTGTTTCACAAGACAGTTCTCTCACACGGAGCATTGGAAAATTTTTTCATATGATTTTCTTTGATATAGCCATGGGGTAGACGGCCTTCTAACCGCAATTGGAGGTTTTAGAGAACAGGTCCAAATGCGAAAGTTAAAATTGGCTGCATAGGACGATTGTCTCATGTATCTTGTTAGTTCAGTAGACAATCTTGATACGGGTCAATTACGAAGAAACGTAACTACTCAGGTAGTATCAGTGACAGATGAGTATAGCCGCATCGGCTGAACAGGGATCTTGTGGGGGACTGGTATTTCAAGTCTCAGGAGCAGGTGCCTTGACAGCAAACCTTTCTATCAGTTCATCCGGATTGGTTCCCAAGACATCCAGTGCGTTCAACCGGCATTTACGAGCGGTCTCTGACACACTGCGGAGAATGGCGAAGTCTTGTGCGCCGACTTTGGTTCGAAAACTCCCCGAGATCTTCTGCTTCACTTTCAACGGGCGGAGGTCGCGCTCAGCCAGGTTGTTGGTGGCCGGGACCAACGGGTTATGGAGACACCGCAGAGTCCCATCACGATGATGTTTGAAGCGGAGAACCAAGTTATG
>MPNP01000137.1 GCA_002239085.1 Rhodobacteraceae bacterium bin131 | reverse complement strand
GGCTCTTGATATTTTGGCCGCTAAATCAATCACCATTTGGTAAATATGACTAAAGTGCTAATGGCAGTTTACGTGATGCGGCTGAAATCACATTGACATAGGCTGATCAGGCGCTGGCGGAGATGAGAATGCGCCCCACACAGATTGATCGAAATTGACGATTGAACCGGTCATTAACCCTGAATCTTCTGAAGCCAAAAAGGCCACAGCGCGAGCCACTTCTTGTGGGTCAATAAGTCGGCCTGTGGGTTGCCCCTTGGCGGCTTCTTCCAACCAATTATCATCGGCTCCATGATGTTTCTTCTGAATCACATCTTCGCCATCCGATGCCATCCAACCAATGTTCAACTGGTTAATTCGTATGTTATTGCGTAACAGTGCAAAAGCCGTATTGCGGGTTAAAGTTGTTAAAGCTCCCTTCGATGCACAATAAGCGGCAATGAATGGTTGACCAGCAAAAGCTGACATTGTCCCAATGTTGACAATTGAACCCTTGATGTGTTCTTTAATCATCAATTTAACCGTGTCCTGAATGAGAAAAAAGGGTCCTCGAATATTAACGGCAAACATTTGATCAAACAACTCTTGTGATGTATCTAATATATTGCCCCGGTCTGTAATTGCGGCTGAGTTAACCAAAATATCAATGCGACCAAATTCTTGCGCTGTACTGGCAACTAAACGGCGGCAATCGTCAACATTCCCCAAATCGGACTCCTTAAACTTAACTGGTATGCCGTATTCTTCGCTGATTTCAGCTGCTAGAGCCAGCCCCTTTGTTTTGCTCCGACCACAGATTACGATCCCTTTCGTTCCACTTTGGGCAAAACGTATAGCAATTGCTTTTCCTAACCCTTGCGTGCTTCCGGTAATCAGTGCTATCTTGCCATCTAGACGATTCATCATTCTACTCCTCTATAACATATCCTTCAGCTTCCAGGATCGGCTTTAATGTACGATAACCAATCTGAGCATATTCAAACGGTGGTGCATTGACCGGATCTTGCTCCGCTTCAACAACGAACCACCCCTCATATCCCTTTTCTGCGAGCAGATGTATGAGGACACTAAAATCAATCATTCCATCTCCCGGAACAGTAAATACACCTTTGAGAACCGCATCAATGAAACTATCCTTCGCTCGGTCTAATCGGGATAAGATCTCATGCCGGACATCCTTGGTGTGCACATGAATAATACGGTGAGCATGATTGGTAATAACTTGGATATTATCACCACCGGCGAAAGCCATATGTCCAGTATCAAAGAGAAGGTTTACGGCCTCTCCCGTATAATTCATTAATAGATCTAATTCATCCTCGGTTTCAATCGCTGTGCCTGCATGATGATGAAACCCAATCGGCATTCCATGCTCGGCACACCATTCACAAAAAGTGGTTAACCTCTTGCCGTAATCTTTAATTTGGCTATGATCAAGTTTGACTTTGGCTGAAAGTGGTTTTGACTTTACATTCTGAATAGTATGAGAGGTTTCGCCATAGATAAGACATGGTGAATTCAAGTCTTTGAACAATTCCAACTGGTTGAACACCTGATCTTTTTCAGCCTCAATATCATTTGTCAGAAGCGTTCCAGAATACCAACCGCCACACAAATTCAGGTTGTAATGTGTCAAAAGCGGCCCAAGCTCAGAGCTGGCTCCAGGAAATTTACCGCCTGTTTCAATGCCTGTAAATCCCGCTTGTGATGCTTCGCTCAGACAAGTATCTAAGGTCGTATTACCGCCAAGTTCAGGAAGGTCATCATTTGACCAAGCAATAGGAGCAATTCCGAGTTTTGCTTTCATACTACACCCCAATTCGCTGACGACTTCTAATTTCGTTTTGTTCCAATCGTGCCTGCTGAACCTTCTCTTTTGTACTGATTTCAGGAACACCAAGATCCCAAGAAGCATCCCCAGGCGTCCATTGGAATGGATCAGTTTTGATAGTGATTACAGTCGTTCGGTCTGTTGTTTTTGACCAATCCAGAGCGGCTTGCAAATCACTCAGTCCTGAAACTGTCCGGGTGAGTGCCCCCATGGACTCAGCATGTTTGGAAAAATCAACATAGAATGGCTCTTTAACCTTGCAATCTTCTATTTGGTTGTTGAAGGACTCACCGCCCTTATAGTTCTGCAATCGGTTAATGACTGCAAATCCCCCATTATCACAAACCACAACGATCATTTTGTGACCCGTTAACACGGTTGAGTAGATATCTGAGTTCATCATGAGATACGAACCATCGCCGACAAGTACTATTGGAGTTCCTGTGGAACCCATGGCCATCGCAGCTCCCCAACCGGCTGCGACTTCATAACCCATACACGAATAGCCGAATTCACAATCAAAGGTATTCGGGCCCTTAACTCGCCAGCCTTTGGACGTCTCACCAGGTAATCCCCCGGCTGCTGTAATCATCCGGTCACTCTCCCCTGCGCTTTGATTAACCAGACCCACTACCTGAGCATAAGTTGGAAGTGGGGTGTTTGTTGGCTTTTGTAGATCATCAAGTAAGCTGTTCCACTCTTCAAATGCTTTCTTGCCTTGCTTGAGCCAAGACGCTTCCACGTGCCACTCATCAAGTAAACAATCAAGTTCGGTCAAAGTTTCCAAGGCATCTCCGACAACCGGTAAAGATTGATGCTTGTGCGCGTCCCATCTCGCCGTATTGATCGCAATAAACTTGGCTGATTGCTGAAATACCGTCCATGAGCCTGTCGTAAAATCTTGTAGACGTGTTCCCACGGCTATAATGAGATCTGCTTCAGCCGCCATTTGATTTGCTGAGGTGGAACCAACAACCCCAATTGGACCAATATGAGCTGGATGTTCATGGGTAAAATTGCCTTTGCCGGCAATCGTTTCAGTAATAGGTATACCTCGCTTAACTGCCAACTCACCTAAAATAGACTCTGCACCAGAGTACTTAACTCCACCGCCCGCAATAATCAAAGGATTTTGAGCTGTCATGATGAGCTCTTTGGCCGCTTCTAAGCTTCTGCTATCGGGTCTTGGTCGGGGAATTGTGTGAACAACTTCTTGGAAAAATGCGACTGGATAATCAAAGGCTTGTTCTTGTACATCTTGACACATCCCCACAAATGCAGGGCCACAATTTGCTGGATCAAGCATGCTGGCAATTGCTTGCGGGAAAGATGAAATAATCTGTTCAGGGTTGGTAATTCGATCCCAATATCTTACGACAGGCCTAAAACAGTCATTGACTGTTGTTGTTGGCGAATCAAAGTTTTCAACTTGTTGAAGCACGGGGTCAGGGCGACGATTATCAAACACATCGCCGGACAAAATAAGTAGGGGAAGCCTGTTGGCATGGGCAACGGCTGCCGCGGTGACCATATTGGTTGCTCCTGGACCAATAGAACTGGTTGCAATCATCATCTGTTTCCGCTTCATCGTCTTGGCAAAAGCGATTGCCGCGAGTGTCATTGATTGTTCATTTTGCCCCCGCCATGTTGGGAGGGTATCTTTGGCACTTTCCAGTGCTTCACCAAGGCACGTAACATTGCCATGTCCGAAGATTGCAAAGACTCCAGCAAAAAGCGGTGACTTCTGACCGTCAATCATTATGAATTGATTGCACAAATATTTAACGATTGCCTGGGCTACAGTTAGCCTGACCGTGTTGCTACTCATTCTGATTCCTCCCCACAAACAAAATGCTCAATAAATTCAGAATAATATTAGAAAATTCAATAAAAAAGTCCAAATTTGCCAACTAGTTCAATTAAAACTATCTCAAAGATTTGACTCAATTCAAAATTAGACCACTATTTTACAAATAAGATAGAGGTTAAGTAATTTTATGATGTGGAATTATGTTTGCACAAACACAAGCCAATAATTAATTCGTATTCGCAAAGGGTACAACTAATAACCTATAGGATATTTTCTAGCGATTAGGAGTGGGTGAGGGTTTTTGAATAGAGAGATGGAAAGCGAAAAGCTACTCAAATATACCGGTCAATATGTGTGTTATGAAGGACAAATTTTATGTTTTTCCTTTGATCAATAAACCTCAATGTCAGGGAGTAGAAATGTTGAATGATCACCTCACTTAAACTCAATGGAAATGCCAAACCAATAGGCCTACACAATGGAAAAGAAACTTGACTTAATCACCATTGGTCGATCCTCGGTTGATTTATACGGCGAGCAAGTCGGAGGCCGCCTTGAGGATATGGGATCATTTAAAAAATACATTGGTGGCTCGCCGACAAATATTGCTGCAGGTGCTTCCCGACTCGGTCTTAAATCGGCTCTCATTACTCGAGTTGGAAATGAACATATGGGACGCTTCATTCGTGAAGAACTCATTCGCGAAGGTGTTGATGTATCAGCAGTTAAAACTGACCCTACGCGATTAACCGCTTTGGTTTTACTGGGAATCAGGGATAAGGAAACCTTCCCGCTTATCTTTTATCGTGAGAACTGCGCAGATATGGGGCTCGTTGAGGAGGATATTGATCCCGATTTCATTGCATGTGCTAAGTGCGTTTGTGCCACAGGAACCCACCTTTCAAATCAACAAACGACTGCTGCTGTCCTTAAAGCCCTTCGTTTGGCAAGAGAAGCGGGTAAACGAACTGTTCTGGATATTGATTATCGACCCAATCTGTGGGGATTGGCAGGCCATAACGAGGGCGAAAGCCGCTACATGAGTTCCGAAGAAGTCACTCAAACATTGCTCTCAACCGTAGGACTTTTTGACTTGATAGTCGGAACCGAAGAAGAGTTTCACATTGCCGGTGGAACGACAAACACCATTGATGCTCTTCGTGTTGTTCGCAAGCACACGCAAGCTTTGCTGATATGCAAACGGGGACCAATGGGTGCCGCTGCCTTTCCAGAAAATATCCCAGATAATTTGGATGATGGAATGACTGGGGCAGGATTTCGGGTGGAGGTTTTCAATGTTCTTGGAGCCGGGGATGGCTTCATGGCTGGCCTTCTCTATGGCTGGCTTAAAGGGTTTGAATTGAGTCAAGCTTTGCAATTTGCCAATGCTTGTGGGGCTTTCGCCGTTTCAAGGCATGGGTGCACACCGTCTTATCCATCATTGGAAGAATTACAATATTTTATCAAATATGGCTCTAAGCAATTTGCCTTGAGAAAAGATAAATGGCTTGAGCATATCCATTGGGCTACCAATCGACGGACCACAAGGTCAACGATAAACTTGGTTTCACTCGAACAGCAGTTCTGGGAAGCGGGGTCACAGCAAGATAATAAGGCAAAAAGGAGAGAGTTCAGAAAACTGATTGTGCAGGCAGTTCAATCTTTGCACCAACAAACTCCCAAGTTTGGCTTGATATTCGCTCCTGATGAATGGCGTGACTTGGTTAACTTTGCGAGCGGAAGTGATCTGTATATTTGCCGAGTGCCAACCCTTACGAATCAAGCTTCTGAAAAGCCTAATCACCACTCGCCAGCCGACCTATTCAGTTTTTCGGAATGGCCACTGGAGCATTCTGTGAAAGCGCACATTCACCTTGGCAAAAATCAAGACAATAAGGTCAACATCTCGTTGCTTAAAGATCAATTTGAATTCAGTCGTAAAAGTCGATTGGAATTTGTTATAGAATTAATCCACGATAAAAGCATAACTGACATTGATAGTTCAATAAAAGAAGCGATTGAATTGTGTTATAGTCATGGTATTCTTCCTGACCTATGGATAGTTGACCCAATCGATTCATCTATTAGTAAGGAATTGGCGAGCGTTATCGGGCATCACGATACCTATTGTCGCGGGTTTTTATTCAATTACGGATTACGGAATGATGCTAAACAGTTTCTAAAGGGGGATCAAAAATTGATTGGTACAGTCATTCCAAACGAATTGTTCACATCAATAGCAACAGAATGGGTAAAGGGTAGGCAAGACAGTTACCAAAGCATAGAAATGATCCAGAATAAAATACTTTCTGTTTGCATATAGATAAATTTGGGAATTATTATATTTCCAGTCATTTCCGAGCCAATTTTACCCTTTTTGGTATCTTTACACACTTCGCTATTCCTTTGGACTATTTTGACATAATTTGCCCTATATCCCGACCGCGTCACGCTCTAAATTTCTAATCCTCCTGATTGTCTCTATACAGTCTCGAATGTTTGGCAGCCCCTTCCTAAGTCCTGGAGTAAAAAGACTTCGTGCAAGGGGATGAAAAGTTGACCACTTAATGTTAAAGATGGGCTAGGGCCGACATGGCGGATCCGCTGGAAGAAAACCCATCCCGACAACCATCCAAATAGGGTTTTACCCTTGATATCCAGATACCAGCTTCAGATTGCCTCTCCACCATCCAAAAAATCCCCGATAATGTATAATCCGAGCGACATTGGGAGGCCAACTTGGTTTGAATCTGGATGCATGATTGCGAGTGAAACCGTTGATCAGGGAGGGGAGTGAACCGCTATTGAAAAGAGAGAAATAAGTCGTTGAAGGGGAATGAAAAAGCGGTGAAAAGTAGTGCCCCAATTATCGGGAGTGCCCCTTATTTTACAGGGGTTTCAGCGACTATATGTCGGAAGTCAAGAAATTCAGACAAAGCGGTTGATGAATATCCTGCGGAGAATACTCAACCTAAAATTGGGATGTGAATATCAGGATGGATGATTTTCTGACTGCTTTTCAGTTCAAGGGTTTGACAGCAAACCTGTTCAACCACCAAGATAACCGACCACGTCGGACTTGACTGGTATGGGCTGCCCTGGCGATGTGCCAGATTGAGAGGGCATCCCAACGGCGGAGCTGAGGGTACGCTTGGGGCCGAATATCAGCCAACAATTCGCTCATCATCAACTTGTCCCCTGGTCCATAATCCTCATGAACGAACATGTTGTAGATATCTTCACCGGAAGGACGGTTGGACCAACCGGCCAGATGTTTACCAGCTAGGTGGTGAAGAAAATGATGGTGTGTATCTATTGGTACCAAAATGTCCGTTCCAGCAGGATGATCAAACCAGGGAAGGGGCATTGGATCATAGCGGTACCGCCACTCAAGGGGAGGTTCACCCGCAGTTATTTCATGTTGGTCAACTCCACCGACCAGAAAGCTATGCCGGCCGACCTTCCAGTCGGCTGCATCAAATCCTTTTTTTTCACAAAGCTTCGTCATGTCCCAGTGCCAACGGGCATGGATATCCTCTCTGGTTGGTACCCGATCGAGCTGAATCGTACCTCCCGTTCGTTCCAACCGG
>MPNP01000136.1 GCA_002239085.1 Rhodobacteraceae bacterium bin131 | reverse complement strand
CACGAAGCATTCAAAGAGCAGATCATTGAAGCTCATGGCCGAAAAAGAAGCTTCTGGTCAAATTATGAGGAGTAGAAATGAACGAACGAATTTATCTGCTGAAGGTACAGCTACTTGATATCGAGCCAGCAATCTGGCGTCGTTTTGTTGTGCCCGACAGCATCACGCTGGAACGACTGCACGATGTGGTCCAAATTGTCATGGGCTGGACCGACGACCATATGCAGGGATTTACCAAGGTGAAATATGGTAAACAGAATATCAGGTATTAAAAGAAGACGGGTTCATCAGCAATAAATACCGTCTTGGAGGTCTGATCAAACAAAAAGACCGTGCCTTTCGTTATCTTTATGATTTTGGCGCCTGTTAGGGTGATGAACTTGTTCTGGAAGAAAGCCGCTATTTCAGTTCGCAACTGAGAACAGAGATTGTCTGCCTTGAAGGTGAACGAGCCTGTCTTCCTGAAGATGTGGGTGGCATTTCGGTTTTTTTGAATTCTATAATGCCTTGAAGGATTCAATCCTTAATGGCCGCGACAGATTAATGTCATGGTCCGGTGGTGATTACGACATTGAGCAGTTTGATTCCAAATTGGCAAACTTGAAATTGGCGAAATTCCGCAGCTGGTCACGGCAAAGGTATCTATTCTGTGGCGGGTAGAATGGAGGATACAAGCAAGCAACTTCAAAAAGTCCGAAAAAATGGCCTCAAATGTTTGACCCGCGGCGGCCGAATATCTGGCATTATTTTTATCCAGTGACAAGGGAAGAGTTGAGGCTGTATACACTGTCAAGAACATCTGGCCAACCTAGTGCATTGATTCAATCATATGGTACCCTCTTTTCCATGATTCCACCAGTTCTTTTGAGTCCCTGGTCCACCGGAACGGTTTGGCACTATTTGCATTGTGATGGTCAATATAGGTTTCAATCGCCTTGACACACTCCTCCAGTGAATTGAAGATTGAATTCTTCAGCCGCTGCCGGGTGAGTTTTGAGAAAAAGCCCTCCACAGCATTGGTCCATGAGGCCGAAGTCGGGGTGAAGTGAAATGTCCAATCTGGATGATTCACCAGCCACGCATGAACCTCGGCTGATTGATGCGAGGACACATTGTCAAGAATAACATGCACCTTGACTCCGTCCGCAAGACCCGCTGCTATCTGGTCCAGAAAGGCGGTGAACTCCTCGGAACGATGGCGGGTGGTGGAGCCACAGTTCCGTTCGGTGGACTATCTTGACCAAACCGTGTCATCCTCCAGTCGATTAATATCAGCGACCCGGTAAAAGCCTAAAATGTTCAAGAGCATGATACTCAGAACCATCTGAGCATCCAGCCAACCCTGAGATCGCGTGCGGTCACCCGGGAGTTGATGAAGGATTTTCTGATCAACAATCTTCAAAAACGCAAGGACACCACCCCAGGGTGTTGTGCCTTGTTTGGAGATAAATTGGGGCTTGACCGGAAAGTTTATTTTGAGATACCATAATGTTCACCCGTTAGGTTAAGTTTACGTTGTTGTGATAATTATATGTAAATGCCGTTTTTACAATTAATTAACGGAATTTTTAATTTTTCTGATCGCAGATCAGGGCTGATAATGCGACGACTTTTTCTTCTGTTGAAAAAATTTGCAATTTATGAAGAGGTTTAGTAATGTGTCCAAAACGATACAAGTTAATGACGAAGTACATCGCCAATGGGTTAAAGTATGACTAAAGTTTAGTAATAATGAAGAATTTTTTATGTCAAGAACAGAAAAAGAAAATCTAGCATTAAAGCATTTTCATTCTACAGGGATACCAAACAAAGCAACTCATGAAATTGGTCGAGCTCAGGCAGCAAAATTATTAGGATTGGAATTGATTGATGAAAACCAAGAGGATTACAATGCAATTCGCCAAACAGGCCCCTATCGTAATATTAGGATTAGAACACGCAGGAGAACTCCTGAAACTGGTAGTCAGAGGATTGGTTGTGGTAATACCGATCAGAATTTTGACAGTATAGTGTTTGTTCAGCTAGGAGAAGACTTTGAAGTACAAGAAATCTGGGAAGCAGGCAAGAAAGATATAGTCGCCAAGCTTGATGAACCCGGCTCAACAGCGCGTAAAGAAAGAAGATCTTTGATTGTGTATCAATTCAAGAACATTGCAATAAAATTGTGGCCTTGATGAATTACATGCTGTAACATCATCTACTCATATTCCTAAATTTCTATCTAAAACTTGCCATGATAATTTGGAAGGGCAGACCGTATTGTGTAGTTGAGCACCTGATAGGGCTTGGATTTAACTAAACTGTCTTCCATAGAAAGTGCTCGTCAGTTTAGAAATTAGGGCCCAATAAAAATAATTGATAGACTATTTATTGAAAACTATATATAATAATAAAAATAAAACATTGATATTTCCTTTAACTATTGTATATAGAATATAGGTTAAGGAGATTGAAATGAGTAAAACAACAATCAGTGAAATGGAATTTATAGAGGTTTTTTCCTCTGAAGATAAAGCGTTAAAATTCTTTGAAATGCATCGTTGGAGAGACGGTCGGTATTGTCCTTGTTGTGGGTCAAAAGATACTTATTCCCATAAAACCAAAAAACATTTCTACCATTGTAGAGAACCTAAGTGCAGAAAGCAATTCACTTGTAAGACCAATACAGTTATGCATGCAAGTAATTTACCTGTTAAGATTTGGCTTTATGCCATGTATAAATTGACTGTATCTCGTAAAGGAATATCTAGTTTGCAAATGGCTAGGGAATTGGGAATTACCCAAAAATCTTCTTGGTTTATGATGCAACGATTGAAAGAAGCTTGTGTTCACAACAATAAGAAAACTAATCAAGGTCGTGGGACTGTTGGGAAAACAGCCGTTCTTGGAATGAGGCAAAGAGATGGTAGGGTTATTGCCAAGCCAGTATCAAAAACGGATAAAGAGACCTTAAAGAAAGAAATAGTTGAGAATGTAGAACAAGGTTCGGTTATTTGCACTGATGAACCCCGCTCTTATCCTGGGTTAAAGCACCTTCGTTATAACCACAAAACAGTAAAGCACAGCATTGGCGAATATGTAGAGGGTGATATGCATACAAACAGCATTGAAAGTGTCTGGGAATTATTTAAAAGGTGAGTATTCGGAACAAACCGCCATGTTAGTCCAAAACATTTACAACGTTATGTTAATGAAGTTGATTTCCGATCGATCGAAGGTAAGGTTGAAAACATGTTAAGTCCCAGAATTGCTTATCTTTGCATGTATACTGCTGATAAGAAATTGCCTTATGCCGAGTTAACAAATGAATGAGTTTGAAAATTTTAGTTTTGAACAACTATTGGGAAACACAACTCAATCTTATTTTCAATCTGATATTGTTAAAGGGGACGTGATTAAGGTTTTAAAAGACCACCCCTTTGATATTAAATTCAATGTAATCATTGCTGATCCCCCATATAACATCGGTAAAGATTTTGGGAATAATAACGACTATTTGCCAATGCAAGAATACATTGAATGGACAAAGGATTGGTTATATCAATGTTTCCGATTACTTGAAGATGATGGAATTATCTATGTGTATGGTTTTTCAGAAATACTATCAAGATTATCTTCTGAATATCCCACTGAGCAACAAAGATGGTTAGTTTGGCACTATACAAATAAAGCAGTTCCATCAATTAAATTTTGGCAAAGATCACATGAATCAATTCTTTCTTTATGGAAGGGAGATAAAAGACCTGATTTAGAAATAGACCAGATTAGAGAACCTTATACAAAATCCTATCTCAATAATTCTGCTGGTAAAGTTCGTAAAGCCACCCCTTCCCGCTTTGGAGGAGAACGAGGCAAAGAAACCGAATATAAAGCACATAAGAAAGGTGCATTGCCAAGAGATGTTATTAAGATTCCTGCCTTAGCTGGCGGTGCTGGTGCGACTGAACGATGGTTTATGTGTATGGACTGTGACAAGAAAGTATTTCCACCTAGTGAAATGAAATATCACAGGAAACATGAAACACTAAAACATCCAACTCAAAAACCTATGAAACTTACAGTGAAGTTAATTCGGTCGAGAATTGCCCAAAAAGATACTGGCAGGGTCTTAATTCCATTTGCAGGTTCAGGTTCTGAATGTGTGGTTGCGAATCAACTTGGTTGTGGGTATAAGGGCATTGAAATTAATCCTTTATACATAGAATTTGCAAAGAAGTGGATGGAACGATATGCCATACAGATTAACTCCTAGAATGCTTCAAGAATTAAGAAATGACTTGAAGCGATACCATGGTCTGTTTACTGGTGGTCGGTGTGGTGCTTGGGAATTGGAAGAACTGATAACTAGGGCAATCAATTCAGATAATAATACACAACATCATGCTCGTTGGAATGAGGGTGGGCATGATGATAATGCAGATATAGAAGTTAGGATTAATGGAAGGAAAGTTGGTATTCAGGTTAAATCTGGTAAAGTAAATACTAGAAATGAAACCCTAACAATTTCAGGGCATAGATTAGGAAGATTCGATAAGAATTTACATGCAATTTCAGATTATCTAAACGAAAGAACTGTTGATATTATTTCTGTTTCATATAACCAGATAAATAATGATCAAGGAAGACAACACGAATATACAGTTAGATATATTGAAATTGATCGTTTGGCAGGGGTTTTCCCTGAAAGATGGGAACAACATGGAAGGCAATGGAGGCAAGAAAATGACTATGGAGTTTTATTATCACTACGACCTAGTATGAGTTGGCAAGTGTGGTGGGAAATTCCATTAATCCAAACAGAACAAGTTAGTCATTTTATTTTGTGATTATTATCATTGTATATAGATGGCCTGTTGTTGGTCAATTTTTGTATGGTATAGATAGATGAAAACCAAGAGGATTGCAACGCAATTCGCCTAACAGGCCCCTATCGGTATATTAGGATTAGAACACGTAGGAGGACTCCCGAAACTGGGAATCAGAGGGTTTTCTAGGCAATACTGATCAGAAATTTGACAGTATAATGCTTGTTCGGCTAGGGGGAGATTTTGAAGTGCTAGAAATTTGGGAAGCAGGTAGGAAAGAAATAATCATCGAGCTCGATAAACCCGGCTCAAAAACCGCGTAACGTAAGAAGAGCTTTAAACATGTATCAATTCAAGGCCATTGCTAAAAGGCTGTGGCCTTGATAAATTCATACTTAATTTCAAAATTTTCAATTATAAACTGGAAGGTTAGTCCCTTTCGTATAGTTGACTACCTGTTTCAGGGAGCTGGGGTAGAAAGGGGTATTGCTGCTACCTTTCTACCCGGCGCCATAGCTAAAAAATTATTTTTGACGAAAAGTGTAAATATGGGCTAATACTATCGTCCTCATAATCTACTCCTCTGTTATTGTTATTTCGGCAAGGCAGATAACCGCCTTGCCGTCCTTTTTATTTTTTCTTGATAGGTATAAATTCAGAATTTACACCTATAAGAGATTTGTAATTAATATTATCAATCCTCCAACAATGGCCTTTAATTTCATCATCTTGCTCCATAATAGCGCTTCTAAAAACACACACCTCATTTGTTATGGTTTCTTTAGGAAATACCCAAATTGACAATTTAGTTCTAGTATTTAAAAAGCACTCAACACTTTCATAAACAGGATCGTTAGGTAGCCATCGCTTCCATGAAAAATCTTTATTATCAATTTTTGAATTAAGAGTTTTAAAATGATCATCTATAAATTTATCGGCAGTTAAACCTTCCATATTCGTATTCCTCTCTATTAGTTATTTGGCAGTTTGGTCAGTCCGCAACCGCCAAGCAACGAACTCAAGTGCAGAGACCCTTGCACAGGTTTTAACTTTTATCACCTATTTGTAAAGCCGTTGTCCGCTGACCCAGATTGATTTGTAATAAAGTAATTCCGTTTAACAAATTCCCGAGACGGCCCTCAAGCCACAACTCTCCGGCATGTCTAGGTGATTGACTACATTTCAAAAAATTGGAAATAGAGTTTCTTGAAAGCACCACAGGAAGCTGGTTAGTTTCCATTCACATTTCTGAAAAAATACCAAAAAGTCGCGTCCTAGTTCGGCCACTTTTCGTGTAAGTTATAAGTAGGCTAGAAAATCATAAGACAGATTTCAACCTAAATTACCAATCAGAATTTCCAAGTTTGCCGCCTTGCTAACCTTATCCGCTTGTTATCGTCTATCTCAAACATATGAGAATAGTTACGAGCTCTAAGGAAAATTTGAAACCCTTTAACATCAGGTGTCTTCGCCCTTGTCGTTTTCTTATACCTCCCACGCTCATTTACCAATCGCGCAATCTCTTTTGATGTCATCCATTGATTTCCATTCTCCTTTAAAATGTCATTTATTTCGTCAAGTAGATAAATTCTGACTCTTGGCAGTTGCTTCTTAAACTTTTTTGTCATAGTACAGATTCAAGGTTTTGTTCTAACGTATCTAAGAAATACTTAGTCATAGCAGTGACTAATGGCAAAGGTGTTGCCACCCAAGTATACCTGATTCACTGTGAAGCAATGCGAGATAGTAGTTGTTTCAGGGAGTAGGGTCAATAGAATTGACTTTTTGATAATTATCCTCTTTTTTAGTTGATGTGAAGGATTGTAAGGTTACTATCATATACAAAGACCAGAAATGATTTAGTTTTCACCAGTAAATACCAAATTTTTCAATTTGTTACTATTTCTTGTTTCCAAAAGCCTTTAGTGAATTAGTAAATTAGGTGATTATAATACCACTATCCAAAAACACTTGAATAATCTAAAAGACTATCTTTAAATTTGGAAAGATCTAGAAGACCCTGTAATCGCACCGAGTTCAATTTTATCGGAAATTTCTGTTATGCCAAAATTTTCTAAAAAACTAATTGAGGTAGAGATACCTCTTGCTGCTATCAGTAAAGCAGGGTCTCAATTCAAATATCATCGTACCGGCAATCCCGCCTCTCTCCACCTGTGGTGGGCTCGCAGACCTCTACCAGTTGCCCGAGCTGTTCTTTTTGCTCAAATGGTTGACGACCCCTCAAGTCGACCTGACCTCTTCCCCACAGAAGACATGCAAGATCTCGAACGCCAAAGGCTTTTCAAAATAATCAAAGGCCTCGTTCGATGGGATAAAACAGGCCATGACGATGTCATTCATCAGGCTCAAGTTGAAATTAACAAATCTTGGCAGCACGCCTGTCGGCTTAATCAAAACGACCCACAAGCCGCGTTGCTCTATAATCCCGATACATTGCCTGCCTTTCATGACCCCTTCG
>MPNP01000135.1 GCA_002239085.1 Rhodobacteraceae bacterium bin131 | reverse complement strand
CTTGACATGCTTGAAGAAACGATAGAGTGATTGGTGTTGCATGATGCAAACTCGAAACACCAAGAGGCCCTTCGGTTCCGTGCCAGTGGCCGGAAAATACTGAGTTTGACTCTGATTTAATAAAGTATGGGAGTACTTCTTCAAAAGACCATCTTGGACATCCCTCCTCATTTGCCCAGCGATTATAGTCAATTGGGTTACCCCTAGTATAGATCTCGGCGTTAATCGAACTGCCACCACCAATGACTTTGGCTTGGGCATAGGGGATGACACGATCATGCGCGTTTTTCTGAGGAACCGTGGACAATCCCCAGGTCAAAGCTCCCGTCGTCATTTTTGCAAAGCCCACTGGCATGTGAATCCACGGATTATTATCCATGCCACCGGCCTCAAGAAGTAATACACTTACAACAGGGTTTTCCGATAAACGATTGGCAAGAACACACCCTGCTGTGCCACCGCCGATGATGATAAAATCATATCCTTTTTCAAGTTTCATGCGAAAAAGCTTAAATTACCGTTCAATCAATTAAACAACTATTTAGTTTTATAACATTATTGCCATGGTTGTCTATCAAGGATTATCACAATTCATGGAAAATTTAATTCTAGTATCTGACCAGCTTGAATTGATGTTTTTGACTTTCATTAATCTCTGTCATTCTGTCAACAGTCAACACCAATTAATGGAGAGCGGCATTTCTTCTTCAATAATCAGATCCATCGTGCATGCCTATCCGGTGGTTTGGTTGGAGCAGACACTGGGGAGTATTCACAGAGGATCATCATGATGAATACGACAGGCAGAATCATTGACCACGTTCATCTGAGCGAGAATGAGAATTAGTCTTGACAAGACCGTATTAAGAGTGGCAAGAGTTCAGCTCAATCACGCTATCGGGCTCAAATTCTGTTGTGAGCCAACAAAAACCCTCTTGGTGGTCAATATATTGAAAAGGATATACTGATATCGTAGGTGTGGGTAAAGCAAAGGTTGAACTCATGGATAATTTGAACACACACAAACAGTCCACCTAGTTTGACACATTCAAATCCACTGAGGCACATCGTCTGGCCCAACGGTTTGAGGTTAACCATACGCCCAAGCACAGGAGTGGGTTGATTATGACCGCAATTGCATTCAATGTCCTGAAGTCCAATGCCTTGCTCGGTGTATTCCGGATCGTGCGACGATGGTTCGGAATACCAAAGCTTGGGAGGATTATCGGAATGAGACAGCCAACCCGATTGATTGGCAGTTCAAAACCGAGGATGCACGCATCAAAATGATATCGCTTTATCCACCAATTCAATAAAAACGAGATAATAGATAAAGTCCAATATGGCCACCTCTTTCTTGACTATTGGCTGTATTGTCTCGGCGGGAAGGCCAATTTAAATGTGTGGTGTGTGGTCATATTGATGATGCGAATGTGAATGCGGCATGGAATATTTTGGCTTCTGGAATTGGGTTAGCTACACGGCGAGGGGCGTTGGCATTGACCAATCCAATGAAGCGGATAGTTTGGGGAAATCATTCCTTCAACTATATATTACCCATAAAAAACGAAATATCTGCACTCTCATGAGTTCTCAATCAGGACTAAATTGGCAAATAATTTTGCAATTTATTGCAATACCGTTTATTTTCAGGGTAGAAGAAATTAGAGGAGTCGTTCTAAAAGTATCAGGATTAAACTTAGAATCCTAAGCTTTTTTCGAGAGGAATTATTGATAAATTGAGAAATTCTAAGGTTACTAAAGAAAAAATCCTGGACGCGGCAAAACGTGAATTTGCTGATAAAGGTCTGGGTGGAGCTAGGGTTGATGAAATCGCTCGAATTGCTGGGGTTAACAAAAGCATGCTTTACCAGCATTTCGAAAGTAAGGAGGGACTCTTCAAGGCGGTAGTGGAGTATGCCTATCTTGATATCCGCAAATCAGAGCTTGCTTTGCAGTTGGGGACACTTGATGCCAAAGCGGCAATGGATAAACTCATTCGATTCACTTGGCAATATTATCTTGACAATCCAGAGTTTATCAGGTTGGTTAACAGCGAAAACCTTCATAAGGCCAAACACATCAAGCAATCAAGCAAGGTTTTGGCAGCCCATAGAAATTATGTCAGCCTCGTCAAGTCAATTCTTGATAGAGGTGTAGCCGAGGGTATATTTCGAGAAAATATTGATCCTGTGAACCTGAATATCACGATCGCCGCCGTCGGCTACTACTATTTAACAAACTCCCACACCGGCTCTGTACTTTTTGAAAGAAATTTAATGGACTCCAAAGCACTTGAAGAAAGACTCTTATTCAACATTGACACAATCATGAAACTGATTTGCCTTCCACCTGCAGAGGTGTGAATTTAACTCTGCGGTCAACACACAGAGCAAAATCTCTCAATGACCACATCAAGTACCTGTTCGGGTTCTTTCTTCCACCAGTTTTGTTCAGAAAAAATTTCAACTTCACAGTAGCCGTTATATCCTGTTTCCTCAACGATTTTTCTAATCCCTTGAATATCAGCGACCCCATCGCCCATCATGCCCCGGTCAAAGAGTATATCGTTGGTTTCCCTCAGCCAATCGCAAAGATGAAACCCAAAGATCTTTCCTTTTCCCTTAATCCTTGATAACTCAGATTTAAGCGAGGTATCCCACCAGACATGGTAAATGTCAATGGCTAAACCGACGTGAGAATGATTAATTGTATTGACAATGTTGATGGCATCTCGAACAGTGGTAAGACATGATCTATTACCGCAATAAACAGGGTTCAGAGGCTCAAGAGCAAGTTTGGTTCCAGCATTTTTGGCCAAAGCAGTGTGATTGGACACCACATCAGTTACCCGAGCCAAATTGTTTTGTATTGAACCACGATTTGTATCAATCCCTCCCACGACAATCGTTACGACTTTGGCTTCTAAGGTTGATGCAAGATCTAGGGTTTTTGTCAATTCGGATTTAATGGATTCATCTGTTCGTGGGGCTTCAGGGCCAATAAGATAAGGAGTTCGGCATAAGCCGATGATGTCGATATTACAATCTTTTGCATGCTGTGCTGTCTTGTGAGCAATTGAAAGCGAGGGGAACTCACGTGCCCAGAAAGTAATTCCTCTAATTCCTTTGCTTGAGCATACATCAATCACCTGAAATGGGTTCAGTCCGGCACCCTTATTTTCAATATTGTGCCCGAGGGTCGCTGTATTCAGAGCCAGAGATGAATAATCACTGGAAAAATCATGTGGCATCAAACACCATACATTCTTAACAAGGCCTTCATTCTGTAAATTGCTTGCTCTGGGTCATTAAATAGATGCGACCGGTCAGCAAGCTTGAAACAATCAACAAAATAAGGCAGCGATCGCATGGACTGAGCACCATTGACCATAATAAAATGATCCTGAAACCCATTTAACCATGCCAGAAATACTACGCCCGTCTTGTAATACTGGGTTGGATGGCTAAAAACATGCCGTGCTAGAGGGACTGTGGGAGCGAATAGTGAATTGTATTTTGCTATATCACCGTTGTCAAGGGCGTTCATTGCCTGAGTGCAAATTGTTGCGAGGGAGTCGAAAATACCAAGTAAGGCATCTGAGTGACCGTGCGCATCTCCGAGTATCAATTCGGGATAGTTGAAATCATCTCCGGTGTACATCCTGACTGTCTCTGGAAGCAACCGCCGCATCTCAATTTCTTTTTCTTTATCCAATACCGACAGTTTTACGCCGTCAATCTTATTTGAACAAAGTCTAATTATGGCAAGAACGGTCTCTAAATTCCCTTGCCAATCAGTAGACCCCCAATAGCCGGCAAGTTGAGGGTCAAACATGTCACCGAGCCAATGAATAATGACTGGATTTTCGCAATGATTCAATACCTCCCTGTAAGCCTGAATATAATCCTTCGGATTGTTTGCAGCACGGGCAAGTGCTCTGCTAGCCATAACTATAATGCGTCCGCCCATCTCTTGGATGGTGTCGATTTGATACAGGTAGGCTTGAATAACATCGGCAACAGTCGAAGCAGTGTTAATGAGCAAGTGATCAGTACCTGCTCCGCAATATACTTCTGCATCAGGGAGTTCTAACAGTGTCTGTTTGATAAGTTCACAGGCGACTGACCACGAAAGCCCATTGCCTCTTTGGGAGGTGTCCATAGCTTCAGCGATGCCAAGTCCTAATGTAGCTAAGTGCCGGCGGTAAGCAAGTGTTGCCTCCCAGTCAAGGACCGGTTCTTCTGATGGATTACAGTTCGCAAATGGATCGGGAACAACGTGTGCTGCCGCGAATATCTTACGTAACTCGGGATTTACAAGCGGTTCTGAAGCTACGGGAATACCCGTCAGGGTGAATTCACTTAGACTACCATTGTGATTTGGGAGTTGTAGTTTCATAAGAGTCAAAAGCGTGGAATTAATAAACCGCCATCAGCAGCGATTGCTTGACCTGTAACATAAGGGAGTTTGCCACACGCAAGGTTCGCAATAATCTCGCCCATTTCTGCTGGAGTGCTAATACGTGGTAGCAAGGTTAGTCCGTCTTTTGCCCGCCTTGAATAATCCTTGATGACGCTTGCGGTCATATCAGTGTCAATGAGCCCAGGTCGAACATCATAGACGTGAATGTTTTCTCTTCCCAAGCGTACCGAGAGGGACTTAGATACCATGGCTGCCGCTGCCTTAGAAGCACAATATTCAGTTCGGTATTCGGCGACTGCTTCGGCATTGGCTGACGTCACATTAATAATTGAATAGAAGGTATTTTGGTCTCTTGGTTTACCTAACAAGTACCGTGCGAATTTCTGACTGAGAAAAAACATTGCCTTTGCATTAATTGTGTGGCAGCGGTCCCAACTTGCTTCAGAAACATCAAGGAGGTCACCGCGGTTAAAAACACTAACACCGGCATTATTTACAAGCGTTGTGACTGTGCCTAGAACCTGATCAATCTTATTCAGCCAAGCCTCATGGCAGTCAATATCACTCACGTCAAATGGAGCCGCTATACAAGGAGTACCTAGTGTTGAAACCTTCTTGAGTGAGTTCTCCAACTCCTGATCATTCTCCATGTCATTCAGAGCTATGCTGAATCCAGATTCAGCGAGCTTGATTGCACTACCAAGACCAATTCCCTTTTTAGCTCCCGTTACAAGAGCGACTGCATTATTCATTGAAAGCACTCAGCCTGTATGACCTTTTTTATAACTACCCAATCAACCGATCAAAGACGAATCTCAGAAAATCACGCTAATCACACTGATTTTAAATCCGCTGATTTTTACTTTAATTCAATATAACTAGTTAGTTACTTATTATTATATTAAATCAAAATAATAATTCGTACAAAATAAACACGTCTAAATTACAAGGCAAACATTCAACTTGGTTAAGGATTACCAATTGGCGCCCAAATTGAGTCTAAATCTATATTAGTATAAGGTGTTTAGCATAGGAATTATTGCGAATTGATGATAAAAAATAAGTCTAGTAAGGGTCAATGACATGGGGAATGTCCTTTTTGAAAAAATAGAGTCAAGGGCCTTGGTCACCCTAGACCATCCAAGAAAATTAAATGCCTTGGATATAACAATGCTGCAGCAGTTGCATGATATATTTGAGCAATGTGACACTGATTCGACTATCCGGACAGTAATTCTTACAGGATCGGGGATGAAAGCCTTTTGTTCAGGAGCTGACATCAATTGCTGGTCAGAACTTTCGCCAACAGAGTTCTCACGCGAGTGGATATTAAAAGGACACAGGTTATTTGACAGAATCGCATGTTTGGGAAAGCCAACCATAGCAGTATTGAACGGTTTAGCTTTAGGTGGTGGTCTGGAATTAGCAGCTACATGCGATATCAGGATCGCTGCGCCCCATGCCAATCTTGGACTGCCTGAAGCTCAGATCGGAGTTATTCCAGGTTGGTCAGGTACGCAAAGACTTGCCAGACTAATCCCGGAACCTGTGCTCAAAGAAATGGTGCTATTTGGTCGTAGAATTTCAGCAACAAGAAGTTTTGAAATTGGTTTTACGGCCGAAATTGCCGATGACCCTCTTGCCAGAGCAGTAGAAGTGTCCCAAAAAATGGATCGATTATCGCCACAAGCGAACGCAATTTCCAAGGCAATGATTCATGCTGGGGTTGGTGAAGCAGGAGGAGCAATGATTGAAGCAATTGCTGGCTTGGCGATTGCGGGGACAAGCGACATGAAAGAAGGCGTGACTGCCTTCAAAGAAAAGCGCGACCCTAATTTTACAACAAATAAATAACGTTTATCTCAGATTGTATGGAATTTAGCATTGAGCGGATAATTGTCCCTGCATGGAACCTTGATTTTTCATTAACCTAAGCCGGTTCCATAAGTCTAGGAAGTAATAATCGGTCTTGCATTCTAGTATGGACACAGCACCAGAAAACCAATTTTCTACAGGCAATTGATGCGATCCAGTACATACTTGGACTCACTTGCCAATGGCGTACCCTTACCGGTTGTTATCCCTCTTTTTCCTCGGTCCAGAACTATTTCTGCAGCCGGTCTTGAAGCGGGGTTTTGAAAACCATGATGGATAGTTTACGACTTAGCAATATTATTGGTAAGTCGGCAGTGTAACTGCTTGGTAGATATTCTATTTTAGTCCATCCTTATTTCAACACTTTGTCCCATTCTTGCTTTTTCATTTTTTTAAATCCCCAGCAGCTCTGCATTCTACAGTTTGTCATACGGCTCACTCCGTGGCAGTGCCTAATGTAAAAATAGTTTTTATAAATTTCTCGTGTGTCATCAACACAACAACAATTCATTTTTCTTTCTCAGAGTCTAACCATTATGTACATCTGGTCGAAAACATCACCCAAAACCAAAAAAGCTTCCGCTCAAATCGTAGCAAGCTACCGCAATACCCTTAAACACCAAGAAGGAGGGGAAAGCTATAGGATTTGGATACGTGCTGCAATGGCTAGTATCTCAACACTGTTGAAGTGATGTAATTAATTTGCATTATTCTCTGTCATTCTATCAACAGTCAACACCAATTAATTGAGAGCAGCATTTCTTCCTAGTATCTCGCCATTATCCATCAATTGAATGAAGGCGTGATACTAGGGCATTCAACCCCAATTGACGTGCCGTTGCAATGAGACGACGCAGTATAGCTCAATTCGTGGCTCTGTCGGCGGTACGAAAGCTCCCCGAGATGGTGTGTTTGCGTTTCACAACGCGGATATCACGCTCCGCCAGAGTGTTCGTTGCCGGCACCTTGAGGTGATGGAGAACCACCCGTG
>MPNP01000134.1 GCA_002239085.1 Rhodobacteraceae bacterium bin131 | reverse complement strand
AACATTGGCTGACCAAAGCAAAGAATTCATATAATGCTTGGATAAAACCAACCCCCATTCACGGTGACCTGCAGTTGCCTGAATTATTCCAATGGCTTTCAAACAATCTTCCAAAGGACACAATTGTGTGTAACGGCGCCGGCAACTATACTGGATATCTGCACCGCTTTTTTCAGATGGCAGAATACCCAACTCAAGTTGCCCCTACATCAGGATCAATGGGCTATGGGCTCCCGGCAGCAATTTCAGCCAAATTAGAATATCCAGAACGGATTGTTTTGTGCGTTGCTGGTGATGGGTGTCTGCAAATGACATTATCCGAAATAGCAACTGCTTCTCAATATAACGCTAAGATTATCGTTATTGTCGTGAATAATGGAATGTATGGAACAATCCGAATGCATCAGGAAAGAAGATTTCCTCATCGAGTATCAGGCACCGATTTGATTAATCCAGATTTTGTATCAATGGTTAAATCATGCGGTTGGCATGGCGAATCTGTAACCCAAACCAAAGGGTTCGTAGAATCCTTTACAAGATGCTTAGAGTCGAACAGGCCTTCTCTCATTGAATTAAAATTACATCCTGAAGCGATTACACCAGATCAAACAATTAGTGGTTTACGTAATTCAAATTAGATATGGATAGGTCGTTTATGAAATCTATTGCGACTAAAACCAAATATGTTCTCAAATTGGGAGTTTAAATTAATATGCCGTTCATAATAACGCTTCTTACCTTGGCAATTTACCTAATTCCAGCGGGGCTAGCTGCAAAAACCTTGCCATGTGGAGGATCATTTGAAGGCTTCAAGCAAGCGGTAAGAGAAGAGGCCATAGCCAGGGGGTATCAAACTTCAATTGTCGATAGTTTCCTAGCTAACGCAATCTTAGACCCTGACGTCATTAGAAGAGATCGGGCTCAAGGTATTTTCAAAAAGTCGTTTATTGAATTTTCCCAACTCGTGATGGCTGATTACCGCATCAATCAGGGAGCCGCGTTTTACAGCAAGCATAAAGATGTATTTGACAAAGTACAGGAAAGGTTTGGTGTCCCTTATGGAGTACTCCTGTCATTTCTCGCCCTTGAAACGGATTTTGGTGTTGTTCAGGGCAAACACAATACTCTTAATTCAATAATGACTCTATCGCACGACTGCCGTCGTCCTGAGTTGTTTCAACCCCACTTATTCGCGGCTTTAGAACTTTATACACAAAACAATTTTGATCCAGTCAATACTGTTGGTGCTTGGGCCGGGGAAATCGGAATGATTCAAATGTTACCCAAGGATATCGTTGAATTCGGACTGGATGCCGATGCCGATGGAAAAATCGATTTGCAGGGGTCTGTTCTTGATGCTCTAATGACTGCTGGGAATATTTTAAATTCATTAGGGTGGCAACCCAATCAACCGTGGTTGGTCGAGGTGATAGTTCCAAATCAAATGAATTGGCAACTTGCATCTATCGACAATTATTTGCCAGTTGAGGAATGGGAACGGATGGGCATCAGGACAAGAAATGGTGTCTCGTACGCCAATCAGAACCAACGAGCGGCACTTTTGTTACCGCATGGTCGTAAAGGGCCAGCATTTTTTGCTTTTCCGAATTTTCAGCTATACCTTGAATGGAATAAATCCCTTGTTTATACCACCACATCAGCTTTTTTTGCCACCTTGCTTTCCGGGCAACCTCTTTATTTGGAAGGAAATGCTCCCCCTCAACTAACAGATGAAGAGGTTAAGCAATTACAAACGCGCCTTGCTCAACTTGGTTATGATGTTGGGAAAGTAGACGGTATCATCGGGAGCAGAACTCGTGCGGCGGTAAGAAATGAACAAATCAAACATGGTCTACCGGCCGATTCATGGCCGACTCAGGAGCTTCTTGAACGCATTTTATGATCATATTCTAATGCATAATCATGTTCATTGATTTTGTTGAAGCAATGTGGAAAATATCAATACAATTTGTAGCAATTTTACTGCTCAAACTATTTTATTGATTTAATTGACTAGAATTTAAGTTTATCAATACTAACTACAATTACTCAAACTAAGGCTTAATGCCTTATTTCCTGAATGTCGCTGGTCGACATCCTGGCATCAGGAAAGAATTTATTAACCATTTTGGAGAAATTGATGTCGATTACACCTGATCTAAAACAAAGTTTAATTTCTGAATTCGGTCGAAAGGCCGGTGATACTGGCTCACCTGAGGTACAAGTTGCAATACTTACTTCACGGATTAAAACTCTGACGGAACATTTTAAAATTCACAAGAAAGATAACCATTCCAGACGAGGGCTATTAAATCTCGTTGCTCAACGACGAAAGTTACTTGACTATTTAAAGCGAACAGATCTAGAAAAATATCAAGAAATTATTAAAGCGCTTGGTTTGAGGCGGTAGGTCAATTGCCAAAAGACTTGGGTAATACCACGTAATTTATGTCTAAAAGTCCTAACGCTATCGGGACACATTTTGATAATGGCGAGTAGTCGCCTTAAGGGAAAACTATGTTTGATAATCATGTAATTCGATCAATGAATTTGGGCGGCCAAGAGCTGACCCTGGAATCGGGAAAAGTTGCCCGGCAAGCTGATGGAAGTGTATTAGCGTCAATTGGAGGAACATCAGTATTGGCTGCGGTCACCTTTGATAAAACTCCGAATGATGCTTTAGATTTTTTTCCACTCACAGTCATCTACCAAGAAAAGTATTATGCTTCTGGAAAAATTCCTGGGGGATTTTTCAAGCGAGAAGCAAAACCTTCTGATGCCAGTGCCCTGATTGCTCGACTTATTGACCGACCAATCCGTCCACTATTTTCTTCTTCATTTAGCCACCCCGTTGATATTGTCTGTACGGTTTTATCCCATGATCTTGAAAACGATCCCGATATCGTTGCCATGATTGCTACTTCTGCGGCTTTGTCGATTTCTGGAGTTCCTTTTGATGGGCCTATCGCTGCCAGCCGGGTTGGGTATAAGAATGGTGAATATCAACTTAACCCTAAGATTTCAGAAATGAGTCAACTTGGCGTAAGTAATCGCCTTGACCTTGTCGTTGCCGGTACTAAAGATGCTGTAATGATGGTCGAGTCAGAAGCCTACGAGTTGACCGAACAAGAAATGTTGGATGCGGTGGTTTTTGGGCATGAATCAATGCAGCCGGTCATAAGCTTCATTGAAGGCTTTGCCCAAGACGCTGGGAAGCCTCGATTTGAACATGCAGTAAAGACAAACGATGATTTGCAACAAGTCATCGCAAACCTTGGTAAAGATAAATTAGCCGGAGCTTATCAAATCGCTGATAAGATGGAACGAGAAGCAGCTATTCACGACGCAAAAGAATACATTGTAACCAATGTTGATGTTGAAGAAGACACATCGCAATTAAAAAAATGTATTAAGAGTGTTGAATCAGATATTCTTCGGCGTAACATCATAGACAAGGGTATTCGTGTGGATGGTCGATCGCTAGAAACGGTTCGTCCTATTGATTGCCAAATTAGTTTTTTAGAAAGAACCCACGGTTCTGCATTATTTACCCGCGGAGAAACCCAGGCACTTGTGGTCACTACTCTCGGTACGGGTGAAGATGAACAAATCATTGATGCGTTGCATGGAAATTTTCGTGAGAATTTTCTTCTTCACTACAATTTCCCACCTTATTCGGTTGGTGAAACGGGACGTATGGGACCTCCGGGCCGAAGAGAAATCGGCCATGGCAAGTTGGCATGGCGGGCGATTAAACCAGTTTTGCCGACTGCACAAAATTTTCCTTACACGATCCGAGTTGTATCTGAAATAACCGAGTCCAACGGTTCATCATCCATGGCCACAGTTTGCGGTGCAACTCTGGCTTTACTGGATGCCTCGGTACCCTTAAAAAAGCCAGTTGCGGGCGTCGCCATGGGTTTGATTCTTGAGCAGGATGGAAGATACGCTGTTTTGACAGATATTCTTGGAGCTGAAGATCATTTAGGTGATATGGATTTCAAAGTCGCAGGAACGAAGTCGGGTATTACTTCATTGCAGATGGATATTAAGGTGGCTGGGATCACCACAGAAATAATGGAGAAAGCACTCGCACAGGCCAAGGATGCCAGACTACACATCTTAGGTGAAATGGAGAAAGTAATTACAACTGCTGGAGAAATATCCGAGTATGCCCCACGCATTATATCCATGAAAATTCCTGTTGATAAAATTAGGGAGGTTATTGGGACTGGTGGTAAAGTTATTCGAGAAATTACAGAAGTTTCCGGTGCCAAGGTGGAGATTGAAGAAGACGGGACTATCAAAATTGCAAGTCCAAATTCTGATGCCTTGGATAAGGCTTCGGCAATGATTAACAATATCGTCGCAGTACCTGAAGTTGGTAAAATCTATACTGGCAAAGTAGTAAAAATCATGGACTTTGGAGCCTTCGTGAATTTTATGGGTAAGAAAGATGGTTTAGTTCATGTCAGCCAAATATGTGGTCATCGGGTTCGCCATCCTTCTGACGAATTACAAGAGGGACAAACGGTCAAAGTATTACTCACAAAAGTAGACGATCGTGGAAAATTCCAATTGTCAATGAGTCGAGTTGACCAGAATACTGGTGAAAGAATATAAGTTTGCTTGCCACAACATTCTAATAGGGGCACTGATTACTCTGGAATGACCATACAATGGTCAAGTCAGCCACTCTGGATTAAACTGTAAACATTTTGTATCATCTTCTACGGGTTGATCTCAGCAAGTTTGTCATCACCACACAAGTCCTCAATTGGTTTATTTGGTGGGAAAGGAACTCTTATTCGGGGAATTACATATAGTAATTTCCAAGGCTAAATATTTTCTATCGATAGATAAAACCTTGTCACCCTGAAAGTCACAATATTACTCATTAAGATAGTAAGAGTATGGACTGTCCTTAAACATGACATTTTCAAAGTCCATTGAAACATTCAGCAGTTCAAAATTATTGGTAAACTAATTTTCCCTGATTACTGATTAATTTCTTGACTTCAGACATTTTAGCATTTCTCAAAAATAGTATTCCCCATTTTTTGGCATTTAAGTGCTTTTTCATCTCCTTTTTGAGATGTAGTGTCATGTTTTCATTTTTTACTCCATGACAAGCCCCAACTCCAACACCATTTCCTCTCTCATGTTTATTCGTCACAAAAAAATGCCTCATGGGAGTACCAAAGTTCAGGTCGTTCAATCAGTCCAAACCGGTACCAAAGTACGACAGCGCGTCCTCCGACACATCGGAACCGCTCGGAATGATAACGAACGGGATGTCTGATCAAGGAGGGCGTGAAACGCACCAGAGAAGAGAACAAAAAGTCAGAAATTAGTCGCTGGGTGTGAACCAAGAAGCGGGTAAAAGTAGTGCCCCTTTTTGAAAATCAGACCCTTATTTTACGGGAGTTTCTGCGGTTACATGTCTGAACTCAAGAGCCGATGCGGCTATAGTCATCTCTCACTGAGACTACCTGAGTAGTTACAAAAAGAATGAAATTAAATGACCAAAATCAACCATTATTGATTATAATAATGTGATAAACAACAGTAGTACGGCTATTATTGGTACAAGGAAAAACTTCATGACGGCAAGAAGGCCCTGGCGATTTTACGGCCGCGAGAAGGAAGTGGTAAGACTTACGAATGGGCTGGAAATCGGGACCCCTCTTGCGAAGCGGCACTTTGAGGCGATCAAGGTACGCGGACGGCGGGGGATCGGCAAGACCGGCCTGCTGTATCACATGAAGGACAGGGCCCCGCATGACATGCCCGTTATCATCCATCAGATGGACGGGCCGGACCCGCAAGCGGACAAACAACCCTCGGAAGCCGAGATCAAGGATCATACCCAGACCGGCAACCGCAAACTTTTGCTGGCGGCCACGGGTGCAGTTGGCAAGAACTTCGAGGAAAGACTGCCGGAGAGAACTCATCTGCATGATGACAAAATATGGTTCAAGGAGGTCCTGACGGCATTAGTGCAGGCGGGGGCGGTGGTGGTGCTCGATGAGTTTCACCATGCCGCCCCCCTGAGGCTGCACCATGAGGTCAAGCAGGTGATAGATGCGGCCAGGGGCGTTTGTCAGGGCAACAGAAAAGATCCCGGCAAAATCGTGCTGATGGGGTCCCACCAGCAGAAAGTCGATGCCATGTTTGCCGCCGACCAACCGTTGTATGGCCGGATTGATGCGACATATGCCCTTCAACCCTGGCACCTTGCAACCACCATGACTATGGCGACCGAACAGGGCGTGCTGGCTGACCCGCATCGCTTTCTGACGCTGTGGACTGCCTATGGTGGGATGCCCAGCCACTGGCACCGGTACTATACTGGGCCTGATTATATGCATTTGCATCAGAAAGAGAATGACAAGGAGTGGAGGCAAGACTGGCTCAAGGTCGAAGGTGACCTGCTAATGAATGATGAGCGGGAGCGGTGGGATGCCAAGGCCTGGATCAAGCTGAAGGATGAGCAGCGCGAGATTATGCTATGGCTTGGCCAGAACCATCCACACAGGGGAGCCACCATCAGCGACATGCCACCAACCCTCCGGGAGTTGCCGTGGCGGGATGAGGCCCTCAGGGTCCTGACCGAACGGCTCAAACTGTTGCGACCAATCCTGCCATTGCTGGAGAAGGGCCGATACCGCTGGGTCATAAATGACAACAATACGCTCTTTCAGACCCATGTCTTCCCCGAGCTGGTCAGACCAATAATGGCCCCCAGAGGGCTGGAGAAAAACACCAGAGATTCCATCCGGCGGGAGCAGCTGCCGACCCCGGAGGAGCTCCACGCACGCCTGACGACCCTGGAAGGAACTGTGCTGGAGCGGTTGGCGGCGACCTGGCTGGTGGAAAGGAAAGGGGCGACCTGGACCGACACCGGGCGGGAGCGATCAAGAGTCGAGGGTGACATGGATGTCATGGGTGCGACCAGCGGTGAGAAACCCAGGGTCTGGCTGGGGAGTGCCAAGCGGACGTCCGACAAGCACAGACCAGCCGAGACCAGACAATTCATGGACCGGTTTCTGGCCGATCTGGGCACCAGCAGCCATGAAGATGCCAAATGGCTGCTCACCGGCACGGTTGAACGGCTGTTGTTTGCGACCGTCTTTACCCCTATGGAAGGTGACCGGATAAAGGAGGCCGGGTTCGAACCCGTGGATCTCCACGACATGGCCCGGAGTTTCGGTATTGACCCGGAGCCTGCCCTATCAATTTATCACACTTAACTCCTTGATGTTTTTATGCCAATTAATGTTTCATGTTT
>MPNP01000133.1 GCA_002239085.1 Rhodobacteraceae bacterium bin131 | reverse complement strand
TGCAGGCTTTAACTCCTGAGCAGAAATCTATCCTTCCTTTCCGTCCGCTCGTTAAAATTGAAGACAGTGTATATCAGGAAGTGGAGGATATACTCAAATAGAGCTCTAAAAATTTACAGAAACACCACTGTTTTACAGTTATTGGCTATTGGTCAAAAAAATGGGCTCACTTAAGGCCCATGTGGATTGGGGAAATTTCATCAATTTATCCTGACTGTGACATGAGTTTGGGATACAAAGAAGTTTCTTCGTCCATTCATTGTCAGGTCATATTTTTTCTGGAAGAGAGGGCAGTTACTTTAGGAGGTATATATGAGAGTGTAATCCACTCATAAACAACAAATCAAAAGTTCATATTAAATTATTACCACAAGCCTTACGCTTTATCAATAACAACTTCCCAAAATATTTTATAAAATAACGTTTATCTTGAGCCATTTGTTTACCTTTAAGTTCTTTTCTCTGGGATTTACAACGCCTACCAAAAACTACTGCAACGAGATTAATACAGTTTTGTTTATTATCTTTCAATTCTTGTACAAATGTTGCACCCGATTGAAGCTGCTTATTCACTTTTGAAATTTCCCACTCGCCACTCTTTAGTTCGATAACATAACCATCAATATTATTATTTTTTGATACAAATACTAAATAGTCACAGCGGGGTTGATTTCTGTCAAAAGGTAATCCTTCTTTATCTAAATCCATCACAATAGCGTCTGTTGGTAAGTTTCTTACTTTACAATTCTCTTTGTTTAAAGTTTTTTTGTTTTTTACAATACACTCATTGTGCTTTACTTCAAGTCGTTTACGTATTTCGGAAAATGATAAAGACATCAGCTATTAACTATTTCTTCAGTAATCTCTGCCCAGTCATTATGAAGTGCTATGGCAACATCATCATAATCAATCGGATATTGACCAGCATCATCTAGCTTGATTTCTTTCACGACTGTTCCTTTCTGTTTCCGATTTTTTTGAAATAACCATAACCCAACCTGGTCCTCATTAAGTGCAATTTTTCTATTAGAATTTTCTGCATCGTATTTTTCTGTGATTTTCGAACGATAAACAATATTGGCTAACGCTTCTACCATCCACTCACTGTGTGTTGTCACAACTACACGAATGCCTTCATTTACTAAATTTGCTAATTGATTTGTTAGTTCGACCTGCATTGCTGGATGAAGATGTGACTCAGGTTCTTCAATAATTAATAACATACCCGGCCTTATTGCGTATCGGAGGAACAATACGATTGGAGCTAGCTCTGATATCATTGATGAAGCATTCGCTAATGGTAGATCCTCTGCCCATCCCTTAGGCTGATAAGTAAAAATAGGATAATTGATTTCCTCGGAGCTCTTAATGTTCACCCGCCCTTTTAAAATTTCTTTTTCAATACCTTTGCTTAAGTCTTTATCTCTTTTTCTTCTTCTTATACGAGGAGATCCAATTTCAATTAGCTGTTCCAGAAAATCGGCAAGTACTCCAGTCATAGTTGCTTGACCAGTAGTTTTTCGCAGTCCGGCCATAGGGGCTGAGGCAATCAGTGAGTTGACTACAACAGTGTGTGCATGCATGATTCCTGTCCTGTCGGCAGGAAGGTAAAATGCTTGAGAGTCCAAAGGCCCAATAATTAACGGCTTAATTATAGAAATAATAGCGTTTAAAAAACGCATAATTTCAAATCTTGAAATTCTGCCTCGTTTTTCAGAATTTTTTGAATCTTGCAATACATTTTCTGCTGCTTCTGTTAGTCTTTTTATCTTTATTTTTTCGGGGGGAAGTGGTAAGGAAGATGGAAAGATAAAATTGTGTTTGGGTTTAGGTGATAACTCTATAGAGTGGTTTTCAAGATTTTCACTGCACATTGCAGATGTCTTGACTTTGATTTGGGCGGAATTCTGTTTGCCTCTTCTGGACAAGGAATTAACATCATCAATGCCAAAACAACGTAAAATCTCATTATTTGAAAAAGTGGATAACCTTTTGTTAAAAATATTTTTTACTAATTCTTGGAAATCGTGATCAAACTCTAAATTTTCTTGATTTTCCAGCTCAAGTTGTTTTAGCAAACTTTCGGCAGTCTTTTTAATTATTTTAGAAAATTTAGAATAGGAAATACTCCCGATTTCCAGCTCAATATCATAATAATAGGGGGGATAGTTTCTTGTTCTGGAAAGGGAACGTTGTAACGCATTAACCAAAATAGCAAAATATGACTTGCCAGTATTACTTGGTCCAACCAATACAGTAAGAGGCCGGAGGTCCACTTTTGCCTCTGAAATTGGACCAAAGTTGTTTACTTCAATTGAGACTGAATTATTTGAGTGAGTATTCATTTCATTTTTAAGTATTTCTTGTTTTCTCATTTCGGTTGTTTTCACCTGAAAATTAATCCAACTTCGCCCAACTTCAACCTAGAAGTCCAGAGTGGAAATTATTGGGAGTTATTTGGGGTAGAATATATAAAAGAATTTCTGAATAGATTCTTCTCTTTGGTACCACATTCATCCGAACTTCACCAAAAAGGTAATCATTTCCTTCATTTCCAAGACAAAATCACTCACTCAGCCCATTTTTCCTTTGATTAGACCACGGCTACCGTCTCCAAATAACAAAGACGCTTGATAAATTTACACAAGTTCCGTAGACCAATTCAACCCCTAGCACTCCTTCCCAACCCTTCGCATTACCTGCTCGGTTATGGAATTGTGCTTGGAACCAAAGACATGCTCCACTCGACAGTGCGACTGAGTGTAAGCATTGTTCAACACTACTTTACGCGCCTTCAAATTCTGACCACACTTCGCCTTATAACTCATCCGATGCTTATACCCGTGTTCCGCAACCTCTCTACCATTTCCTTTGAACGGTACACGCAGTCAACTCAAAACTGAAGGTTCCCAGTCGGCTTCCGTCTAACAAGTCAGTTCTCCAAAATCCGTATATCATGGACACTGACCGCTGTCGTCACCCATTGCTTCATTAACTTGGTGTCACGTTCAACCGTCACATGGTTACTATACACGTTTCGTACTTATTAGGAGCCGTTGGCGTTTTTCAGAAAATGATTAGCATCAACTATTTTCTACAATATTGGCAATCCCTACCCATTCATTATGAAGATTAATAGCAACTCTATCATAACCAGTAGGATATTGCCCAGTAATGGATTTTCCTAATTTGATTTCTTTTACGACTGTTCCTTTCTTTCTCCGATTATTTTTGAAATACCACACCCCAACCTGGTCCTCTTTAAGTGCAATTTTATTACTTGAAGTATTTTCATTGAATTCTTTTGCGATTTTCGAACGATGAACAATATTGCTTAACGCTTCTATCACCCATTCACTGTGTGTTGTCACAACTACACGAATGCCTTCATTTACTAATTTTGCTATTTGATTTGTTAGTTTGACCTGCATGGCGGGATGAAGATGGGACTCAGGTTCTTCAATAATCAATAACATTCCGGGCTTGATTTCGGTTCGGAGGAATAATACGATTGGTGCCAACTCTGATACCATTGACGAAGCACTAGCTAATGGCATTCCTTCATTCCAACCTTCAGGTTGATAAGAAAAAATGGGAATTTTGATATCTTCAGTGGTATCAATGTTAATCCTCCCTTTTAAAATTGTTTTTTCAATACCTTTCTCAAAGCCTCCCAGCTGTTTATTTTTTGAATAATCAGGGTCAATATGAGTCAAATGTACTAGTAAATCAGCAATTATTCCAGTCATAGTTGCTTGTTCGGCAGATTTACGCACAAAATCTCTAGGGGTCAAATTAATTGACGACTTTACTAGAGTATTGTATGTATTCATTATTCCTGTTCTGCTTGCAGGAAGGTAAATAACTTGAGAACAGAAAGATTCTTCATAAGGGCTGACCAGAGTATCAAATAGAATTCTAAAAAATTTATAAACCTTAAAGGTCAATTCGTTTTCCGATGATTGTGGAGTGGTTGGATTTTGCTTGAAGTTGTTTGTAAATTGAATGAGTTTTGCGAGTTCAATAGGCTCTTGGGGTAGAGGTAAGGACCGCGGAAAGGAATAATTGTGTTTTGGTTTTGTTGATAATTCTATTGAGTGGGATTCAAGATTCTCTCTGTACATGGCAGAGGTCTTCAGTTTTATTTTTGCTAGGTTCTGTTGATGTATTAGAGTCAAAAAGCTAACATCTTCAACTCCTAAACACCGTACTAATTCTCGTGGTAATGTTGATAGTTTTTTGTTATAAACAGTGCTTAGGTATTCATGAAATTTGTCCCCTAATTCAAATTCTTTAGGGTCTTTTTGCGAAAGTTGTGAATGTAATCTTTCTGCAGTTTCTTGCATTAAATTTTCAAATTCGGGGATGGAAACACCATGAGTCGTAGGATTTAAGTCAATAAAAGAATACTTTAGGGTACGCAGTAATGCATAAACTACTGAAGCAAAATATGACTTGCCAGTATTACTATCCCCAACCAATACAGTAAGGGGCCTGAGGTCCACTTTTGCCTCTGAAATTGGACCAAAGTTGTTTACTTTAATCGAGACTGAATTATTCGTGCGTGTATTCATTTTATTTTCTAAAGGGAACAATTGTGAATTAGGTATCAATTGACGTAGAAATTAATCTTTATATGCAGCTGTTGCATTAAAACAGAAATCGGGTTTTATATACTTGACCATGCATAGTCAAAAAACAATCTCCCTTCATTAAATTATCATGTTTTTTCACTAGAGGCGGGGTCTCTTGCTTTAAGTACCACTTGCCAGAGCGTACCGCCCTCAAGAAAACTAATCATGAGTTAATTGTTAAGCTGTTACCACAATTAGATTTCTTTATAGTAATGTTCTGTCCCTTATAACTTATACGCTTTGTTTGAAGCTGATCTTTCTGGGATTTACTCAGTTTACCAAACAATATAGGAATGAGATTTAATTTGATAGATAATTTTTTAGCTCCTTGGAAACCTTCTAAAAAATTCGCACCAGATTGAAGTTGATCCTTCGCATGAGAAACAGAAATATTTCCGCTCTTTCCACTTTTTAGTTCAATAACAAAAGCAGAAATATTTCCCTCATTGTTTGATACAAACACTATATAATCACAGCGAATGGCAGTTTTGGGAAAAGGAGATCCTACTTCATCTAATTGAATTATAACGGCACATTTTGGTATGCCATTTACAATACAACCTTCATTTTCCAAATTTGATTTACCTTTTGTAATACTCTGATTGTAATCTTCTTCAAGCAGTTTGTGTAAATCAATTAATAATTCCTTCATTAACTATTTTCCACAATATCTGTGATCTCAGCCCATTCATTATGAAGGGCTGAAGCAATGTCATCGTAATCAGTAGGATATTGCCATGAAGTGTATTGATCTAGTTTAATTTCATTCACGACCGTCCCATTCTTTTCCATTTTATTTTGAAATAACCAAACCCCAACTTGGTCCTCGTTTAGTTCAATTTTTTCACTAGAAATACTCCCCTTCTTATTTTTTGGGATATTTGAACGATGAACAATATTGGCTAAGGCTTCTATTAGCCACTCACTATGAGTTGTGACAACTATGCGAATGCCTAATTTTACTAATTTTGCTAATTGTCGAGTAAGTTCAACCTGCATGCTAGGGTGAAGATGAGACTCAGGTTCTTCAATAATAATTAACATTCCTGGATTGATTTTGTATCGAAGGAATAAAACTATTGGAGCCACCTCTGACACCATTGACGATGCATTTGCTAATGGTATATCTTCTTTCCATCCATTAGGTTGATAAGAAAAAATGGGATAATTGATTTCCTTGGAGAGCTTAATGTTTACTCTCCCTTGTAGGATTGCTTTTTCAATACCTTCGCCCAAGTCTCCCTTTTGACCTCTTTTTCTTGAATTGAGAGTGTTTATCTCAATCAGCTGTTCGAGAAAATCAGTAAGTACTCCCGTCATGGTTGATTGTCGTGTAGTTTGACGAAGTCCAGCCATAGGAGCCAAAGCAATCAGAGAACTGACTACGGCAGTGTGGGCATGCATAATCCCTGTTCGGTCAGCTGGAAGATAAAATGCTCGCGAATCCAAAGGTCCGACCAAAAACGGTATAAAAATGGAAATTACAGCATCTATAAAATTAAAATCTTCATAGATTGAGTATATTTCCTTAGATTGAGGTATTATTGAATTTTGTAAATAATATTCTGCTGCATCTTTGAGATTTCTGATTTTTTCTTTATCTTGAGGAAAGGGTATAGAAGATGGAAAGGAAAAACTACATTCGGGTTTGGCAGATAATGCTATTGAGTGACTTTTGAGATTATCCCTCCACATTGCCGATGTTTTCACTTTGATTTTTGCGGAATTAGTTTGCCCTTTTTGAGAAAGGAAATTAACATCATCAATACCGAAACACCGCAAGATTTCTTCATTTGAAAAAAAGGATAGTTTTTTATTAAAATCATTTCTCGCAATTTCAAGGAAATCATGATCTAACTCTAAATTTACTTGATCCTTTTTCTCAAGTTGATTGAGCAAGCTTACAGCAGTTTTTTTTATTATATCAGGTAATTCAGGATTAGAAATACGGTTAATAGTAAACTCAGAAGGATAACGGTCAAGATATGAGTTTCTAAAAGCAAAGGAACGTTGTAATGCATTAACCAAAATGGCAAAATAAGACTTCCCAGTATTACTCGGCCCAACCAATACAGTAAGTGGACGGAGGTCTACTTTTGCCTCTGAAATTGGACCAAAGTTGTTAACCTCAATTGTAACAGTATTCTTTGAGTGTTTATTCATTTCTATTTTCTAATGGGAAGAGGGTTAAGAAGCTATGTATTGAAATTGAAAAATACCTTATTTGTTGTTGCTCACTAATACCTTATTTTGTCAGTTACCAAGGAAATAATATAAAAATATTAGCTTATAATGTCTGCCAAATATAAAAACACTCTATATGAGAACCTGTTCCATAAGTCTATGAGGTAGTAAACGGCCTTGAATACGTATATGTTACACCTTCAAATATTGGTTAAAATAGGAGGTATACCATGCCGTGGGACAAGGCCGCTCGAGATAAATATAAGCGCGTTGACAATTATATGCAATATGATGTGACCGATGAGGAGTGGGAAGTGGTCAAAACTTTTCTTGCGACCCAAGGGAGGATGGGACGTCCACGTAAAACCGGCTTGCGTGAGGTCTTTAATGCCATCCAGTACATGCTGGCCACCGGGTGTCAGTGGCGTGCTATTCCCAGTTGCTATCCACCCTTTTCGACGGTTCAGAATTATT
>MPNP01000132.1 GCA_002239085.1 Rhodobacteraceae bacterium bin131 | reverse complement strand
GTTTCCTTATGGATAAGAAGGGAACATGGAATCTTTCACCAGCCTATGATCTTACTTTTTCATCTGGACCTGGTGGTGAGCAAAGTACGTTGGTTTTAGGGGAAGGTCTTAATCCAACGGTTGAGCAACTCGTTAGACTGGGAGAAAAAGCCAGTATTAACAACCACCTTATTCTAGAAATAATAGATCAGACTCAAACGAGCCTAAGCAAATGGTCAGAAACAGCTAGAAAGTTTGGAGTGAGTCGAAAAAAAATAAATTCAATAAAAAAGAAATTGAAGGTATGAATTCAAAGATTGATGTGACCAATTAATGCAACTAAGTTGATGATTAACCTAGAAGGTAAGAAGAAAATAACATGAAAAAACCAAAGAAGCAAATTGATAATTAACTCAATATTTTTATTTGAGTTCGCTGATCAGGGAAAGTGAGATTGTCTTGATATTCACCAGTTCCTTATGATTTAGTGGAACCAACATTGACCTGCCTTTTGAGGAAAACTGTCATGCAATCCGTAGCTAGTACACGACTGAAAATAAGGTTTTTAGATTAAATTTATTGCAAGTCATCAAGTTTTGTTCCAGGTTGCCAAAGGGTAGCAAGGTGCTGAGCCTCAGCAACTTGTTCAGTCGTCATTAACTCCTCAACTGCATCTCGCATGCTAGCATATTCATCATCGCCATGTGCTGCTGCTAGGTTGAGCCATACATGGGCACGGACATAATTCTTTGGGACACCCTGACCTATGAAGTATACTATTCCCAAGTTGAACTGAGCACTGGAATTACCTTGATCGGCAGCCAGCCGATACCATTTGGCGGCCTCTCCATAATTCTGGGGGACACCATGACCATTACTGTAAAACCATCCCAAGCCCAACTGAGCACTGGAATCACCTTGCTCAGCCGCTAGCCGATACCATTTAGCGGCTTCTCCATAATTCTGGGGGACACCATAACCATTACTGTAAATCAATCCCAAGTTGAACTGAGCACTGGAATCACCTTGCTCAGCCGCTAGCCGATACCATTTAGCGGCCTCTCTATAATTCTGGGGGACACCATAACCATTACTGTAAAACCATCCCAAATTGTTTTGAGCACTGGAATCACCTTGCTCAGCCGCTAGCCGATACCATTTAGCGGCCTCTCCATAATTCTGGGGGACACCATAACCATTACTGTAAAACCATCCCAAATTGTTTTGAGCACTGGAATCACCTTGCTCAGCCGCTAGCTGATACCATTTAGCTGCCTCTCCATAATTCTGGGGGACACCAAGACCATTACTGTAAAACGATCCCAAGTTGAACTGCGCACTGGAACTACCTTGCTCAGCCGCCAACCGATACCATTTAGCGGCCTCTCCATAATTCTGGGGGGCACCATGACCATTACTGTAAAACAATCCCAAGTTGAACTGCGCACTGGAACTACCTTGCTCAGCCGCCAACCGATACCATTTTGCGGCTTCTTCATAGTCCTGTGGGACTCCTTGATCATCACCGTAAATACCCCCCAAGAAGAGCTGAGAAATAACATCGCCTTGTTCGGCCAAAGGAACTAATTCACTAATCGCAGTCTCATAGTCACCGTCTGATAACGCCTTCAATCCCACTAAGTAATCTTGAGCATAAATAGCTGTCCCTAATGTGAAACCTGCTAACAATCCCAATATCTTCATTCGGATATTTCCTATGTGTTTATTCTTGTATTGTCGAAGCCCGTTATTCAAAATAACTCTCTATGATTTGTTAAACGTCTATCAGTACTTAAAATACCCAATTTTTAAGTTACTTACCAGTTATGCCCGGATTATTCATCTACTTAGTAATGATTTTGTTGCTCCTTAAATTGTTAAACATAACTCATCAAAGATCTTATAATTGAGCGTCAATCAAGTTGGCAGGTTAATTAGTATTCGCCCGAAAATACCTGATTATTAGAAAATTGACGTAATTTCATGTTCTCAGATTCCTTTTCCCGAACTAAGATTCTTTCGCAGAACAATAATTTTCAGCTTCAAGCTGAGTTTTCTCCAAAAAAATGACTTTTCGGACAATTTTTTCCATCAATTATCCGATTTTTCTAAATGCAAGACAAACCTCTCCCAGCCGTCCGTGTGCGGACGATGATTATAATTGTGTTGCAGGGAGTGTCGTCAGGCCATAAGGCGTGGGCGTTTGCCTCCAACCACACGCTGTTCAGCGCGTCGTTCCTCTGACGCAGCAGCACACGACCCAACTGATGAATATTGCACGCCACCACCGACAAACCAACCCCTGATCAGCGAACTAAATTAAAAATATTGTGTTATTTCTTAGTTCTAGCAATATTTAGCCCGAACTTCTTGAACTAAAAATGAGGTATTATTCCCTATACATGGGGGTTTAATCCAATTTTTAAAACTACACTTACTAGACAGGGCTCTTTTATCGGACTGATTGTACCTCTCCTGGAGCCGGATGAATCTGACCACCTAATAAATCAAAGACCTTGGTCTGCAAGGCCGTCGGTTTTGACATGACCGGTACCGTACAACCTGTACCCAGATCCATCACAGCGACACACAGACTATTGAGATGAAGCAACAGATCTTCAAAATAAATGACGGCAAAAGGACACGGATGCGCGATGGACTAAGAAGAGGGGTCGCACCTTTTTTGGTTACAAAAACCATATTGCGATTGACCGGGAGTCGCAGTTGATTGAACAATGGGCCACCACCGCGGCCAGTGTCCATGATAGCCGGATGTTAATGCCTTTGTTGGCCGCACGGCCTTCAGGGGATCCGCAGTTGTGGGCTGATTGTACCTATCGTTCGCGGGACATGGTTCAGGTGTTGCGCGCGCTGGGTTTTAAACCGCGCATTAATTTTAAGGCCAAGCGTGGTCAGAAGTTGAACGCCCGTCAGGTTGTCTTGAACAAGGCTTATTCGCGGCATCGCTGCCGCGTTGAGCATGTGGTTGGCTCGATGCGTAATGACATGCCAGAGCATGTGATGCGTTGTATTGGGAAAGTTCGAGCCAGGAGTTGGATTGGCAGGCGGAACTTGTGCTATAATATCAAGCGGTTGTGTTATTTGGAGACGGTCGCCAAGATCTAATCAAAGGGTAAAAAGTGTCTGAGTGGTGCCACTGTAGGGCCACGTGTGTCGTGTGGTCTGGGCAATGATGTAAAGGGGTCTATTTTTACCTTTTTTGGTGACAATTATTGAATGAATGTGACACCACGGAGAAGAATTCATTCAGAATAATCAAATTGTTTCAAGAGCGAAAACAGGTGAATCCTGGTTTTCGGATTAAATAGAGGTGCTCTTAACCCCAAAATAAAGAGGAAAATGTTACTAAAGAATAAAATTCTCATCTTTTTTGCTAGAATAATGTTTAGTTGGGATAAATCAAAACTTGTCTTCCCCACCTTCACAGATAAGGAGTAACAGGAATAGTGTTAGGGCATTTAAGTTTTATGATGCCAGTGTCACCCCCACATTCCCTCAGTACCATTAAAGATAAAATCATTCAAAAAGAATCGCTGATCAAACAGGTTTCGATCTACTTCAGTTAAATTAGCTTCTTTACAAATGGTTTCAAAATTGTTCCGAATCCCTTTAATCTGTTGATCAATAATTTCCTTGGCTTCTTGATTGCGGAGCAAAAAATTTGGTGCAGCTTTAAGACAGTTGGCAAGAGTACTAAAACGGTCGTTTCCTACGATCAACATTGCCTGACTTGCAATATTTCCAGCACGAGCCTGTGGGCAAATGTCATAAGCAGGGGTCAAGGTCAGTTGCTGCCCGTCCCAAAAACCTGCATGGTTGCGTGCGTGGTCGTCAGTGTTGCCACACAGGATATTGAACACGAGCCGGCCAAACATCTCCTTTAATGTTTTTTTCGGTTCGGTAAAACGGTACCGAATAATTTCTGCCAAGTCTTCATAACTCGCATATCGGGCCATCATTTCATCTAGTTCAAACAGAGTCAGAGCAGAAACCACTGCTCTTCGGAACCACTTGTTGTCCTTTTTAACTCGGTCAAAACGCTCAATCACTAGAATATCTTTGCCGGCAACACACTTCAACTTTACTGGAGCTACGTCAAGACCTATCCTTTGGGCTAATCGCATGGCTACAAATTCTGCCTTTACCAGATTGTAACTGTCAGTAGAGGTTGAGAATTTGGCAATCATTTTTGTATTATTGTCTTGGATCATAGCCTTGGGACGGGCTCCACCAATCGATGTACCATGCAGTAAGGCAAGATTCAGGTCTTGAGTCAATGGTTTACCCTTTTCGACGCTTTCGGAAGCACTCAAGAGTTCTTCAATTGAGGCAGAATGATATTCTCTTGGTACATATTCATAAGGGGATTCTTGAAAATCCAATGCCCCTATACGATCCGAACCAGACTCCAGAAAATAGGTCAATTCATGGAGTTCAGTAGTATCAATATTTCTACCCTCGCGGCCAAATAATTTATTCAATATTACCCTACGACCCCAAGCATCTGGAATGGCATCACGTAGACAACTAGCCATGTTCAAGCTACTCGGTGGCATAATAATTCCTGCTTGTAATGGCAATTCGGGTAGGTAGATCGGGATACAGTCACTACGCTTCAGATAGCTCTGAGCGTAGTTGAATAAAAACTTATGCCCTTCGGGTTCTATCCTGCCTGCAACAATCGGTTCGGTTGTATTTGGTAGCCAGATCCAGACATAAGCTTCAATAGGCATTGGTTTTCTAGTCATGTCAGAAATTATCCATTACCTTTCCGCTTTTTTTACGTGTGGATTTCAATAGTACCAGTTTTTCACGTTCTAAAGAAAGGTGACTTGAGAGTGCTAATGGTTGTGCATCAAAGAGTGTTAGACCAACAATTGATGCCACTTCAAAGGCAGCACCTATAGAGGACTTCATGTTTCCGCTTTCGATACGATGGACAAGACCACGAGATATGCCGGCTCTTTCCGCGACTTCGGTGATCGTTAACTGGCGTTCAATACGTTTGTTTTTAATCAATAGTCCCAGCAATACAACGGTATCGCGCGCATAGCGGGAGTAACTTCCATATTTGAGTTTTGGCATCTTAATTTATTCCATAAATAGAATCTTTTCCAGTAAATTGCCTTAATTATAACATTTATAACAAATTTTAATAGTTTCATATATAAATGTTCCATAAACAAATCTTTTAGCCATCAAATGCTTTTTTTATAGAACACACACTGAATTTTCAATATATTTTAATATCTTGAAATTGAGATTGAATCGAGTGAACATTGATGAAGTATATTGCAAGATTGTATTACTGATACGATTGACTAGCACCAATCCAGGTGCGAGTTACTACACAGTAAAACAGAGCCTTTCCGTGTGAATTATTGGCAATACAGTTTTTCGACCTTCCAATGATAGGTCAATACTTAATCCATTTGAACAACTATTTGTAAATCAATATGGCAATCGTCATTTCACCCTGTCATGATAACCGTCAGCGCCGCAGATATTCCAGCTTGATAAAAATAAGAATACTTCGGAATTTCCTTTATCCATTACTGTAGCACCACAGTAAGTGAGAATGTTTGGCTCAACTAACCGTCCAGGTGACAGAATTAATTTTGTAAAGGGAATTGTTGGGTACTTAATCCAATAAATCTGATATCGCTGAAAGAGGGGTTAAGTCGTTTTATGGGTAAGCAATAATCCAACCGATTGCTAGAGTGATAATCCAACTTAGTAACCCAAAAGCAATCGCGAAGACAAAAATCTGATGAATATAATCCTTTAATTCCCCGCTTTGTTTCTTTGCCTTAATGTACCCGAAAACACTTCCAAGGATTATTCCGAATAGAACTAACACCAACTATACTCCTCATAAAATAACTTTTCTGAACTCACGGTTTGAATTATCCAATTAGGGATTAAGTTCTTAAAGTTTAGTATTAGCCAAGTATTAGATTAGTTGTGATGTATGGTTTGTCTAAAATAGAGGAAATAATGACTTGAGATGAAACCCACATTTTTGAAGTCAGTCCTCATGACCAAGAACGGTCTCTCTCAAAAGATATCATATACCTAAATTGAAATAGAACATGCCCAAAAAATTGACAGATATCACGATAATTGGTGCCGGTTTAGCAGGAGTAGTTCTATCAATAGCACTCATAAAAAAAGGAATACAGGCTACAGTGTTTGAAAAGCGTTCCAAATCAGATTATTCTGGTATGGGCATTCAAATCACTCCCAATGGTACGAGCGTTTTAGCACAACTTGGATTGGACCAATCGATGCGTGAGATTGGGTATAAAATTGACCATGTTTCTGTACGGGATGGTCCGGCTAACCGCGAGATATTTCGAGTTAATGTCAAAAAATATCGTGAGGAAGGAAATCTTGGATATTTTACTTTTGATAGAGGTCAGCTACTTCAAATTCTCATCGAACATGCTGAACAATTGGGTGTTACATTTCGGTTCAATGAAACGGTACATGAGTATTTTGAAGAAGATTCATTTTTTGGGATGACTTTGTCTGATGGCACAAGCACTGTACCTCAAGTTATAGTTGGTGCTGATGGGGTCGCATCTAATTTAAGCAATCTTTTTAACCCATCGCAAGCAGCATTTCAGCCGAGATATGCAGCATTAAGGGCTATTACACCCAAAGATGCAATATCGGGGTATGATCTTCAAAATCATGTCCAATTGATTTACACCACTCATGGCCATTTAGTCTCTTACCCGATCAACCAAGGAAAGTTTATAAATTTTGTGGCCGTGGTTCCACATTCTAATGGAATGAGTAGCCAATTTGATGTTCCGCACAAATCCCTAGACAATTCAAAGATTGCTCAAGAAATCGTGACCGCTGCCACAAAAAAGAAAATTTATGAGCTATTTGAAGGGCAAATCAGGCCTGTTTGGTCAAAAGGGAACATATGTCTGATAGGTGATGCACTCCATCCTATGCTTCCTTTTTTGGCACAGGGTGGTAGCATGGCTATTGAAGATGGATGGACAATGGCCTTGGCTTTACTCAGTCATGCCACGATTGAAGAGGCATTTGCTAGTTTTAAAATTCTACGCCGACAAAGGTTAAACCAAGTCATTCGAAGTAGTAACCTTCAAGGATTCATTAACCGCCCTCAAAATAGATTGTACCGTTCGATTCGATCAGGTTTGCTACAATTTGCCGATGTAGTCGCGCCAAATGTAATTGCCTCAAATTATGAGAAGATATTTAACTACAGGTGCCCAAGTAACCTGAATTAAATTCCTACCGCGTTGATTTATTTCTCAAAGTTCTAATGCGATAATAGGAATAAAATGATACA
>MPNP01000131.1 GCA_002239085.1 Rhodobacteraceae bacterium bin131 | reverse complement strand
AGCCGATACCATTGAAGATGATCCCGACATGATGGTGGCAGAAAAAAAATACTTTGCGTCACAATTCAGCGCCGTTGTACGAGGTGACCAAAATGCCAGGGTATTTGGGAATGATTTGGCTCAGCGGCTTTCAGCAAAAATGCCAAATGCTGAGCATGAGCTCGTTGCCAATACTGTTCCGGTTATCGCCATTACCCATAGTCTCGCAGCTCCCCAGAGACAGGCCCTTGAACGCTGTGTTGAAATCATGGGCTCTGGAATGGCAGAGTTTCAACAAACGGCTTCTACAAATGGGTTGGCGAATATTGCTCAATTTAACCAGTATTGTTATTTCGTTGCTGGTGTTGTCGGCGAAATGCTGACCGAACTATTCTGTGATTATTCAGCCGAAATCAACCAGCACAGAGAAGAGCTTCTTACCTTGGCTATTGGTTTTGGCCAAGGCTTGCAAATGACTAATATACTCAAGGATATTTGGGATGACAAAGAAAGAGAGATTTGCTGGTTACCTAGAGATGTATTTTTAAAATACGGGGTTGAACTTGAAAATTTTGATTCTTCAGACCCGCGCATCATTAAAGGGATTCAAGAATTAGTGTTGATTGCCCACCAAAATTTGCAAAAAGCATTACAATACATTTTAATTATCCCGTCTCGTGAGACCGGTATTCGCCGTCATTGTTTGTCAGCATTGGGCATGGCAGTCCTGACCTTAAGGAAAATTCATACTAATCCCGATTTTACAAAAAGAGATGACGTTAAGATTTCCCGTAAAAGTGTAAAATTTATTCTTTTCACAACGCACTTGCTTGTGCGATCTAACTTTGCCCTTAGGCAATTATTTGCAGTTTTAATGATTAGATTTCGCTAAAACTGATAGGAGTTATTTGTTTAAAACTCGTATCAATAGTCGCAATACGGAACAATGGGATATAGTGTATATGTTGAAATTAATAATGCCAAAGCTTAATTCACAATTCGGAAAACATTTACCTAAGTTATACCTGTACAAGAATTCATGAATTGCTTTCATTGAAAATGTTGTCAACGCCCAAAAACTGCATCTATTTAAAATTTTCAACTGTGCTGCGATTTTTAGACAATCTTGGCCCTCCATGTTAGGTCTCGGGATTCTATGAAGATACCAATTTCATATCAAGAGGGATATGCAAAAGCAAGTCAGGTTGACCCAGAGTTTGCTGACAAATACTTGGAACATACTGCCATTGGCGACCCACTCGCAGATTCACTTGCCGACGCGTTAAATCAATCTGATTCGAAAAATCTGAACAATCTCCTTCGTTCTGGATTAAAAGGTACCCTCAGTGCCAATGATCTTAAGTCTTCGCCCGAGGCACTTAGAAACTTCTTGGAATTCTACAATCATATTCCTGATTGGGTTGATTTAAACTTATATAACCATGGGTGTCGAATGTTTCATCGCAATACCAGACTTATCTTAGCCGGTATGGTTGGAGGTGTTTTGGTCGAAGGGTTTGCAACCAACATAGCTCAGTCGTTTTTCCTGACCGGTAGAGTAAGGGACAAAGGCGTTAGACGTCTTCAGCAAAACAATCGACATATGTTGGAGATCTTTGTTCCACGGGGTTTGGAAATGTACAATGATGGATGGGTGTATTCTGTTCGGATTAGAATTGTACATGCTAAAATACGGCGTCTCCTTGAAGAATCAGATGATTGGGACGATGAATATCTAGGAATGCCGATAAGCAGTGCCAACTTAGGATTTGCAATTGCTTCGTTTTCAGCTCAATTGGTTCACCATATAAAGCGTTTAGGAGCATCATTTTCGGAAGAAGAGCGCGAAAGCTTTCTACAGGTATGGAGATATTCAGGCTATTTAATGGGGATCCCTGAATCGATTCTCTTTGCTGATGAAGAGGAAGCAAAAAGGTTAATGAATATCACACGCATCTGTGAGCCTCCCCCCTCTTTAGAATCGATTGCAATGGCTTCGTCTCTTTTAAACTCGGCTCCTCTTATTGCCGGCATCAATCAGTCTCAAGACCGCAAAAAACTAGTGAAATATATCTTAACTATTTCACGGGCACTCATTGGGGACAAACTTGCTGACCAGTTGCGTTATAGAAATTCTCCATCTTGGGGAGTATTATGGAAATTCCGGTTGTTGAACAAGATTGAATCCCTACTTCGATTCATCAAGAATGAGAAAAATCAAAATTTGAATACTATTCTAAGCGTTTCGAATTATGATGGCTCAATAGTGAACTTAAAGTTACCCGACCATATGTATGACGAACAGTCTTCTGACTGGTAAAAGTTCACCTCAATAGTTCCAACTAAACTTTCTTATTGACATTGTGTTATTCTTGGTACCATGGATACCGGATCCATGCCAACTTAACACGGACTCGCTGTTCAGCAATCTATATTCACCTTTAACCTGAACTTCACCAATAAAATGAGGATATAATTTTCTTTACATCCTTACTATAAGTAGATTTAAGCCCTATTCAATGTGACCATCTAGCGTACCAATTATGGGAACGCTCTCATTCAGACGCCCATCCACCCGTTTAAATGCCATGCTATGGAGTTTCGCTCATAAGGGGGGCTTTTTTGTTGTTCATAACCAGCGGTTTTATGCTAGTTGTCCCAATTTATTCAAAGGTGAATATCACCCGCACTTTACGAAGAACGAGATTCCAGCATTTTAATGACTTCGTTGGCGCTATTAATACCGCTAACAAGGGCACCGTTGATGGAGGGTATTTCCATGTAATCTCCGGCCAAGAAGAGATTGCTGACTTCTTGACTTAGCTTGGTAGGCAGACTTGCCATAGCCTTGAACATTCCCGGCGGACCCATGCATACGGCTTCATCCCATCGGTAGACACGCGAGAACAACCCTTCGCCAGGATTAGGAAGGGCGGAGCCAGGGGGAGGATTGCGCATCGCTGCCTGCAACATTTCCCGTTCAATCTCTTGATCGTCTAGTGGAAACAATTGAGCGGCGCGTTCACGGCCGACAAGCATATCCAGCGTGCATTTACCAGGCGGAACACAGCCGGGAAGATTAATGGACCGGTCAAGTAAGAGCGGTGTTTCATCTTCGGGATATAGAGCACCATGCCACCCTGGAGGTAGCGGTCGTTGGTCAAGACCGATCACCACGCGGCACCCCTGCGAATAGTTTACCTTGCTGAGTTCTTGATGAATAACCTCTGGAAGATCTGGAATAATACCGGCTACTTTAGTCGCTGTGACTGCACAGATTACGGCGTCAGCAGCGATAGGTCCACTATCCACAACCACACAAGTTACTTGTCCGTCTTCAATTGTAACATTCCTGACGGGCGTTGAGACGTGTATACTGTCACCACAGACTTTGGCAAGCGCATGAGTTAATTCGCCGGCACCCTTTTCCGGGGCATATATATGATCAGAATTCAGCAACATTTCTGCCACATAGGCCAGCATATATGCCGAGGCGGACCGTTCAATGTGACCCATCGTCATCTCAAGGAAACCACCTAGGGTTACCTGTAGCGTCTCTGAGACCCCGCGTCTAGCGAGGTAATCGCCGAATTTTTCACCTTCGTCAATCTCACTTATTCGGCAGGTGCTGGAGAAATTGTGATACTCAGGATTCATCTTGGCGTCCTTGACCAGCCTAATAAATCCCGGTGAAAGCAATCCCAACTTCCAAAAGGATGGTAGATTACGAAAAACATCACCGAAAGACTTAAGTGGGGTCGTCCGACTCCATTTGCCACCTCGAAACCAACCGAGGTTCATTTCAGAACGGATAAGGGGCAATTCTAATTCTTTGCACACTTGAAACGTGACATCGTATGAATGGCAAAAAAAATCCGCACCTTCGTCTATTAAAAATCCGTCAACCCGATCTCCTCCGAGTCGACCTCCAACACATGAATTGGCCTCTAAAAGGACGGTTTCAATACCTTGCTTCTGCAATGTCCAAGCCGCGCTCATCCCCGCGGCACCACCACCGATTACAATTACTTTCTTTTTCTTCTCCGAACCGTTTTTCCATACATCGTTCATCACTAGTTTCTCCTGTCGATAGCCATTAATAGAGCGGGAAGAAGCAAGAGATCGGCGATCAAGGCAAAAACAATCGTAATTGCGACGAGAATTCCAAGCACTTGGGAAGGTTCGTAACCTGAAAATGAAAATACAAGAAATCCACTTGCTAGAATGGCCGTGGTAGCCCACAGTGCTGGCCCTACTGTACGAATAGTATCCTGTATCGCTTCGGGGGAGGTTTGCCCTTTCCGGCGTCCGTTCATATATTTAGTAAGAAAATGGATTGTGTCGTCCACAATGATACCTATGGCAATCGCGCACACCACGGATGCGCCTAACCCAATCGGGCCAGAAGAAACGTATCCCCATAATCCGAAGGCCATCAATGCAGGAACGAAATTTGGTATCAAACAGATCAAACCGACACGAATGCTCCAGAATACGAGTAGCAGTATCAATGAGATGAGTCCCGTGGCAATTGCTGTACCCCATAGCATGCTATTTACATTTTGGTCGGACAGATGGGCAGAGATCATAGTGAAGCCGGTCGCCGCCTCCGCAAGATCTGGTGCATTGGCTTGTAACCAGGCTTGTGCACGCGCATCAATCGCAAGATGATCTCGGGTTGACGTATCTTTAAGCACCACACTCATTCGAGTTGCCGACTTAGAGATGTCAATACGGTCGTTGAGGTCAGCACCAAAGGGAAGCGAGAACTCGTAGAGCAGAAGAAATTGGGCTGCCAGTTCGGGATTATCTGGAATTCGATAGTACGCCGGGTCGTCACCGTGCAAATTCTTGTTCACACGCTTAAGTATATCAGAAAAAGCGAGTACGTGATGAACTTCGGGCTGATCACGAAACCATTCGGCAAAGGACTCAACAGTCGACAGGTATTGGGGATTAGTAACACCACCTTCTTCGCCTGAATCCAGTGAATACTCAATCTGGTCAAGCCCTGTTAGATTCTGGACAATGAAATCTGTATCAGTCCGAAAGGCGAAGCGCTCGTCAAAATGATGGAGCCAGCGATCACCTATCGTGTTTTGAGGGAGGCCACTTGACAACACCAAAACCACTAGACAACCCGACCACAACAACTTAGTACGTTTTGCCACGACGAAGGTCCCTAAACGCTCAAAGAAGCTTGGGCGCTCGTTTTGTGATGTGTTATTCCGAAGAGGAAAAATCGAAAGGAGTGCCGGAAGAAGCGTTATGGAATAGACAAAGGTGAACAGCAGCCCAATCGCGGCAAGATTGCCTAGGACATGAAACGGCGGCGAGTTTGATGCATTGAGGCTGAGAAATCCGATCGCAGTCGTGGCCGACGTCAGAAACACAGGGTAGAAATTTTCGCGAAGCGATTCCGATATTGCTGTGCGACGCTCAACACCGCGACGAATGCTATCCAAGGTGATCGTTGCGATGTGAATTGCGTGAGCAACTCCGACAGCCATTACGATGATCGGAACACTGGCGCTGATTGGCGTGAGCATTGTTCCCGCCCAACCTGCGACCCCCATAGTGCTGGCAACAACGAACACGATCATGACGGCTATGGCAAGAGTAGCGTAAAGGGACCGTAGAACGACAGCTGCAATGGCAAGAATAACGACAAAAACGATCGGTATCAGAGCCTGAGATTCCTGACCGGCATCGTTAAAGGTTTGGTTAAGGATCACGTTGCCGGTCAGGTAGTAAGATATATCTGGATCGTTGGCCCTTGCCTTTTCCAACACAGTATGGAGATATGTCGTAATCTCTGCCCATGCCGGTTCCTCCGGCTCGGAGAGGGCAAAACTGATGATTAATCCAGCTACACGCCCGTCGCTGGAGACTAGCTGCCCTATAAGTTCAGGTTCGTTCAGGGCAATGTTCTTGACCCTGTCCAGTTCATCATCGCTATAGGATGCAGCCCCTTCTACCAAGGGGGCAACAGCGAGGTCGTCACCGTCTGCTTCACTGAAAAAATAGTTGGTGAGCGAATTGACTCTGATGGAATAAGGCGTTTGCCAAGCGATCTCAGTCAGATTCTCAATTGCACTCAGCGTCTGACGGCTGAATACTGTACCTTCTCTAGGAGCGATGGCAATCAGCGCAGACCTTGACGCCGAATATGTGTCCTGAAGCTTATCAAATTCCAAAAGGTGGGGATTGTCCTTGCCGAACAGCACTCGATAACTGGAGGATACGGTGAGTTGCGGTGCCCCTGCGACTAAAACGAGTGCGAGCGCAGTGGCGGCGCCGACAACGAGCCATCGATAACGCAGAATAAAGTCCCGATAATGATCTAGCAACTTAGCGAACATCGTTCAAATCTCTCAAAGCCAATGTATTCCCGGTCTGAACCACCATCGAAAACAGAGTTTGGGCCGGTGCTGAATTTCCTCATCACGGGGCTAATTTCACCAGAATTCCATTCATACAAACGAACACTCAGCGAACAAATTGTTAGAAGCCAACGGTTGGACCATTGATTGCAATGGGGAGTGCCAACTGTGACAAGAATTTTGTAATCTAGTTGTGCTTTGTAATGAGTAATAGGTTTTGGAGCGGATAAGAATCTCATATGGCGATTTCATTTTGCTTTTGTCTTTGTGCAGGCATTCCCAATAATTTCACTACCGTAATTGTTGTTTTGCTTATCAATCCATTTTCTTAAATCTATGTAGTTATTATAAATTAGTCAAAATAAATTTTTAGAGGCACCACAATTTAATACCATAATTTTACCGACCCTGCTTCCACTTTGAAATAATTTAAATCATCTTTCTTCCCTAGGCTGATGGAACGACAAGCAAGAAGATAAGCAAATTCCCAAGGGCTGATTGCCGGTATAAGGTAGCCAAACCGGATGATGTGTAGTACCGAGAAGATGATGCACATATCAACTTGAATTCACTTTACCCATCAATTTGACGATTTCGGAATATTTGGATTATGATTTAAAAGGTTAATCTACAATGTACCTTGCACTCTCCTTGAATTAACTCCTTTATAATCATCCTCTTTGTTATCTATACTTTGTGGTTCTGGCTAGACGGTGAATATGTCGCTTCTTTATTCATTTCATACACTTCACTGCCCTTCTTGGTCTTATCTAAAGGAAACCGATTGCGATGGTCAAGTATCTGAGGGTCGGCTCCCTTAAGTCGACATAGATTGATTATTTTGATTCAAAATTATGATTCTACCTATGAACACTACTAAATTTGTTGCAAATAAAGAATAAGTATAAGCATCACAATTAGCGATTGATCTTTTCACTTTTTGGAAATCGTTTAATCGTGACTAGTTTTATAGCGGAGGTATAATTGGATAAAATCGGTGTTCTTATATGCGGTCATGGTTCGCGTTCCAGTGAGGCAGTAAAGGAGTTTTCCAACGCTGCACTTC
>MPNP01000130.1 GCA_002239085.1 Rhodobacteraceae bacterium bin131 | reverse complement strand
ATCAATGATATCAATGACAAAATGCTGCGAGGTATCGGCATAAGCGGCTTTGATAAAGCCCATGGCCAAATTGGTTTGGGTTCGATATCCGAATTCTCCTGATGTAACAGTTCCAACTAGAGTGTTGTCACAATATATACTTGCTCCAGGCCAAGCATGGGCTTTAGAAGTTTCCAGATTGAATAAAACTAGACGATATTTTGGGTCTTGCTTAGATCGTTCAAGCAGTGATCGTTTACCAACAAAAGGTTTATTCCAATTAATGAAAGACTCCAAACAGGTCTCAAGCGGATCAAATTCGGTCAAAAGGTCTGCTTTCCAATGTTTGTATCCTTTTTCAAGACGCATGCTTTCGATAGCAATACTTCCAAAGGGTTTAATTTGGTGGGCTTGACCTATTTCCATGAGGAGAGTCCAAATCTGTTCAAGTTTTCGCTCTGGAACATGAACTTCAAAGGCAATCTCTCCAGAATAGCTAATATTATACAGGACCACTGGTATGCCTTTTATGGTGACTTCTTGAACTTGACCCCATCGAATCGGTTGCGTGACTGTTCCCTTGTCCAAGGTCTTTTGGATCACTTCTCCGGCCTCAGGCCCAACAAGTAATATGATCTGGTATTCATTGACTAGAGATTCAATGTTGACTGAACCGTCCCGAGGTAAATGAGCCCTTAACCAATCCCAATCATGAGCTTCTGAAGCTGCTGCTGACCCGTACCAGTAGCTACTATTAAGTTTTGCAATGGTTGCTTCAGACTTGATCATTCCAAGATCATTCAAAAAATAACACAGGCGAATAGCTCCAGTTTTTTTGGGGATAGTAGAACATGTGAGTGAATCCAACCACTCAGCCATTTTATCCCCGCTAATTTTTATTCGATTAAAGCCATTCACCTCCGCAATCCCAACATGCGCATGAATATGCTTGATTTCTTCTTCAACTAAATCATCCAATTCAGTTCGATAGAAACTGTGTGAAATCACAAATTCTGAGTTGGGAGCGTACACAAGTGGCCTTTCCCAACCATTGATTTGATTGAATTCGGCATGCCATTTTTCATGGAATGGTTTCAGTTGAGTTTTTCTGACATTTCGGGCCGCAGGTCGATTTTCGTGAGGTAAATGAAAGCGAAATTCATTTTGATAATCTTCTACAGCTTTTTGGAGCGTAAAGTTCTGGTCGGCATAGGTGCCAAATCGACGCGGGTCTAAACACCACGTATCGAAACAGGCTTCACCATGTATGATTTGTTGCGCAAGTAACCACCCATGTCCTCCTCCTTCGCCAAGCCCTGCTCGCAACCCAATGATACAAAATGCATTGCTGATACCAGGAACATGACCAACTAAAGGTAGTCCGTCCGCAGAGTAGGTGATTGGGCCATTTACAACAGTGTGAATGCCGGCGTTGTTGAGAAATGGCAATCGTCTGAGTGTATTCTCAAAAACATCCATTATCCTATCGAGGTCATCGGGGCAAAGATCATTGGCAAAGTTTGGGTCGATTCCGTCTAACCCCCAAGGTCGACAATCTTGTTCATAAAAACCAACAAGTAGTCCAGATTTTTCTTGTCGACAATAAAAATCATCAGTCGGGCAACGCAACAGTGGCAAGCGGTGACCTAGATTAATAATTTCTTGGATTGGCTCAGTAACAAGATACTGGTGCTCCATGGAAATGACAGAATGCCAAGTACCCATCATTTGGGCGACCTCATTGACCCGGTATCCAGCCGCATTGACAACAAAATCACAGTCAATGTTGCCTTGGGAGGTAGTGACCTGCCACGTTGCATCTGAATACTGGTGTAAATGAGTCACTTCTGTGTAGGTATAAATCTCAGCCCCAGACTGGCGGGACCTTCGGGCGAGTGATTGGCACAGTTGGGCGGGGTCAATATGCCCATCAAGTGGATCCCATAACCCTCCTAGGAGATGATCCGTCACTAAGAGAGGATGGCGTTTCTTACACTCTTCAGGGTCAATGACTTCAAAATCTATTCCCATTCCCTTGGCCATTGAAACGAAATGATGATATCCATCAAGATGCACTTGGTTACTTGCTAGGCGGATGCCTCCATCTGCAAGGTTATAATCTATTGGATAATCCGGGTCTTCGGCAAGTTCCTTATAGAGTTTTAATGAGTGTGATTTTAAACTTAGCATGGTTTGGGTGGTACCAAAATTGGTAACTTGAGCTGCCGAATGCCATGTTGTACCTGAAGTTAATGCGTCGCGTTCAATGAGTACAACGTCAGACCAACCCTCCTGGGTCAAGTGGTATAGTGTGGAGCATCCAGCGATACCCCCTCCGATGACAACAACCTTTGTTCTACCTTTCATAACTCTCTCCTCACTAAGAATTATAAAACTCACCAATCCCCAAAGAGCCTATTTTATGAGTCGGTCTTACCAATCAATTTGAAATTACCCCTGCGCAATAAGGGCACTTGGAGTAGAAATCCAGAGGAATTGTTGCCTATTGAACAAAATCTTGCCTTTCTAAACACCCTCAAAGACCTAAGCAGCAATACCCTTTTCTGAGTGAAATTTTGATGTTTCGATTATCAAAGGTAAAAATACGTTTTTATTACAAATTTCTAGTGTTGAGCGTTTAAATGGCTGTATAGCGATAATCAGGATGATAGGTCAACATCAATCATTTTTTTGATCGAGCTCATTACCAAGTGCCCTTGCCATCGTCTTGAGATCGGCAGTCTCAAATCCCCTTTCCTGTAGAATCCTGTGCTGTTCATCCGTGAAGTAGGGAGCAACCAGAACATACCGGATTTCCGGAGGACGAGGCTGACCTTGTTTATCATAGAGATTTGAAAGAAAGGCACCGAACACTTCCTTTGGTGAAGGTGATACGTCAATAATTTTCTTGGCGGACCGCTTACAACTTCCCAGTATTATGGCATCATCCATATGAAGATCATGGTTGGACGTCCAGACGAGGATATCAATCTCCGGACCACCCCCGGGAAGTTGTACATTATATTCTGGAACACCGTACTTTACCATGGATCCAAAATATTCAGCTGCAATTCTCTCCAGATCCTTCCCTTCATTCTCCCATATCTGGGGAAGTTTCTTAACAAACACTTTCGGATGTAATGCACCGATGGTACGGGCGTCAATCCCCAATCTTTTAACCAACAACTGATGACGTATATCGTTATCACTGATCCGGTATTTATGTGGTAATGTGGTCCAAGACTTGAATTGCTTGATTCCATTTATCATTTGAAGGCGTTCTTCCAGTACATATAATTTATCTTCAAGATGATCGTTCCAGCTTTCACCTAGCTTGAGAGTTGAAGGTGCCTCATCCAGAGCAAAAATTTCCTCTCTTGGGGTTCCATTCGGTTTACGACTCATCACCTGCAATATCCGTTCGGCGGTGGGAGCCAACTCAATCATTCCCTTGTAATCATAGCTGTCCCGAACATTGCGTAAAGGACGCAGAGATTCATAGTGCCAAAACCTTTCCTGCCATTGCTCAAGTGATTCCCCGTCCGTGGCTGGGTCATATTGCAAGGTTGTATCTAGGAGGCAAGCAGCATGGTACTGTTGCCACAAGCCAGGGACTCCACCATAGGCCGAATAAAGGGTCAGAAACTGCCCTGGGTTGCGGAGCCAACCCTGCTCGGCTGCCATTTCCAGCAGAGATGGAGTCTTCAGTTGGGTCAAGTGTTGTTCTGCTAAAAATCGACCGTAGAGTGGTTCTCGAGGATCTTTCAGGAGGCGGATCATGTTCTGCTGGTGGGATCCTGCAGCAATGATGCCACCGCCATTTGGTTGTGGATTGTGGCAAGATGATTGGTTCACGTCAATTATCCGCTTGATGTAATAGATCAGCTGGCTTTCTTCTACGTCAAGATTGTGAAATTCGTCCAGACAAATAACGCCTCCCTTAGCTACCAGATGGCGTGCTTGGTCAAAGAAGAACCGTTCTGAATCCTTTTGGTCCCAACTGGATGTTCGCTTTAGGTCGGCCATGAAACCTTTGAGTCCTGCCTCAATAATGGCCTGTTGTAATTCCTCTCCGATCCTAGTCGTGTTAGGCTGCACCTCAAGATAAACAATCGGTTTAGTTTCACTTGGTGGTAAATCGCGGACATGGGAAATTGCCCGTACCAGCAATTCTGTTTTGCCAATCCGCCTACGACCAAATAGCGCGAAGCTGGTATTGTGCATCAGGGTCAGAGCTCTGACGAGCTGATCAAGTTCCTTGTCCCGGCCATAAAAACCGAAGTGGGGTAAATCTGTTAACATTATCTATTCCTTTTTAGTCATTGCCCATTATTGGAATATGTTCAGTTTAAATCATTGCAGTTGTCCAGACCAGGAAAAAGCCCGATAGTAGGATGTAACCAGCGAGCCATCTGAAGGGTATTTTATTCTGAGACAGGGAGATAAGTCATCAAGTATTGACCGACCTACAAATCCGTATTTTATCTCTTCACGAACTAGCTCAATTGCAGTTTCGCCCATACCATTCAATATACCGGGATCTACGCAGGGATTATACAGTAATGTTATAATGCCTAGTCTTTGGTAAGATTTAACCGCTGAGTTGAGAACTGTATGACCAAGGTTGTTGACCACATGGAGGTTGGCACCGGACTCAATTGACATCACGATGGTTCCGGTTCCATGTTTAACCCTACAATTACCGCCGCCAAGATGCAAGACGCTTTCGCCCCGCCAAGCGAAGTCAAGCCCATCTCTGAACGTGGTCTTCAGCAATACAGAATTCCTGACCCGACATAAGTATCTCGTTCCAAAAAGGAATCAGCTCCATCCTTTAACAACAACTCAATCAGGATATATTTGACTTCTTAAACTGCTTTGTGCAAAGGTTGGAGAATTTTTTCATCAACTGGACTGCTATTCACATCTGCTCCGCCTGGTCAGCCGGGTAATGATTTCTTGCTCCAGATTATTCCGCCGAATAGTAAAGAAATGTTCATAGCAACTCATTATTGGGATAGTATAGCATCCAGATAAGGTCGTATCGCACAGCATTTTGGGGAGACGAGATTCGGTCACCACCTTGGTCAGTACCAAGATCAATTTTCGGGTAGAGATATTCCTTGATGTCGGTGGGTATGGTTCGCTCAAAAAATTCACTTGTGTTCCATTCAATCTGCTCGCTCATGCTGCGTTATCTTCCTCGTCTTGATCACTTTGCTTGGTAGCATTCCTCATTTTATTTGTGAAGTTCCGTCTAACGGTCAAACAATGTGTAACTCTCACCTCATCAGCGAATTGATACTTGCGATATATTGCCTGAGGTGAATCTTATCATTCAACTTGTCTATGACATTTTGCAACACACATATCAAACAAAGTTTTTATTATTGATTTTACTGATAATAATAATAATAAAAGAATGTAGATTAGAGATATATAAGATTGTCAAAACAATAACATCTCAATTGCTCGTCAATATCTGGGAGTTTAAGACACTAAATCAAATCAAAGAAGCGGCTTTTTAATAAAAATCTCTGGTATAATATCAAGTCTATTGGAGGGGTGCAAAGATGGTAAGAAGTATGACAAGAGCTGGTGGTCGGGCGGCTCGGGTAGCTAAAAGAGTTGCTCCCCAACCTGAGGTGAATCCTGCTCCACCCGGACAATTAGGGGGACATTACACCCCACTAAAAGAATCTGAAATTCAAACGATTTATTCCTATGCCCTTAAGTTCCTTGCGGATTTAGGTATGGCTGATGTCCCAAAATACCTTCTTGATATTTGCTGTGCTAAAGGCGCCTTTATCAGTTCAAGAGGTCGCATGTGCTTTCCACAAACAATGGTTGAAGACATCATTGCTTCCGCAGCAAAGAAAATCACACTTCATGGCAGAGATCCCAATCGAAGTGTTGAGGTTGGTGGAAAAAATGTTCACTTTGGAACTGCTGGTGCCGCAGTTCAAACACTTGATATTGATACAGGTATCTATCGCCCCTCAACGTTACGTGACCTCTATAATTTTACCCGCCTGCAGGATAATTTGGAGAATATAAGTTGGTTTGCTCGATGCTGCGTAGCAACTGATATTCCAGATAACTTTGAACTTGATGTCAATACTGCTTATGTTTTGGCAAAGGGTACGACCAAACCGATTGCCACGTCGTTTTTTCTCGACACACATGTTGAACCCGTTGTGAAAATGTTTGATATGGTTTCAGGAGGTGAAGGAGAATTCAGTCGCCGACCTTGGGCCTTTACACACATCAGCCCAATTATATCACCATTCAAATACGGTGAAGATGCTGTTGACGTTTGTCGAGAATGTATCCGTCTAAACTTTCCTGTCAACTGTATTACTGCTGCTCAGTCAGGTGCGACAGCACCGGCTCCACCCGCTGGATTTCTTGTAACTTCAGTGGCTGAAACTCTGGCTTCATTAGTCATGGTTAATTGTCAAAAACCTGGATTCCCAATGATTTTTTCAAACTGGCCATTTGTCGTTGATTTGAGAACAGGTGCATTTTGTGGTGGCGGTGGTGAAACGGCGATCATGAATGCTGCGAGTGCCCAGATAACCAACTGGTTGGGTCTCCCTTCGGGAGTAGCTTCATGTATGAGTGATGCCAAAGCTGTGGATGCACAAATGGGTTCTGAGAAAGGTATAACGGCACTTGCCGCGGGATTATCAGGAGCCAATATGGTTTTTGAAAGTTCTGGAATGATGGCATCAATCCTTGGTTGTTCTTTTGAAGCATTTATTCTTGATAACGAAATGCATTCACATATCTATCGAGCCGTTCGTGGGATTGAAGTCAACGACGATACCATTAACTACGAAGCAATTACCAATGCGGTATTAGGTACAGGGCATTTCTTAGGTGATGACGTCACTCTTGCAGCCATGCAACGCGATTACTTCTATCCCCGAATTGCTGACCGGGATCCTCCCATTTCATGGGTTGAAAATGGGGCTCATGATATTTGGAGTGTTGCCAAAGCCAAGGTCATTGAAATTTTGAAGCAACCCGACCCTCAATATATTCCTCACGCAATTGATCAAGAAATCAGACGACAATATAATATTCTGATTTAAGTTAACGGAGCGATTAACTGTTGAGGTTCAATGACGATTTTACGTGAATTAAGCTGAACTTAATTATTGTTCAGGAACTCCGTTACCGAGTTGAACTCGTTCATGAGAAACACAATTTGAAAATTCAAATACTTTTCACCGTGCTTTACCCCCTATTCCAGATCCAATTACTTGAGATCCGATCAGTAATCACGAAAAAAGCATCATAAAAAAAGCAGTTATATCTGCTAGAATGTCAGAATATAAGAATCACGCACTAGTATCACGCCTTCATTGAATTGATGGATAATGGCGAGATACTTGGAAGAAATACTGCTCGCAATTAATTGGTGTTGACTGTTGACTGTTGACAGAATGACAGAGAATAATGCAAACAAACTAC
>MPNP01000129.1 GCA_002239085.1 Rhodobacteraceae bacterium bin131 | reverse complement strand
AAACCGACGAATGTTGTTGATGCAACTGGAGCTGGTGATCAATTTGCGGCGGGGTGTTTTTATGGACTTGCACATGGTTTCGGCCTTGAGAAAATAACTCAATTCGGTTGCATTGCCGCGAGTGAGGTCATTGAGCATACCGGCCCAAGACCTCAATCAGATGTACTGAAACTCATTCAACAAGTCATTTAACTTCAAGCTCATTTTCCCGATTTACACTTATCCACTTTTTGTAATCTTTATGCCATCAACAATATGTTGTTACCATTATAGGTGGTGACTTATTCGGACCCACTAATAGCACAAAAGTGGGATGCTTAAGGATACGGCAGGACCAACAATATCAGCTATTTGGCAATGTTCTAGTATTTCCTATTTTCCATATATGTGATTATTCCCATTTCGTATACCATTATAGACCACTCAAAGCCAGGATACTGCCTTTGTATATACCTTCTTATGGTCATATAGCCTTTATGAACCCATTACATAGTTGATGCTTGTTAGATTCAGATGAATGTTTGGTTATGATTTTAACGATCTCAAACCATATAGCAATATATAGAAATAATTTGCACATGGTTTTATTTTAGGCAATTTCTTTTTGATAGATGTTTGGCTCTACAAAATCGTCAACAAGGCCGTTTTTACATCTATAAAATATGAATTACAATTTATGGCAATAGAATTCTCAATTTAAAGTTAATAAAAATCTGTACAGTTTGTACCCTAACCTGTTAAGTTAACATTGGGTTGTTATTCTTTTTTCAGTTTCAGTTTAAAACAAGTTGTTTAAAACGAAAGATTCGCCAAGGTTTAGATTCTTAATAAATAATGAATTGTCAGATAGTTAATCAATTTATGTCAGTTTTTTATGGTTAGTTCTATCAAGAAGATACCATTCAAGGTTTCTGCACGAACCGCTCGACTCATTGGTCGTGAAAACGTAGCAACCTCACAAGGTGCAATTATTGAGTTAGTAAAAAATGCCTATGACGCCGATGCAAATATGTGTGCCATTTGTTTTTTACAAAAATACACCGAAATACCAAATATACTCAAACTAGATGAGTATGCTAATCTAGTCAATCATCATTCTTACTGTGCTAAACTCTTTGAAAGAAAAGAAAATTTATTTCATCTAATTGTGGGTATTACCGAATCAGAGTATGCTAGACTAAAACAGACTTTCAAGGGAATTGTTGATCTCTGGATTATTGACAATGGTTCCGGTATGTCTTCTGAAATTATTGAAGACAAGTGGATGGTAATCGGAACCAATACCAAGGAAACAAACTCTAAATCTACTGCTGGTCGTATAATGACCGGAGCTAAGGGCATAGGCCGCTTTGCATTGGATCGTCTAGGTGAAAAGTCCGATCTTTACTCGGCTACGGCAAATAACTCTGAACTTGTTCATTGGGCAGTAGATTGGAATGCTTTTGACGGTGAAGAAAAAATCCTTGATGACATAAAAGCAGAACTAGGATACAGATACCAACTTTATTTTGATCTTCTTTCTGAAGTCGGATTAAGATATATTCTACCAGAATCATTTCCTAGTGAGTTGGCATGCTCAGCACCTTTGTCCTATAATTCTGGTACTGCCATTTGTATACAACAGTTACGTGATATTTGGGACGATAAATCTATTGAAATTCTTAAGGGTACTCTTGAAGTCCTCCTTCCAGCAAGTGATCAAAGGGATTTCAGCCTTTTTGTATATGATCAAAGGTCGTCTGAACATTATGGTTGGATAGACAACTCATTACCAGAACAATATGACTACCGGTTAATTGCCAATGTAAAAGAGGACGGAGAGGTAGAAATCAGGTTGGACCGAAAGGAAATAGACGCTGATAAAATATTACCAAACTTTTTTTCTCTTGACGATATGAAAATTCCAGGATATACAGACGTTGATTTCCGAAATGGTTTCTATTCCTATAAGACCTCTCTAGAAAAGATACTGAACCCCGATGGGAGTTTAAGCATAGATCCAGCTAAAAAAATAGGCCCTTTTAATTTTACTTTGTATTACTTTAAGCTTTCAAATCCTTCAAAAAATATCCTCAAAAAATATCCTCAAAAAAAAATTGATGCTAGCAAGCGTCGACAATGGCTTAATCATTCAGGAGGGATTCGTCTTTACCGCGATGGGTTTCGAGTTCGTCCCTATGGCGAACCACGTTCACAAAGTTCTGATTGGTTGCTGTTGGGGGAAAGGACTGCCCAAAACCCAGGCGGTGTAGGTTCTAAAGGATCATGGAGAGTGCCACCCCATCAGGTGGCAGGAACTATTCATATTTCCAAGGTATATAACCCACTACTGGATGATCAATCTAATCGTGAAGGAATAATGAATGAACGAGTTTTCTATGTTTTCAGGCAAATTATCGTTGGACTAATCCATGAATTTGAGAAAGACAGAAACCGCATCTATCTTAATTTCAATCGTGCGTATGAGAATGTGCATAAAATAAGTAAAGATTTGAACGAAGGCGATAAGATTGCAAAAAAAATAATTGCCAATAAAGGAAACAATTCATCGGGATCATCAATAATAACAAATGATCACTTGAAATTGGCTACGGCCTACGAAATTCGAACTCGTGAGAACAAAGATTTGAATGATGAGATACAGGTGTTAAGAGGTCTTGCGACTCTTGGAACAGTTCTAGTGGCCTTCACTCATGAATTGAAACAAATAAAGACAGACATGGATACCCGACAAAGTCAACTGAGAAAATCACTTGAGTTGGTTGTTGACCCCAACCGCATGAATGCAATCCCAGTTCAAGTAAACCCATTTAATATTTTAAAACGCTGGGAACTTGTTGACCAAAAAGTTTCAAGTTGGATTGAATTTACCCTTTCTTCAGTAGCACGTTCCAAAAGGAGAAGAAAACCCATTCTTTGGCAAGATTACTTTAGCGCCCTTTTTACATTTTGGAATGAGATCCTCCTTGAACGCAAAATTCAATTCATTGTTCCTGTAAATCTGGAAAATAAACTCACTGTGCTTGCACACGAAATTGACTTGGATAGCTTATTTTTTAATCTTATCATCAATTCAATTGAAGTTTTAACTAGACCCAGCCTATCAAAATCTCGAATGATCGAGATAAAATACCTTTCATGCAATGAGAATGAAGTAGTGTTTGAATATTCCGACAACGGACCCGGCATTCCTGATGTATTCAAGTCGACCACAGATATTTTCAACTATGGAGAAACGTCTAAGCCTGAATTTTCAGGCCAAAAAATTGAAGGAACAGGGATAGGAATGGCAATCGTTAAAGCGGTCGTTGATGACTACGGAGGGCATGTAAGTATATTGTCGCAACTTGGTGGCCCTAGATTTAGACTTCATTTGTGTTTACCGCGTCACATAAGATAAGCAAAATTTTGATAATCTATTGGAGGAAGTACAATGAGTTATGTAGTAGCATATGTAGACGAAGATAAGAAAGAGCGTGATAAATTTTTGGCTGATTACCACTTAGAAATTGGAAAAGATATGTCCCAAGAGAAAATGGAGATTGAGCTCATTGACCCAGAAATTGCTCCTGACGTTGAACATATGATTTCCTATTTACTTGAGATGAAAATTGATGCAGTTATTACCGATTATAAGCTCACAGAATATGCAGTTGTTCAATATTCAGGTAAGAATTTGGTAGACTGTATGCTACGAAACCGTACAGAGTTTCCCTGCTTCATACGAACAAATTACGAAGTGGAAGCCCTGCAAGAAGAACAATTGGACGTTAACTTGGTCTATAAGAAACCTGGTCCAAAATTGGAACGCGTAATAATTCAGATTGAAAATTATCGCTCAAAAATTATTGAACGGCAAAATCAATTTCATCATCTCATGGAAATTGACCCTGATGAAAGAACAGACTCACAAATTGATAAGATACTGGAACTTGATAATTTTCTTGAGAAATCTCTAGGTGGGGAATATGCAACCTCAATGAATTTGAAAAGGGATATCTTTGTTGGGAAGCGAATGAAACTAATTGAAGAATCTGAGCAACTTATCAAAGAAATTCGTAATAAACTGGACGGTGCTTAATGATAGAAAAACTACGCGACACCATCCCGATACGCAGCCAAGTAAAGGAAAAGCCAAAATATCAGGACTATCGCGATGAGCTGCAGTCCGACTTTAACTACCGGTGTGGTTACTGCGATGATAGCGATGAGTTTATAGACCGAATTTTATTTCATATTGACCATTTTGCTCCAAAAAAGAAATTTCCTAACTTAATAACCAGCTATAATAACCTTGTATACGCTTGCCGTTATTGCAATATGAGCAAATTTGACTATTGGGTTGGTAAAGACCACTCCATTCCAAATGACGGAGAAGAAGGTATTGTTGACCCCTGCAGTATGGAATATGATCTTCATTTGGCACGATCTTCAAATGGTGCAATCGTTGCAAAGACCAAACTTGGTTTGTTCATAATTAAGCGTCTTAAACTTGACTTATTGCGGCACGTGAATCAATGGGAGAGCAGAAGACTCAGAAAAAATAGAGATACAATTGGAGATTTGATTAATAAACTAGAGGATTCAGGTAAAGCAGATCAGGAACTATTAGATCTCTATCGTAGCTATTACAAAATAACAAATGCTATAGAAAATCTTGAAAGAAACTGAAAAAAAAGACGGCCAATTTACAGGTTCAGTCTACACTCCCTACAATGTTGCCCAGTCAATGGTTGCACATTGTAAAGAAATATTAGGAGATAGAAAAGAACTTCGAGTACTTGAACCAAGCGTAGGCGATGGAGTTTTTGCTAGGGCCCTTAATACCTCTGAAATACCAGTACTGTCATTGACAGTAGTGGATTTGGACCAAAATGCAATTGAACAATTAAAATTAAATTCAGATTATCTTCGTTTCCCAATAAAGTTTCATCATTGTGACTTTATTGAAATAGCAATAAAACCTTCAAACGAAGCTCCCCCAGACCTAATAATAGGGAATCCACCCTTTATCAGATTCCGCAATTTTTCTGATGAGTTCAAGAATAATACGACCCTACTGGCAAACAAATGGAATGTTCCAGCCAAGGAAATGAGAAACGCATGGGCAGTTTTTCTTCATGCAACAGAAAAGATTCTCTCTTCGGATGGCCTACTTGCTTTTATTCTTCCTTACGAAATATTGACTGTTGCTTATGGTCAACAAGCGCTTCAATTTTTACAGGAGATGTTCCACCGAGTAGACATACATGTCTCCCGTAAAAAAGTTTTCCCTGAAATTGAACAGGATACCGTGATTGTCTTCGCTAACCGTTCAAGTAAGTTTGACCAAGGGTTATTTTTACATAAAAATGATTCTTTTTCTTCACTCCCGTCCAATAAGGTCAAAAAAATAAAACTTGTAAACGGACCGAACCGAGGGCTGGAAATGAACGCTTTCTTTTTTGATGAACGACGGCTTGATGAATTACGAGAGATTCGTCAAAACTGCTCTTCAATATCTGATTTCGCCAGTAGTTCACCTGGTCTTGTAACTGCTGCCAATGATTTCTTCATACGAACATTGAAAGATGTAAAGGAATTATGTCTTGAGAATTTCGCACAACCAATTATTAAGCGAAGCAGTTTCAATACATCCAGCCCAATCTTCCGAAAAGCTGACTATGAAAGAATTGCTTCGAAGGAGCCATCTCAGTTTTTGCATTTTCAGGGTGATTTTGCATTACTTCCTGACAGAGCACAGAATTACATCTTGGAAGGTAAAAAATTAGGGTTGCATCTTCGCTTCAAATGCAAAAATCGGGAAAATTGGTTTGAGGTAAATATGGTCAAACCCCAAGCAGGCTTTATATTTAAAAGGTCTCACAGCTATCCTCGATTGGTTATCAACAAAGCAGTAATTTTAACAACAGATAGTGCATATGGAATTACCCCACATGAAGATTATTCAATAGAAGATTTGTGCTTTTCTTTCTACAATTCCTTGACCTTGCTATTTGCTGAACTTGATGGAAGATTTTATGGTGGAGGCGTATTGGAGTTAACACCAAAGGAATTTCGAGGATTACCACTAGTTTTCAAGAAACCTTCAAAAAAGGAATTTAGTGAATTTCTCAAGATACATCGCCTCGCTAAAGGTAATCCAGAACCAATTCTTGATTTTGGTGATAAATGGCTTGGCAATGTTTTGAATATTGACAGAACTACATTGATTATGTTACGAAAATGTTGGAAAACCGTGAGAGCCCATCGCCTCAGACATGGAAGACTTTAACGGTACAGTAAATTAAGTAAGTTTTGGGAATTATTATTTTTTTATGTAGGAGAAACTGGTTTGAGTTCAGGGCTCAGGATAGAAAGAGGCATTGCTACTCCCTTCCACCACAGACCCGGACGTGCCTACACTAAAGCATCCGGTTCCTCATTTGTGAATTTCGCTTAGGATGTGTCAATTGACCGTATGACCTTGGCTTGTGACACGGGATATCGCTTTAGAATGTTCTTACAGCATTTCTAGGTCATTCTCTCTGCCCGGTGTCGACGACCAATCCAGCTTCGCCACGCTTTGTTGACCGCCTTCCGAAACCGGACTCTTTCCTGAGTTCGACACTTTGCTTCCATTTTCGTTTTTTCATTTTTTTAAATCCCCAGCAGCTCTACATTCTGCAGTGTGCCATTTGGATAACTCTCTGGTAGTGCCTAAGAGAAATATTTTATTGACTTTTATCATTGCCCCGTCTCGAATCAACGCAACACAAATTCTTTTTTTCATTTTTATAGTCAAAACTTTATGTACATCCGAACAAAAACATCACCCAAAACCACAAAAACTTCCGTCCAAATCGTCGCAAGCTACCGCAATAAAGATGGACAACCACGCCAACGCATCGTCCAACATATCGGCATGGCCACCCATCCCGACGACATCCAACAATTAGTCAAGTTGGCCGAACATACCAAAGCACGGCTCCTCCATGACGCACAACCAGCCTTATGGCCACCCAAAGAAATGGCCGAAATGGCCATCACGGCCAAAACCAAGGCCCCACAATCACCCCCACGCCAGATGGTCAATATTCATGCCATCCACGAAGAACACCGCATCATTATGGGCTTCCATGAAATCTACGGTAAACTCTATCGGGAGTTGGGCTTTGACCGTCTGCTCGCACCCTCACGCTTCAAGGCCGTTAATCGTATCTTGTATAACATGGTCATGGCTCGCTTAGCACGACCCGAATCCAAACGAGCCAGCGTCCAGAGGATGGCGTATGATTTTGGTATCCCCATCCCCGTGCATAAGGTCTATCGCATGATGGATACCTTGAATGATACGTTTATTGACAGGCTGCAACACCGCATCGCCGACCAATCACTTGACCTCCTCGCACGTGAACTGGACGTCATTTACTTTGACTGTACCACGCTGTACTTTGAATCCGTCGCCGACGATGACTTACGTCAATTTGGATATAGCAAGGATG
>MPNP01000128.1 GCA_002239085.1 Rhodobacteraceae bacterium bin131 | reverse complement strand
CAACGCGGTCTCATGATTACAAGAGGAACGGAACCACCTGCCTGTTGGCTGCTCTTGATATCGCAACCGGCACGGTTATTGGTCAGACCACCACCCGCCATCGTTCCAAGGAGTTCACCGCCTTTCTAGACCAGATAGCTGCGGGTCTTGCGGACGGGGTCAAGGTGCATGTTATTCTTGACAATGTGTCCTCGCATAAATCAGCCGAGGTTCATGCGTGGCTGGCGAATCATCCAGATTGGACATTTCACTTTACCCCGACTTCGGCCTCATGGACCAATGCTGTGGAGGGCTTTTTCTCAAAACTCACCCGACAGAGGCTGAAGAATTCAATCTTCAATTCACTGGAGGAGTGTGTCAAGGCAATTGAAACCTATATCGATCATCACAATGCAAATAGTGCCAAACCGTTCCGGTGGACCAGGGACTCAAAAGAACTGGTGGAATCATGGAAAAGAGGGTACCATATGATTGAATCAATGCACTAGTAAGGAAGTTTGTCGCTCCCTACACGGGAGCGTGGATTGAAACACACTAGGGGAATACTTGACGAAAATATAAGCAAAGTCGCTCCCTACACGGGAGCGTGGATTGAAACATAGTATGATAGACGATGAGGTGTATTCATCATAGTCGCTCCCTACACGGGAGCGTGGATTGAAACTGAAATCAACGAGCGATTGCCGGTTAAGCGCTAAGTCGCTCCCTACACGGGAGCGTGGATTGAAACAACCGACATACTCATAGCAAGCCTCCTTATCCTTGTCGCTCCCTACACGGGAGCGTGGATTGAAACCTTCACATCAAACTAGCTAACACACTCAAATAGTGTCGCTCCCTACACGGGAGCGTGGATTGAAACCTTAAAGTGCCAATCGTCCGTCCAGTTTGTTCAAGTCGCTCCCTACACGGGAGCGTGGATTGAAACCTTTGGGACAATAAAGGAACACTATCATTTGAGGGGTCGCTCCCTACACGGGAGCGTGGATTGAAACAAGCTTGCCACGGTTAGCAAGGAGTCATCAAGACAGTCGCTCCCTACACGGGAGCGTGGATTGAAACATTTTAGAGATGAATCAGTGATTGTTTGCGGTTGTCGCTCCCTACACGGGAGCGTGGATTGAAACAGACGTCTTTGTTAAGTATCAGCCGTCTTATGTGGTCGCTCCCTACACGGGAGCGTGGATTGAAACTGGATGCTTTGAATCGGGTGAATATTTGCCAAAAGGTCGCTCCCTACACGGGAGCGTGGATTGAAACGTTATGATTCCTACTGCAAGAATCTGACTAGAGCGTCGCTCCCTACACGGGAGCGTGGATTGAAACATATCTTGTTTGAGTGAGTGAGTGAGTGATTTAGGTCGCTCCCTACACGGGAGCGTGGATTGAAACACCAAAGAACCAGGCACCCCGTATATTCTACAAATGTCGCTCCCTACACGGGAGCGTGGATTGAAACGCAAGTGATGAGCCCGAAGCGGTAGAAAGTGAGTGTCGCTCCCTACACGGGAGCGTGGATTGAAACTGATATATCCCCGCCACGAGACCCGCCTCGACATAGTCGCTCCCTACACGGGAGCGTGGATTGAAACATAACGGATTCTCGAGACAATCTCATTGAGTTTTGTCGCTCCCTACACGGGAGCGTGGATTGAAACCACCCTGCAAGGGATTAGTGAACGCCCGACCAGTGTCGCTCCCTACACGGGAGCGTGGATTGAAACGCTCGTCTACTTGTCGCAATAGACAATACCGTTTGTCGCTCCCTACACGGGAGCGTGGATTGAAACATTGTTCTTGGCAGTCAGGAGTCGATAGTCAAGCGTCGCTCCCTACACGGGAGCGTGGATTGAAACGCCGACGGATCAAGTGTGGTTATCAAATTAGATTGTCGCTCCCTACACGGGAGCGTGGATTGAAACGGTTATGATGCATCGTGTCTCGGCTTGTGGCTGCGTCGCTCCCTACACGGGAGCGTGGATTGAAACGAGTGAGGGAGTAAATCTTATCTCAAATCGTGTGTCGCTCCCTACACGGGAGCGTGGATTGAAACGCTCTATTTGGTTACCCGTCAACAAACTCGGCAGGTCGCTCCCTACACGGGAGCGTGGATTGAAACACTTATAATACGTACTAGACGGGAGTCGGCTAGGGTCGCTCCCTACACGGGAGCGTGGATTGAAACCCATGAAAGTACTAGTCGCTTGTGAATATTCAGGGTCGCTCCCTACACGGGAGCGTGGATTGAAACTACATGCCGATAGGGATTATTTTTATCCCCTTGAGTCGCTCCCTACACGGGAGCGTGGATTGAAACGCCAGTACCATAACACGGAAAATATGCAGAAGATGTCGCTCCCTACACGGGAGCGTGGATTGAAACTGACATGCAATTTGCTCGTCTCATAATGCTCATTGTCGCTCCCTACACGGGAGCGTGGATTGAAACCCACTTTGGCAGTTACCATAGGAAACCTATTGTGGTCGCTCCCTACACGGGAGCGTGGATTGAAACGGTTTCCATATTTCCATAGTTGCTATATAGGGTAGTCGCTCCCTACACGGGAGCGTGGATTGAAACTTTACAAAATCAACCAATGGATTTGACCCTGGGGGTCGCTCCCTACACGGGAGCGTGGATTGAAACCAGGCAGGGTGATGCGGCATAAAACTCACAATGGTCGCTCCCTACACGGGAGCGTGGATTGAAACAAACCTAAACCTGACGTAGGATTTGCAAAGGTTAGTCGCTCCCTACACGGGAGCGTGGATTGAAACAACACGAGGTATTAAATATGCAACCTATTTTATTAAGTCGCTCCCTACACGGGATCGTGGATTGAAACATTAAGTCGTAAGTCCAGTACGTTATACGGCGCTAGTCGCTCCCTACACGGGAGCGTGGATTGAAACCCGATAGAAATTGAAGACTATTCGGCCGATAATCGTCGCTCCCTACACGGGAGCGTGGATTGAAACAGGCGGGCTGAACGAGACCTGGCAAATCCACAAAGTCGCTCCCTACACGGGAGCGTGGATTGAAACTTGCTGCAAAGACCTGACTGCATCCCGAACCTTATGTCGCTCCCTACACGGGAGCGTGGATTGAAACAGAGTGGAAACAGGCGAAGTCAGTAAGTTTCAGCCGTCGCTCCCTACACGGGAGCGTGGATTGAAACAAGATGTATACCGTGGAAAACCAGGTGAGACGCTTGTCGCTCCCTACACGGGAGCGTGGATTGAAACTTTAATAGATCTATTCAGCCCTGCGGTGGCAGCTGTCGCTCCCTACACGGGAGCGTGGATTGAAACATTAAGTCGTAAGTCCAGTACGTTATACGGCGCTAGTCGCTCCCTACACGGGAGCGTGGATTGAAACAATTAAACGCTGTGCGAAGCTGTCCTCAATCACAAGTCGCTCCCTACACGGGAGCGTGGATTGAAACAACACGTATTGGCTTGTTAAAATGGGCGATGAGATGTCGCTCCCTACACGGGAGCGTGGATTGAAACCTCAATCCCAGTCAAACTGATTGAACCGCGATTGGTCGCTCCCTACACGGGAGCGTGGATTGAAACATTAAGCATAGCTAAAGTCGCATCGTCCATCTTTGGTCGCTCCCTACACGGGAGCGTGGATTGAAACATTAAGCATAGCTAAAGTCGCATCGTCCATCTTTGGTCGCTCCCTACACGGGAGCGTGGATTGAAACTAAAATGGTACGTGCGATTCTTTGATTATCCGCATGTCGCTCCCTACACGGGAGCGTGGATTGAAACATGGCCAACCGCAGCTCACTAACAGAGTCCGCTTGTCGCTCCCTACACGGGAGCGTGGATTGAAACATAGACGTGGATTTGCATCAATCGATCGAGCGAAAGTCGCTCCCTACACGGGAGCGTGGATTGAAACGCTCGTTGTACTCGATTGGTGAAAGAGATACGTGGTCGCTCCCTACACGGGAGCGTGGATTGAAACTTGATATCGTTGTTACCGCCGAGCGATAACGGAACGTCGCTCCCTACACGGGAGCGTGGATTGAAACGTAAGCGGTGCAAGGCACTCACCCGACCCATAGGTCGCTCCCTACACGGGAGCGTGGATTGAAACTTACCTTGTCCTCAAAAGCCGTCCCGCGACTCATTGTCGCTCCCTACACGGGAGCGTGGATTGAAACTTACCTTGTCCTCAAAAGCCGTCCCGCGACTCATTGTCGCTCCCTACACGGGAGCGTGGATTGAAACATAAAAACACACGTCTATCTCGTTCATATCGATATGTCGCTCCCTACACGGGAGCGTGGATTGAAACTTTTAGTCCATAATATTTTGTTCCATTGCACATTGTCGCTCCCTACACGGGAGCGTGGATTGAAACAGCATACCGTTCACGCCAAGTGGGTGAATGCAAAAGTCGCTCCCTACACGGGAGCGTGGATTGAAACATCAATCGTTAATCTTCCTTGGATACCATCGCCAGTCGCTCCCTACACGGGAGCGTGGATTGAAACTTTAGACGGACTTTAAGCAATTTCCAAAGAATTGGTCGCTCCCTACACGGGAGCGTGGATTGAAACCGTCAGGGCTTTCTTCAAGTGTTATGTCAATAGAAGTCGCTCCCTACACGGGAGCGTGGATTGAAACTACATTACGACATTACAGCATAGTCACAATATCAGTCGCTCCCTACACGGGAGCGTGGATTGAAACGATTGCCTCTTCCGGCATATATTCAGGCATGTTAGTCGCTCCCTACACGGGAGCGTGGATTGAAACAAGCACTCCTAGGGTCGGGCTTTCCCAAGCAATCAGTCGCTCCCTACACGGGAGCGTGGATTGAAACCGGAGACGGAACGCTATATCATGCTTGGATTTGGTCGCTCCCTACACGGGAGCGTGGATTGAAACACTGAAGAAGATAGTTGACCCGTCAACTTCAACAGTCGCTCCCTACACGGGAGCGTGGATTGAAACTTTCTTGCGGGAATTAAAACGGGTCAATCACACCGTCGCTCCCTACACGGGAGCGTGGATTGAAACCGTAAGAAGATTAAAAAGATTGCGGATGGATAATGTCGCTCCCTACACGGGAGCGTGGATTGAAACGCCGCAGAAGTTGTGTCGGCGTCAAATTCTAACAAGTCGCTCCCTACACGGGAGCGTGGATTGAAACATATTCAAGCGGTAAAGGGGCTGAATTAACCCCGGTCGCTCCCTACACGGGAGCGTGGATTGAAACGTCAGTGCGATTGGACGTGCCTTTATTAAAATTTGTCGCTCCCTACACGGGAGCGTGGATTGAAACCCAGCCGTTGACGGGCTTCACTTTGCTTGACTAAAGTCGCTCCCTACACGGGAGCGTGGATTGAAACAATCGTTCACCTTGTGCGACCGCACGAATAAGCCCGTCGCTCCCTACACGGGAGCGTGGATTGAAACAATGGTGAAGTCGCTATACAAGGATGGCACTCTGGTCGCTCCCTTCACGGGAGCGTGGATTGAAACTATATTTATCGTAGCAATATAGTAAGCTAACAGTGTCGCTCCCTTCACGGGAGCGTGGATTGAAACTGTTAAGCAGCGGGTATTGCTCAATATTCGACAAAGTCGCTCCCTTCACGGGGGTGTGGATTGAAACAATTATGCCACGCAATTACAACTCATTGAGCCCTGTCGTTACCTTCACGGGAGCGTGGATTGAAACCAACATTGTAATAGCATTCTGGCTCCAAGGTGCTGTCGCTCCCTTCACGGGAGCGTGAATTGAAAACTAACATTAAGGCCGGAAGTTTGGAATTAATGCTGGAACGATAAAGATCTGATAAAAAGGATTGTTGAAAAGGAAGGTGAATTGTACCAACCGACTTTTGGAATTCAAGGGACTTTTATAAATTGTAACTTAAGGGTTACCCTGACTTAATTTAAACCATTGTTGACCGCAAATTTGTCTCATTGAGAATCAATCGTCCGAACCATCTGAATAATAATTAAAGGAGCTCTTGAAGAATTAAAACAAGTTAATCTATCCTCCTTGTGAATTAAAATAATAATTCACATTTATTTTTCAGGAGAAGATATGCTTCATAATTTACTGATCGCTTCTTTTAAAAAACTTTACGACCGTATGAGAAAGAAATATAACTCAACACCTACCGACCGTATGAAATTTATACTAATTGTAGTTAGTAATACACCGAAATTACAAAGAATAATAAAGATGAAAAGACAATAAGCTTTATCTTTCGGGGAACTGAGGCAGAAGAAAATGCATTGATTTGGAAATTATGCGATTGTTCTCCACCCAAGTGGGGATCTTCGTAAGAAGAACTATCCACTATGTACATATTATCATTAATATTTCAAAATTTTTGGAACAAACTATGCCCACCGATTTTAGCCATGCATCTTTAAAACAAGCCGCTCTAAACTATCACGAATCCCCCCAGCCAGGTAAACTGGAAATTCGACCCACTAAGCAAATGGCCACAAGCCGTGACCTGTCACTTGCTTACTCACCAGGTGTTGCCGAAGCGTGCCTGGCAATCAAAGATGACGAAACAAACTCGTCGCGCTTCACGGCTCGTGGAAACCTTGTCGCGGTAGTATCAAATGGCTCTGCCGTATTGGGATTAGGGAATATCGGGCCAAAAGCAGCCAAACCAGTGATGGAAGGAAAGGCAGTTTTGTTTAAGAAATTTGCCAATCTCGATTGCTTTGATATCGAAATCAATGAGGCCGACCCGGAAAAATTAGCCGAAACCATCATCAAACTCGAACCAACCTTTGGAGCGATTAATCTGGAAGACATTAAGGCTCCCGATTGCTTTATTGTTGAGCGCATTTGCAAAGATAAAATGTCTATTCCCGTCTTCCACGACGATCAACACGGTACAGCGATTGTCGTTGCGGCTGCATTAATCAATTCACTGAAAGTCACTGGTAAAAAAATTGCAAGTTTAAAAGTTGTTGCTCTTGGAGCAGGAGCCGCCGGCATAGCTTGTTTAGATTTCATGGTTGCGATGGGAATAAGCAAAGATAATATTATTCTCTGCGACAGAGAGGGAGTTGTTACCAAAGATCGGTGTAAAGACTTAGACACCGAAAAAAAGCGCTACGCAATTGAAACGTCAGTGACTACACTTGAAGAAGCCCTTGTAGATGCTGACTTGCTCTTAGGGCTTTCAGGGCCTAACACAGTCACCCAAAAGATGATAAAAACAATGGCGTCCCAGCCGATGGTTTTTACACTAGCTAACCCCGATCCCGAAATTTGGCCAGAGGAAGTTCTTGAGGCGGTCCCCGATGCACTTATTTGCACGGGCCGGTCAGACTATCCCAATCAGGTCAATAATGTCCTTTGCTTTCCCTTTATTTTTCGCGGAGCACTTGATGCAGGTGCAACAAAAATCAATTTCGAAATGAAACTTGCCTGTGCCCAAGCTCTGGCAGCTCTAGCTCAAGAAACAACATCTGCTGAAGTAGAACGAGTTTACGCCGATGAGCAACTGACCTTTGGAACAAACTATTTG
>MPNP01000127.1 GCA_002239085.1 Rhodobacteraceae bacterium bin131 | reverse complement strand
CTCTTTTATGTTTTCAATTTTTGGATTCCTCAATCGTTCAACGCGGTATTCAGCAAGATTTACAACCCATTGGGACTTACTTGATTTGGCGTAATCTGTAAATATTTTGTTGATCCCTTGTTCTAAGAGCCTGTTCCATAAGTCAATGAGGTAGTAAACGGCCTTGAATACGTATATGTTACGTCTTCTAATATTAGCTAAAATAGGAGGTATGCTATGCCGAGTAACATGGCCGCTTGAGATAAATATAAGCGAATTGACAATAATATGCATTATGATTAGACCGATGAGGAGTGAGAAGTGATAAAAACTTTTCTTCCCGCCCAAGGGAATAAGGGACGCCCACGTAAAACTTGCTTGCGTGTGATATTAAACGACTTTTTGACTTGTATTCGCACCCAAGCAAGACGGTTGTTGGACGGTGGGTCCGAGGAACCGAGTGCAGCGATCATTGATAGCCAGAGCGTCAAGACCACTGAGAGTGGTGGTCCGAGGGGGTATGATGCGGGCAAGAAAATCAATGGACAGAAGCGTCATATTATGACGGATACGATCGGTGCACCGCTCGCCATTTTGATTCATCCGGCGGATGTCTAGGACCGTGATGGTGCCGTGGACTTCATTCTCCAAGTGGTGGCGACATCACCAAACTCTGGACTGAGGGTGGATTTCAGGGACCCAAACGTGCTTCAAAGTTGCACGAACTGGCGGTCAGTCCAGACCTTTCGATTGTCTTGAAACCAAAGGAGGGCAAAGGGTTTCAAGTGATGTTTCAAAGATGGATTGTCGAGCGTACTTTCGCTTGGATGGGAAGGTGTCGTCGTTTGGCCAAAGACGACGAGGGGAGTCTGGCAAGCTCATTGGCCTGGACAACGCTGGCAGCATGCAGCTTCTTGATGCGTCGAATTGCTTGTGATAATGAGAGTATGAGCTTAAAATGCCAAGCAATGTGACATATGATTCAGGCTCTTATCCGCAACAGGAAGCCACAGACACGAAAATCAAGTTACGCAACATTACTGACGGCGAGCTGGCGGAAGGAAAATGGGTCGATGCTTGGATTCCGGCTGGAGATGTCGGGTAAGGTTGCCAATGTCAGCGGAGCAAGGTAAAATGCATTTAATGACAGCTGGTGATGAGATGAAGAACGCATGGTACTAAATAAAAAATTGCACTCGGCAAAACGAGAGAAAAACGATGAGTTCTATACCCAACTCTCGGACATTGAGAAGGAATTGGACCACTACAAGCAGCATTTCAGGGACAAGACAGTGTATTGCAACTGCGACGATCCGACGGTCAGCCAGTTCTTTTACTATTTTTCGAACAATTTTCCGATCCTGGGGCTGAAGAAACTGATCACCACCTGCTACAAGAACCAGCAACGTGATCTCTTCTCCCGGGCGGACAATGAGCAAGCCATCAAGCTGGAATTTGACGGCTTCCGGAAGGATGAACGCATGGCCAATATTGAGGATATTGGCATCACGCATCTCAAGGAGGATGGAGATTTTCGCAGTGAAGAAAGTATCGAGCTGCTCAAAGAGGCCGATATTGTGGTCACCAATCCCCCTTTCTCGCTGTTCAGGGAATATGTTGCCCAGCTGATGGAACATGACAGGAAGTTCCTGATTATTGGTAACATGAATGCCATCACCTACAAGGAGATTTTTCCGCTCATCAAGGATAACCGATTGTGGCTTGGCCCAAGCATCACAAGTGGTGATCGAGAATTTGGGGTGCCAGATCATTATCCGCTAACTGCCGCAAGCCACAGAATTGACGATAAGGGAAATAAGTTCGTCAGGGTCAAGGGGGTCAGGTGGTTCACCAATCTTGACCACAAAAAGCGGAACGAGGAACTAATCCTCTATCGCAAGTACACACCGGAGGAGTATCCACACTATGATAATTACGATGCTGTCGAGGTTGGCAAGACCAAGGAAATACCGCAGGATGGGGGGGGGGTAATGGGAGTTCCGATCACTTTCCTAGACAAATACAATCCAGAGCAGTTTGAGATTATCGATTTAAATCCTCATTTCTTTACGATAAGAAAACAAGGATTAGCTAAACCGAGGCAATTAAAAATAGCGGGAAGAAAAAAAGACCCTTATGCTAGAATTCTAATCCGTAACAGGAGACCAAAGCAAAGAAGTAAAAATTTCTCTTCTTAATCATTCTATCACTGCGGAGGAATATTTAATAAGCACCTATTTAATGACAATTTATGATGGACTTGTTACAGCATGGCATTGAACAGAAATCTAGGGCAGGCTGCACGCGCTAAGAACGATGAGTTCTACACGCAACTAGCCGACATCGAAAAAGAGCTTATCCACTACAAGAGCCACTTCAAAGGCAAGATTGTTTACTGTAACTGCGATGATCCAACGGTCAGCAATTTCTTTTACTATTTCTCAAACAACTTTGAGATACTTGGACTACAGAAGTTGGTCACAACTTGTTATAAAAACCGGCAGCGTGATCTCTTCTCCCAACATGATGTTGAGCGAGCGATCAAGCTGGAATATGATGGATTCCGTAAAGGTGACAGGATGCCCAATATTAATGATATTGGAATTACGAAACTTGAAGAAGATGGAGATTTTCGAAGTCCTGAATGTATAGAACTTTTGAAGCAAGCCGATGTGGTGGTCACCAATCCACCATTCTCGCTTTTTCGGGAATATGTCGCTCAACTGATGGAGTATAAGAAGAAATTCATTATCATAGGCAACAAGAATGCCATTACCTACAAGGAATTTTTCCCTCTGATCAAGGAGAACAAAATTTGGGTGGGTAATACTACGATGAGCAGAGATTTGTTATTTGATATACCTGAAGATTATGCCTGTGAACTGGTAAAAAATAAGAAAGAGGGTAGCTCCTATAAAATTGTTGAAGGCATAGTGAAGGGAAGATCACCAAGCATATGGTTTACCAACCTTGATAATGCAAAACGCAATGAAGACTTGATCTTGTTCAAGAGCTATACTCCAGAGGAATATCCTCATTACGATAATTACGATGCTATAGAGGTCAGCAAAACTAAGGAGATTCCCAAAAATTGGGGGGGTAATGGGAGTTCCGATCACTTTTCTGGACAAATATAATCCGGAGCAGTTTGAGATCATTGGATCTCGAAAAGGAACTGACGGGAAAAATTTGGCAATTAACGGGAGATGTCCTTATTTCAGAATTCTAATCCGTAACAGGAGACCAAATCTATGAAGTTAGAATTTCTCTTCTTAATCATTACTATTACCGTGGTAGAATATTTAATTTGCGTATATTTAATGACAATTAATGATGGACTTGTAACCGTATGGTACTGAACAGAAATCTACGACAGGCTGCACGCGCCAAGAACGATGAGTTCTATACCCAGTTGGTAGACATTGAAAATGAGCTGATGCATTACAGGCATCACTTTAAGGACAAGGTTGTCTACTGTAATTGCGATGATCCAACGGTCAGCAATTTCTTTTACTATTTCTCAAACAACTTTGAGATACTTGGACTAAAGAAGTTAGTCACAACTTGTTATAAAAACCGGCAGCGTGATCTCTTCTCCCAACATGATGTTGAGAAGGGCATTAAGCTGGAATATCGCGGCTTTCGTAATGATGAACGTATAGCCAATATTGAGGATGTTGATGTCACACAGCTTAAAGGCGATGGTGACTTTCGTAGTTTGGAGTGCATTGATTTGCTGAAGCAAGCTGACATCGTGGTCACCAATCCACCCTTCTCATTATTTCGAGAATATGTCGCTCAGCTGATTGAGTATGATAAAAAATTTATTATTATTGGTCATCAAAATGCCACTACTTACAAGGATATTTTTCCTCTACTCAAGGATAATCGACTGTGGTTAGGATTCGGCTTTAAAGGAGGAGCGGGGCACTTTATCAGCAATTACACTGACTATGCGACAGCTGGAGACCGGAAAGAGGGAATGATAAGGGTTTCTGGAGTAATGTGGTTCACCAATCTTGACATCAAAAAACGTAAAGAAGACTTGATTCTGTACAAGAACTATACTCCAGAAGAATACCCCCACTATGATAACTATGATGCGATCAATGTAGACAAGACCAAGGAAATACCGCAAGATTGGGGGGGGGTAATGGGAGTTCCGATAACTTTCCTAGACAAATACAATCCAGACCAGTTTGAGATCGTTGGACTGTCAGCATCTGCAGGTTATAATAGAGCGATAGTTGGTTTACCGTTTATGGGTGATAGAGATGCACGCGCAAGTGTGAACAGTAAAACAAAATATGCTCGGATATTTATTAGGAACAGGAGGCCACAGACATGAAAATCGAGTTATGCAACATTACGGTCCGCGAGCTAGCAGAAGGCTACCAGGATGATGGAGAAGGTGGTGTCCGCGGTTATGATGGTATCCTAGATATCCGCCCGCCTTATCAACGTGAGTTTGTCTATAAGGACAAGCAGCGTGATGCGGTCATCAATACTGTCATGAATGGCTTCCCACTCAATGTGATGTATTGGGCTGAGCGAGAAGATGGAACGTTTGAAATCATCGACGGCCAGCAGCGCACAATCTCTATCTGCCAGTATGTCACCAATAAGTTTTCCGTGCAGCACGTCAACTGGGGTATGTCTCGCATGTTCGGCAATCTGACTGACGATGAGCAGAATATAATCCTTGCCTATCCACTCATGATTTATACTTGCACGGGAACAGCCAGTGAAAGGCTGAAATGGTACGAGATTATAAATATCGCTGGTGAGGTCCTGAAACCGCAGGAACTACGCAATGCTGTCTATGCCGGCCCCTGGCTCTCAGACGCACGCCGCTATTTCAGTCGACCGGGTGGTGCAGCATATGGTCTCGGTTCGCCCTATCTTACCGGCTCACCGATCCGCCAGGAATATCTGGAGACCGCCCTGAAATGGATCAGCGCCCGTGATGATATGTCCATTAACGAATACATGAGCAACCACCAGCACGAAGACGATGCGGGCGAGTTATGGCAATATTTCCAGGCAATCATTGCCTGGATTGAAGAAAAATTCACAGTGAAACGGGCTTTTATGAAGAGTGTTGCCTGGGGTAAACTCTACAACGACCATAAGGACCGGGATGATCTTGACGAGGAGAAGATTGAAGACGAGATCGCGGAGCTGGAGCTTGATGATGATGTCACAAATAAGAGCGGAATTTACCCCTACATCCTGACCCGTGATGAGAAACATCTAAATATTCGCTCTTTCACGAAAGCCATGAAACTGAAGGTGTATGCCTTGCAGAAAGGCAAGTGCAAGACCTGCAAGAAGAAAAAGGATCTCAGCGAGATGGATGCTGATCATATTGATCCCTGGTCAAAGGGTGGCAAGACCAATGAGAAGAACTGCCAGCTGCTCTGCAAGGAATGCAATCGCCGTAAATCTGACATATAACTTTGAGATGCAGTCAGAAAGATAATTCTGATTTGCAACATCAAGGCCGTTGCAACGACATAGGCAACCATGCCTATTCATATATATTTGGAAGTACCCCCTCTGCCCGGCACCAGGACTACGAATCAGCTGGGTCGTGTTGTGTCAAGCTAGGAGCGGGTCAAGTCCAGAATCCCTCCCTTGAGATCGAACGTTGGGGTCAGGCGATCCAGGGCCTTCCAGTCGGTTGTCACTACCGGTTGTATATTCCCCCAATAGTAACGGTTGAAAAAGGGGCCATTATCCCAGGGATCCTCGGGATAATGGTTCAAGCAGTTACATAAGTCATTCTCCCGTTCGTCAACATCTGATTCAGATGACTTGGCGCTGGCTTCATTTCCTATCCACAAGTCAATTGACCCTCTGAAATTATGCGAGAACCACGGTTGGGCATGGTCGGAATCGCCGCCGGATGATGGTTGCACTGGCTCGCAAGTTGCTGTTTGCTATTTGGCAGTTGGTCACCAAGGGTTTGATACCGGAAGGAGCGATGGTCTCTTGACAACCATGCAACGAAATGTGTCCACTATCAACGGGACGCGGTTGTGGAGGAAATCGGGACAAGTCAACCGCTTGGGAAATGGGTTCGCCAGCAATGGAACCGTAATGATAGATGGGTTTGGCTTCACGGAGTACTGTTGGCGTAATGCCTATATCGGCATTACGGCAAAAGGACACGGATGCACGATGGACCAAGAAGAGGGGTCAAACCTTTTATGGTTGCAAAAGCCATATTGCGGTGGACCGGGAGACGAAGTTGATTGAGCAATGGGCCACCACCGCGGCTAGTGTCCATGATAGCCGGATGTTGGTGCCTTTGTTGGCCGCACGGCCTTCAGGGGACCCGCAGTTGTGGGCCGATTGTGCCTATTGTTCGCAGGACATGGTTCAGTCGTTGCACCAGCGGGGTCAGAAGTTGAACGCCCGTCAGGTTGTATTGAACAAGCCCAACTTTAACATTAAGTGCTCAAAAGCCAATAGAAATGGGGGGGGTGTTAAAATTCAAGAGGCACTACAAAGTGGCACTTTCGGCACTTAAGTCCCTCAATAATGTTCTGAGTGTCGTGCGGGTTTCATCCCGCCTTGTACCGCATCAATTCCCGGTCAAACTACTGACTTTGCGTACCTTCATGAGCGGTGGCGTTAGTCCCATGCCCTGATAGATCTTGGTTAGGATTTCGTCCGGTGTCGCGGTTATGCGGACATGGAGGGTTTCGTTATCCGAACTGGCAAAACGTGTCGTTGTCCGCGGCAAGGTCATGTGCTTGACCGATTGACCATACCGTTGGTTCTCACCAGTCGAAGGGTCATGCGTGGTGAACCGTCTTTGGCGGTTCCGGATTTGGTTGCTCTGATCAACATGTGAGAGATTTAGTGTTGGCTTGTGGCGGGTTCAACCTCCTAAAATAGAGGGGTGGCACTACTTGAGAGATTTTAGAGAACTCTCGAGCACGTAACTATCGGAAATATGGTAATATTTTAAAAATAGGGTGTGTTAAAAAAGTTGAATTTAGCCTTAATTTAGTCTTTTTGGAGAGAAAAATGTTAAGGATGGGCAAGGCTTATTCTTGGCATCGCTGCCGCGTTGAGTATGTGTTTGGCACGATGCGTAATGACATGCCGGAGCATGTGATGCGTTGTATTGGGAAAGTTCGGGCCAAGGGTTGAATTGGCATGCAGAACTTGCGTTATAATATCAAGCGGTTGTGTTATTTGGAGACGGTAGCCAAGGTCTAATCCAAGGATGGAAAGTGTCTATTGTTACCTGTTTTGTGAAACTTATCGAATGAATGTGACGCCACGGAGAAGAAATTATTCAGAATAATTAAATTTTTTCAATGGCAAAAACAGGTGAATCCTGATTTTGTGATTTTATAGGGTGCCCTTAAATGAACAGTTATTAATGACTTGTAATTTCTTGGTCGTAAGAAAGGGGTACTTCTAAGTGCCTGAATCATAAGTCACATTGCTTAGCATTTTAAGCTTATACCCCGATTATCACGGGCAATTCGACGCATCAAGAAGCGACATGCTGCCAGCGTTGTCCAGGCCAATGAGCTTGCCAGACTCCCCTCATAGTCTTTGGCCAAACGACGACACCTTCCCATCCAAGCGAAAGTA
>MPNP01000126.1 GCA_002239085.1 Rhodobacteraceae bacterium bin131 | reverse complement strand
ACATTGTAAACACCGAGTTTGGAAGCCTTTGAATCCGCATTTGGAATGCCGGGCTCCATGCAAACACGGTCGCCCACCGCCAAGTGCTTCACATCTCGTCCGATTGCGGAAACCACACCGGAAGCTTCGTGACCTAGAACCATCGGTTCGTTCACAACAAAAGGCCCAATCTTGCCGTGGGTAAAATAATGTACGTCACTACCACAAACACCTACTGTGGCGATAGCAATACGCACATCCTTTGGCCCGAGCGTGTCGGGCAGATTAATCTCCCTCAATGCCAGCTTTTGCTTTTCCTCTAAAACCAGTGCTTTAGCCATAATGTCATTTTCCTTTCTACTATACGGTGGTTTTCTCCAATAGGGACTTTATCGTTTCCTCATTTGTCAATAAATTTTCAAAATTGTACTTCAGTAGCAAACCTTGCAAATGCAAGAGATTGAGACATCGGATTTCTTTTCTAGTAACTATTCATTTTGCATTGAGTGAGTTCGTAATACTAGATGTTTACTTAACCGCTCCCATTGTAAGACCTCGTACTAATTGCTTTGATGCGATAAGCGCGAAAATCAGTACCGGAATGACGATTAAGGTTGAGGTCGCCATGATTTTACCATAGGGAAGATTATACCCTTCCATAAAACTGACAGCCATGGCAGGGGCAGTTTTGGCATCAGTTCGGGTTAAGATCAGGCCGTACATCAACTCGTTCCAGGAAAAAATAAAAGAAAAGATGGCTGAGACCGCAACCCCTGGCATTGCCAGAGGGAGGCATATCTTGAGCATTATTGTGGACTGCGATGCCCCTTCAAGACGCGCCGCTTCGTCCAAGTCGTATGGAATGCCACGGAATTGGTCGGTTACAATCCAGATCACGATTGGCAGGTTGAAAGTCAAATAAATCAGTACGAGCGTGATATGCTTATCAAGCAACCCGAGATTGCGAGCAATAAGAAAAAACGGAAGCGCCAGAACGATGGGAGAGACCATACGGTTAGTGATAAACCAAAACCAAAGGTCTTTCTTGCCTCTAAACTCAAACCGGGCCAGTGCAAAGGCGGCTGGTATGCCTAGGACGAGCGACAGTATCGTCGTGGATATCGCGACAATTAATGAGTTAATCAGGGTTCGCAACACACCATCATCAAACAACGCTTCTTGGTAGTTGGTCAGAGTAGGCTCAAAGATCCAGACCGGTGGGGCTTCAAGGGCCACAATCTGGGTTTTTAAGGAAGTTGTTACCATCCAATAAAACGGGAAAACGCAGACCGCTATGATGACTGCAAGAAGTACAAACTGAGGCCAGAGTAAACGGGGGGAAAACATGACTCAAACCTCTTTATAGAAAACGCGGATGTACAACTGCGCCAGAATGATGGTGATGACTAGCAGAATAACTGCTTGGGCCGAGGCAAGTCCTTGGTCAAATCCACGAAAGCCAACACGTTGGATCATAAGCGATATAAATTCAGTTGCAGATCCTGGGCCACCCCGTGTGAGGGTAAAGACCATATCAAAGAGCTTGAGCGTATCAGCCGTACGCAGAATCAATACCGCGACGAGGCCCGGAACCAAAAAGGGCAGCTGGACGAAGCGAAGCAAGGTCCAATTGGACTTCGTTTCTAGTCGTGCCGCCTCTTCAATCTCAACAGGAACCATCGTTAGACCCGCTAGCAAGACCAGAGCCACAAATGGCGTCCACTGCCACACATCCCAGAAGACGATCATCGTGAAAGCATTGTCGGGGTCACCAATCCAATTTATGTTCGCACCACCCAAAAGCTGGTTCACCACCCCGAATTTCTGGTTAAACATGACTTGCCCTAACAGTCCAACAACGGCATACGTGGTCGCCATAGGCAACACGAGACTCAACCGACAAAGGGTTTTTAGTAGCGTTAAACCTGGTTGATGCAACACCAAAGCGATACCAAGCCCCAAGGCAATTTGCAAGGGCAATGCCGTACCCAAAAGAAAGAAAGTACGCCCCATTGCCTGCCAAAACACTTCGTCTGTTAAGACGGTCCAATAATTCTCAAGACCAATAAACTCAACCCGCTTGAGCTTGGTTAGATTGTAGAAATGTAAGGAAGTCCAAACGGCGTACAGCAACGGCGCTATACCGACCGCAGCGAGTCCAACGACAGCGGGACCGATGAAGGCAAAAATAGTTTTGCGGGGTACTTGCCCACGCATATCAGTCCTCCCAACTCCTCACTACAGGTAAAGCTGAGGGCGTCCTTGCGACGCCCTCAAGCATGGGATTGACCCTATCTAGTTCATTGAGCTAGTGGCTTGTCACCCGAATAGTATCCAGCGGCTTCAAGAACGGCTTCCATGCGCGTTCCGATTTCCTGTGCTCCCTCTTCGGTAGTGACGTCTCCGAGCATAATTTTCGTGCCCCACTCTTGGACGATCTCGGTGATTTCAGGCCATTCGGCAAAGCGAGGTCGAAACTCGGGGACACCGTCTTGCCAAGACTCAACAAGTGCGGGAACGAACTTAAAGTCCTCAAGGCCCTCCTCCATATAGACTGATTGTCGAGCCGGAACACCGCCACGCTCAAGATATTCGCGTGCGTTGGCTTTGGAGGTCGCCCATTGGATAAATAGGTAGGCTGCGGCCTGCTCAGCTTCATCGGCTTGGCTCGCCACAGCGAGCGAGAAACCACCAAGTGCCGGCTTGCGACCTGCTGGACCCATGGGTTCTGGAGCAATCTCAACACATTCGGCTACTTTAGAGGTTTCTGGTGAGACAACCGTTGAGTAGAATGCCGACCATTCAGTGATCATTGCAACATCGCCCTGACTGAAAGCGTTAACTGTTTCCGCGTGATCATATGCGACGATACCATCGGGCATATACTGCATCAAATCTTGGCGAAACTTCAGACCCGTTTGACTCTCGGCACTATTTAGATTTGATCGGAAATCGGCATCCAAAAAGGAGCCGCCAAAAGGCCAGAGCACCCTTGCAAAACTGTCCGCGGATTGAGTTTCATTACGCTTTGACTGAAGTGCAAAAGCATATTTGCCATCTCCTGTAAGGGCAGGGCCGTAGACATCCTTCAGCTCTTCCCAAGTCGCCGGTGGTCCGTCAAAACCCGCTCCTTCCAACATACAACGGTTGTAGAACAGTAGACCAGAATAGTTATCAAAGGGCAGTCCGTAAACCGTATCATTCCAGCCGCCGAATGCGTTTAGTACGAGTGGAAAGAAGTCATCAATATCCAGATCAGGATCAACAATTTCGGGGAATTTTGCTTGTACATCAGCGAGCGGAACTATCCATTCGTTCTCGGCAAAATTACCAATCCAAACGAGGTCAATAAGAGCAATATCTAGGTCACCACCGGCAACGAAGTCTCGAACCTGTTCACCTAGTGCGTTTTCATAGGGGTGTTTGATAATATTGATTGAGATACCGGTTTCTTCTTCAAAGGCCGGCAACATAGCCTCAATGGCTTCGTATCCAGGCCGTAATAGAAACACGACATCTACTGTCGTACCTGCGTAAGGTTCAGCAGCGTTTTTCAGACTCCAACCGTGACCATCCGCAACGGCGAAGGTCGCAAAAAAACTAGCCAAAACGGTGAAGCAACTCAAGTTTCTTAATAACTTCATAAGAATTATTCCTCCCATAATTAATTTAGTATTTGTATCACAAATATTTGAAACTAGAATGAATCAAGTTATAATCATTTAGCTTCAAAGTCAATAAATTTATTAGCATCACAGGGTCTCAATTAATGAGAATTCCTGAGTAAGGAGGAATAAACGTGGCCGGTATCACGATTGAAGAGCTCAACAAGTTTTACGACGATACGCAGGTGTTGTTTAGCATCAGCCTTGACATTGAAGATGGTGAATTTGTTGTTTTTGTGGGGCCTTCAGGATGTGGCAAATCAACCCTTCTCAGATGCCTTGCCGGGCTTGAAGGTGTGAACTCTGGAAAGGTTGAGATTGATGGTCACGATGTAACTCAATCGGAACCTGCCGACCGCGATGTTGCGATGGTTTTCCAGTCTTACGCACTCTATCCCCATATGACCGTGCGCTCAAACATGGAATTCGGGATGAAGGTTAACGGTTTTGATCCCCAACTTCGCCGGGAGCGAATCGCTGAGGCGGCTCGAATTTTGCAACTTGAAGATTACCTTGATCGTAAACCAAGCCAATTGTCCGGTGGTCAGCGTCAGCGGGTTGCTATTGGAAGAGCCATAGTCAAGAACCCAAAGGTATTCCTCTTTGATGAGCCGCTCTCAAATCTGGACGCCAAACTGCGCATTCAGATGCGCGTTGAGCTGGAAGGTTTGCATCGGCAACTTGCCGCCACAATGATCTATGTTACACATGACCAAGTTGAAGCGATGACGATGGCTGACAAGATTGTTGTGCTTAATAACGGTTGGGTTGAGCAGGTTGGAACACCAATGGAGATTTATCACAATCCCAAATCGCGCTTTGTCGCCGAATTCATTGGTTCACCAGCGATGAATGTATTTGCTCCAAGAGATAGCTTCCGGAATCTTCTGCTAAACGATTCAACGCAATATATCGGCTGTCGACCGGAACACTTTGAGCTTCTTTCAAAAGGAGAAGGAAATATTGACGCAATGGTGCGTATAAAAGAAAATTTAGGAGGCGAATGCTTGCTTTACTTGACAACAGTCGGAAATACCGAAAATGAAGCAGAAATTATTGTGAGCGTAAGTGGTGATGATGTAACAAATATTGGCGATCAAGTGGGCTTGCTCATTCCTCAACACCGGCTCCACCAATTTGATGGAAATGGACGCTCACTATAAACAATTGTGGGTTTATGTTTGAATCGCATTTCAGCCAACAGAACAGGCGAGCGTAATGGAAGGATTGACATGCAACGGTTACGTTACTTTCTGGCTTGATTTAACCTCTTTAACAAGCCCCACCTTTTAATCAGTTAAACAATTGCTTTTCGATTGAACACACGAGCACGTTGGCAGAATGTCTGCTCCACTCATTTATAAAAAGCTAAATCTTTTGGAATTTTTTCTTTTTGGAGATCCCATAGCAATAAATTTTTTATAGCGATCTTGTTTAATTTGTTTAGGATCAATTTCATCAAGCGACTTAAAAGCCATGCGAAGGGCCTTGCGGGTGTTGACAAAGGTTTTTTTTGGATCACGATGAGCACCCCCTTCGGGCTCTCCGATAATTTGATCAATGACCCCAAACTTTTTTAAATCAGCTGCCGTTAGTTTCAGTGCTTCGGCTGCGGAATTCATCATCTCTGAACTTTTCCATAAAATTGAAGCACATCCTTCTGGACTAATGACTGAATAAACCGAATTTTCAAGCATCATAACTCGATTGGCCGTTGCTAGAGCTACCGCTCCACCCGATCCTCCCTCGCCAATAATGATTGCAATCATTGGAACCTCTAGGTCAAGGGATTTTTCAATTGACCGAGCAATGGCCTCTGATTGTCCACGGGCTTCAGCACCTTGTCCAGGATAAGCTCCAGGTGTATCAACCAAGGTAATCACAGGCAAAGTAAATCGATTGGCCAGTTCCATCAGCCTGATGGCTTTGCGATAACCTTCTGGTCGAGCCATACCAAAATTATGGTGAATACGGTTTTTTGTGTCTTTGCCTTTTTCCATGCCGATCACCACCACAGGATGATCGTCAAAGCGCGCTAGCAATCCTGTGACCGCCTTATCATCGGCAAAATTTCTATCACCTGCAAGAGGAGTTGCTTCTGTAAACAGTGCATTCACATAATCGATAAAATGAGGGCGGTCAGCATGACGAGCGACAAGACATTTCTGCCAAGGAGTAAGTTTTGAATAAATTGCTTTAAGTTTCTTGAGGTTCATCTCCTCAAGCCGTTTCAGGGTCTCACGAAACTCTTTATTTCCCTTGAAGCCAGGTGTTGCTTTCAAATCAGTTATTTGTGCATCAATTTCGGCAATAGGTTTTTCAAATTCTAAATAGTGTTTCATCGGGAATTAATAATTGCTGATTTATCAATAATTTTAAAGCCTAGTCAAAATCAATCTTACCTGAAGTCTTGGCAAATAGTGTCAAGAGAGATCTGCGAAGGCCACTTTGATACGTTCAATTGCTTCACGTAATACTGACCGTGGAGTGGCAAAATTAAAGCGGTGAAAATTTTCTCCGCCATTGCCGAAAGTTGCACCGAGGTTGGTTGCTAAGCGGGCTTGATGATGGAGGCGCTTGGTGACCGCTTCATCACTTAGTCCTGTTTCACGAAAATCAACCCAAGCTAGGTACGTCGCTTCTAAGGGCATTGAATTAACGCCTGGAATGTCTTTCATCGCCGTATCAAATTCTATGCGATTCTGATTGAGGTATTGCATGAGGTTATCAAGCCATTCTGCACCGGCATCAGAATAGACTGATTCAGCTAAAAACAATCCAAATGAATTGGGAGTTAACCCCAATGCTGTCATTTTCTTACGAAACATCGCTCTTAATTCGGGGTTCTCAATAATCACATTCCCGATATGGGCACCAGCTAAATTAAATGTTTTTGTCGTGGCCGTCAGCATTATAAGGCGGTCTCTGATTGATGGAACGGCTAAAGGCATGGGAATATGTTGATGATCTGAGAAAACAAGGTCATGGTGGATTTCATCGGAAACGATTAGGAGATTATGCTGTTGACAAAAATCAGCAAGTTCTTTGAGTTCCTCATGCTGCCAAACTCTTCCTCCAGGGTTATGAGGGGAGCATAGTATCACCATTTTAGCGGAATTGCCTAGCAATTGACTATACGTCTGAAAATCAAACTTATAAATGCCCTCCACAAGTTTAAGTGGACATTCTATCACGTGGCGGTCTGCAGCATTTATTACCCGACTGAAAGCATGATAAACCGGCGTGAAAAGGACCACTCCATCGCCCGGCTCTGAAAATGTCTCAACACACAAAGCCGTTCCATTCACAAGACCATGCGTTGAAAATATCCAATGAGGTTTTACAGACCATCCATGACGCTTGTGCATCCAATCAATGATTGCCTGATGATAGGAATCGTCATCACCATAATATCCAAAAATACCATAATTCTGCATTTTTTCCAGGGCATCATAAGCCGCCTGAGGCGGCCTAAAATCCATGTCTGCAACCCACATGGCTATCCCATCTTGTTTGGGCACTTGGTAGATTTTTTCAATCAGATCCCACTTCGCACTGTGCGTATTGCGGCGATCTATTACTTCGTCAAGATTCACTTATCTCTCCAGTACGAATTAAGGGGCGACAACAATTTCCACTATATTTGTTGCTTGAGTAATTTTGAAGGAACATAAATTATTCCACGGGAATTATATAGTTAAAGGATTTATTTCCCCAAACTATCCGTTTCACGGGTCATGGGAGTGAACAGTGCCAACGCCCCTTATCGGGCAGTATTCCCCCAATTCCATAGTACAGAATATTCCAGGCTGAATTAACATCCGAATGATTTGTTTGACCACTCACCACACATTAAATATGGCATCGCTTCTGAGTCACCGCATCCACTGCCTGACACGCATGATATGTCTAACTCGTATAGGCCGGATGAACCGCTATCATCGCCCGGCACTTAGC
>MPNP01000125.1 GCA_002239085.1 Rhodobacteraceae bacterium bin131 | reverse complement strand
CCAATAAAGCTATCATTTCGTTGTAATCCATAAATTTTGTGTTTCGAAGATAATGAAGATATCTGGCTTTTTCATATGCAGGCCACTCACGGGAACCAATAAGATGAGCGGAGACTCGAATTGTCTCAATATCTCGTTGAGTAGCATTTTTTAATACGACTGATTTAATCTTTGACCAGTTCCCAGGAACTTTTTCTTTGATGAACTGCTTGTAGATGGCAAGTCTTGTATTCCCATCAATACAAATATAACCTCTATCCTTGGCAATTACGTTTATTGGAGAGATAATACCTTTACTGGCACGTATTGAATCTTTAAGGCCGGTAAATGATGATGTGCCATTGGAATTTTCTGTAGCTGAACTTAAAGCGAAATGAAACCTTTCAGCATTTAATTTTTCCCCATATTTCTCCAAAGCCATTTTTATTCTTGGGTTTTCAGTATCATAAGAAATTTTCTCAACTTCAATAGTCACATATTTTTCTTCCATCAAATCCACCTCCGAAACTCTACTATTAAATTATCCTCAGCTTATTTACCCAACTTTCCAATTTGAATATTTTCTCGAAAAATTTACGTTTGGAGAGTTGGTTTTACACTTTAGGTTAAATTATCTCCCGAATAGTTTTTGTATAATATCTTTGTTTTGCTTTGATATCTTGAATTGCAACGCATGATATTGAGGTAGATTGTACAACCTGAAAATATTAAGCATCGTGTTGAGACAACCATATTCATCAAGCCGCTAGAGCTAGTATAATCAAGTAGGCAGAGTGGATTTTGTAATAATAAGAGCTACCTTTTTGAACTTTTAAGGTGGATTAGTATCCGGTCAACGAGATTTTTTGCAGCAATTTTGTTAGAAGAGCAGTCATAAATTAAATCAAAAACTTCTTCATAAGCTGACCTCTTTACTTTTGGAAGGGCATTGAAGTAATCCTCTTTTTTCTTTCCCATTTGGATATCAACTGCTTTTTCAATTGATGAAATCTGTTCTTCCAAACCAACCCGGTCTCTATCTTCAAAAAGATGATATTCCATAATTTGTTTTAATTTAAGTTTAAGGTTGATGATTTCTTCCTTTATAGAATTTGCGTAATCGTCTGAAACCGCTCCTTGTTTTAAAACATCAAGTTTCTCATTTATTTTCTCAATTAGATTTTTGATTGTTTTGAGACGGTTCCTCCTTTGTGAAGACAATCGACACAACTTTGCCACTTCGGTACCCACTGGTCTCAAATGTGAGATAATGTTATCTAAATGCAAATTGCTTTCAAAATCATCTCTTCGACCGTTTGGTATTACACGTGAATCAAGAACATGTATTTCGCCTATTGCCCATGAACAGAAACGGTCTTCTGGAAAGACATCTATTAACAAACGGTCATTACCAACCTGGATATTACCGACGCGGGCTCGAAGCCCTCTGACTCCTAGCAAGGAAGGGATGGCACCTAAATAATCGTGATGGGCTACCCAGCCGATAGCAGCTATACCTTCATCCATACACTTTATTTTAAAGGTATCAAGTCTACGTAGTACCGAAGTAGTTGTATTGGAATATTCAACTTGATTTCGATAAGGTCGATAAACAGGTTCTTTTTTGGCATTTATGTGAATGAGGTATGATTTTCTGGCATTACCATGTTGGGCTAGTATCTCAGAGATCTCTTTTCCAAACGAGAAATTCGGGTCAAAAGGACATGGACAGACTTGGCTAATATAAGACTCTACCTCAACTTTGTTTAGTATTTTATCATTGCCAATCCGCCGAGGTTTGATAAGTTCAACTTCAAAAAAATGTGGAGGATAGCCTTCTGGGTCTAATTTCTTGAATGAGACAACTGACCTCACAAACTCTGTTAAGTCTATTTTCCTATCATTCGATAACAATATTTGTTTTACCAAACTCCCATCCCAAGTAGCCTCTAATACCTCGGCATCTCCATCAGCTCGCGAACGAAAGGTAAGTTTTTGTGAATATCCAAGGCCGGCTAAACGACCTATTCCGCGGAATCCCCTAGCATTTGAACCACGTTTTTCACTTGAGCCAATTGAACGCATTCGCATGAAAAATTCATTATTGGATAACCCCTTTCCATTGTCACGGATAATAACACTGCGCTTTTTATTATCAAGCATTATGTTGATGAAACCACTATCCACGTTTTGCAGGAGACCAATTTCAACCGCGTCATCTATTGCATCGGTTGAGTTCTGAATATATTCACGATAGACTGATAGGGGATTTACGTACATTGAAGTACTCAAGACCTCTAAAACGTCCTTGCCTATCGTAAAATCTTGAAGGTCTACCTCGTCCTCATAAGAAATTGTTTCAGGCACTAGCATGTTTGATATTCGTAATATTTTTTTGGGCCTCCCAATCAAACTGAACGTCTTCATCAGTTAACCCAGCATCTTCAACCCGTTCATCATCAGGAACAAGATATGCATTTTTATTTTCCAAACGTCGAAGCTTCTGTTTTTCCCATATCTTAACCTCTTCTTCTTTGTGAATCGGTACGAAAAACTTCCCAGCATCCCGAAGCCTACCTACAGCTAGTTCATTTAACCCTTGTGCATACTCAGTATTATTTCGTGAACAAAGATATTCTAGCAGTTGATTTCTTTCGCCTGTAGTAAGTACAGAAATGGCCTTCTGAAAGGATTCAAATTCTGGACGCCCACCATATTGCTCATACCAATGGCGATTGAAAATGTAGTGATGTGGACGCAATAATATGCTTTCGTATTCGTCGTAATTATTTCCAAAAGCGACACGGAAAAACTCTGGTGAACCACTTACAATTCCATGAGTGGCTTGTAAAATCACTTGCATTGAACGCAAAAAATAGGAGTTCCAATTCTTTCCGATATGTTTGCGGTCAGGTCTGGTAACAGGTTGGTAACGCATGGGAAATGAGAAAATACGAATTCCTAGTTCTTCATTTAGTAAAACATTTAAATTCATCCGTTCAAATAGGTCAGCCGGGCTGTCATGGAAATTGTAGAGCATATAGTTGGAAAGTTCTGTTAACCCTGCATCTGCTGAATACCGAATAGCTCGTTCGTATGGCTTTTTTACTCCTAGATGGTCAAATGCAATCCGCAAAGGTTTTATTGCGATCCGAGAGAGTTGTTGAAGGTACATCGGATCTTTGCATAAAATTCGAGCATCCACTCCCTGATTAAAATCAACCCTTCGTTGTAATTCGTAACGACCACGTTTTAGTTTGGCCCCCCGATAAAATCCAAGGTCAATAATTTCTGAAATAATCTCTTTGAAATTTGCCGAGGCCACAACATTGTTATCCATAAGGATTAGGTCTCGTTTTTCCCCGTACAGATTACTGACGCCTTCAACAACTTCACTCAGCGAATTTGTATCTCGCTGCAGTCCCTCAAGTTTTGGCACTCCACAAAACGCACATTTTCGAACACATCCTCGCGAAGCATAGGTGAAGTATGCATCGTTTACCGGATACTGATAACTAATTTGATCTAGAATACTATAGTCTGGGACCAAATCTTCTATCGGTTTACCGTTAACATCATCTGCATAAAATTCTTCCTCAAAAGGGTCAAGACCAAGTGAGATTGCTGGTGCTTTCCCAAGGAGCCCCTTGATAAATCTAACACCACTCCAGCGAGGTTCGTTTATGAATTTATCATGCATTAGCGAAGCTGCGATACCTCCGACAAAAACACGATGAGCTTGACCACCAACCAAATCAAGAGCATAGTCAATACTTCGTGCCGTGCGATTCCACTCAAATGAAAAGAGTGTCGTTATATAAATACGGTCCCAGACCGTCTCATAAGCTAAAGGATTTTCTCCTTTCACAAAAACAACATTATCTCGTTTATTGTATGGACCATGATATTGAGCTATTTTCATCAATCCGAGAGGAGGATACTTGTTTCGATAGCCTGGTTCAATAAGGAGAATGTTCTTATTAGTCATGGTAAGTCATGAAATTTATATTCCCCCCTCAATCAAAATGATACGATTTGAATAAGTATGAATCTCTGATTTAACTTCCACCAGCATACTTTCCTGACTTTGACACTTTGAGGCCTCAAAGTGTCAAAGTCAGAAGTGGTTCGGGGGAAAAAGTATGTAATCCCCATGAGTTAATCTGGAAAAAATCTTTTTACTTTTTGATCTATTTCTTCAACAAAAGCTACTTGGTCGGTATCTAAATGTCCTTGTTCGGGATGAGTCACCTTATTTCGTATTGTGTTGAGTTTTGATATCCACATCGTATTTTTTCTTTTAGATTCTTTATCTTTGGCATCAAGAGAAATAACATTTTTAAAATTATCCCAATTGAAAATGCTGATTTCTACGTAGTTTTGAAGCAAGAGTTGGCCTTCTTCTTCTCCCTCACGATTTTTTTCCTCCCATCTTTTAGAGCAATCAATTCTGATTTTTGGAGGAATTCCTTTAACCCACCAATTTTTATTTTGAGTTCCATATATCTCTTTTAGTACAGAAATTACGTAATCAAAAATACGTTTCTGGATAATCATTATCAGGCTACGAGCTCTGGCAGTTCCTTCTTCATCATGGGAATTAAGATAATTGTCCAATCCTTGAGGTTTAAAGTTCTCATATTTATTTTGGATTTGTGCCTCCATGTGATAGGCTTGTTTGCGAACATTAGCCAAAGATGAACCAATCCTCCTGATACCCTGAATATCCTGAGTCGAAGCTGTTTTAAAGTATTCTAAAAGAGTTAATAGATATGGCTTAAGCTCATTGAAAGTTTCACTGGAGTCCAAAAGATATAAATCAATGCTTTTCCTAAAACAAACATAATCACAGATATCATCTAGGACATAGAACAACGCCCGAATTCCATTATTTGTACAAAGATAACCACCCGTTGCATCACCTAACTTCCAGTGAAATTTCATCTCTGACGCAAACAAATTCAGGCAGTCAGAAATTACCGCAATTCCTTTTTTGAGATTTGCGTTATAGTCCTCACCATTGGCAGTAGAGAGTGGTCCAGGAACTATTGACTTATTAATACATCTTCCTAACAATTTTGTATTTTTGAGTCCATCCAGGATTGAAGGCTGGGTCAGACAACGAAAATGTGTTTTTCTTTTTCCAGTCAAGACCATTCGGTTTTGAAGAGGTGAGGTGACATCGTTATTGAGTTGTGATGAAATACGCGAAAGTAGTGCATTGAAAGCCTCTTCTGGATTAGTAGATTCCCAGTGAAGGTCGGCATAGAGTTCAACCAATAGCCTTGAATTAACTTTGACCTGTTTTGAGTTGATGTCAATAAACAAATTCCTCTCTTTGTCAGAATTAAGGTTTTCATATGCAAGTACTGGTAGGACTGATGTATCGCTATTAAAACCATCTATATTTCTAGCGAATGAATAACCATAGAGTCGATGCTGACCATCAATGACCCACGCAGAAGCATAGAATGGAGGCAAATGAAGGACTCCCAAATCCACATCGCCCAAGTTATCTTTAATATCGAACTTGAGTCCTCTATTATTTTTTCCCTTTAGGTTTACAACAATGTTAGTCGGGAATTTTCCACCCCCGTTGATATAATTAGCAATTTTCTTTAATCGCTGTACACCAAGCAATCGCTGGTAAGTTTCAATATTATCACTATCACGACTTCCCTTATGGCCTACATAAGCGATTTTTAATAGGTCATCAGGCTTTATTAGAAAGGAATAGAAAATATCTCCACCCATCTTACTTCGTGTGGCTACGACTTTTCGTTCAAGACCAGGGATTTTCTGGCCTTCAAACAGATGGCCTAAAAGTTGGTAACGTGCAGCATGCTTCAGATGTTGAACAAGTTTAAGATAATATTCGATTTCAGGATCGGTTAGGACTGAGATATTTTTTTCTTTACATAATTGACGGTCATTATCTGACCATATTACATTTCTTGAGGCGATTACGAACCTAACTTTAGGTTTAGGTCCTTGGGAGTTGATTTTATTAATTGATTTGTATAAATTTTCTCGAATTGCTAAAATCTTTTCAATCAATGGTGACATTCTCTTCTTGCAAGGTTTTTCGCTTTGCGTACATTCAACAATTACTATACTCTCATCATCTTTAGCAAGCACATCTATCTGACGTGGATTTAGTCTCTCGCCAACATCAATCCTAAAGTTTCGCCCAGAACTCATTTCCTTGAAACCCATCTGAGCTAAAATAGACCAGACTTCGTCTTCAAGTTGTTGGTCGGATGGCTTAGGTTTTTTCATCCGAGTGGATTTTGAGTTTTTTTTAGCTACTCGCCAACCATCTTGCTCTTCAATTTTAACTTTCTCAGCAACTAAAGTTCTATTTTTTGCTTTAATCGTCTTGTATATTGCTGTGCTTTTTCGTTTTTTCAGTTCTAATTTTATTTCATCATCTGAAATAAGAGGTCCTATCAATTGGGTATTGTGTTTTTCAGACTTATTTATCCCATTGTTGTACATGATGGTTTTCCCGAATTTAAACAAACAGCCATAATCTGGTTCTAGAATTCTATCATCCTCTGAATTAGTTGATATTCAATTCATAAAATATATGAATTGTTACTTTCAATCCTGATAACTTTCAACAAAATTTTTGTATTATTACTTCCTCGGTAGTGTCTTTCAGAAAATACCCAATTTTTCATCAACTTGATAGAATAATTGATGGTTTAAAAGCCACTTTTTCAATATTTTCTTAAATTTGAGCTCAGTTTTTTCCAAAAAAGTGACCGCTCTGAGAGCTTTTTCCTCAAATTATATGACTGTTTGAACATCAGGGCAATCCTCACCTGCTCATAGGGTACAAACGGACCTCATATGTAATTACGCACCACTTAGTCAATTTACCGGTTAGTATGACCAAAATAGTATACCTTGGACAGCAACTCCTTTGTAAGGATAAATCTCCCCTATAACTCAGCGAGTGTTTGTTTTGCCAGCATCAGCAGACGACGTCATTGGTGAAGATAATCCCCAAGGCTATCGCATTTAAAATTTTACAATGGTTTTGCTTGCTGACGCACTCTATATTGTCAACATTGTTAGCCAGTAAAGGAAAGAACAATCCTTTCATCTCCTTCTGGAAATAATCGGCGAGGGTCAATGACGTGAAATGTGACCGAATGGTATTTCAAATGCGATAGCCTTGCCTTGTTCTGCCTCGTCAATTGTATTGTTTTGATCGAATAGGAGAAAATGCAGGTGGAAACAACTGAAAAATTTTAAATACGATAACCCTGGATAATCCCTCACTTGCTCCAAGCGAGACCAACTCGTCTCCCTCACCGAATTGAATTTCTTCTTGAACTACGCCCACAAACTCTTCCATTGTCGCCAAACGCCCACGTCAGTCGCCTTGACCAAACTACCCGTAACACAAATAAGTCAGCACATCGTATCCCACAACACACTTACCTCCGTTGGATAATGAACATCAGTCTCAGCGACAAAGGAATTACACCGACCGCTTATACAGGAAATCTCATTCGGCGGTGGTGAATTCTAATACCCCCTGAACCTGTTATGTTTTCGCCACAAAGAGTTTCTGCCAATCTTCAACCTTTACTTCCAATTTTCTGGCGTAAGCCGAGCTAGAAGACATAAGGTATTTTAACTGAATTG
>MPNP01000124.1 GCA_002239085.1 Rhodobacteraceae bacterium bin131 | reverse complement strand
TCAAGCAGAAGATCTCGGGGAGCTTTCGAACCAAAGACGGTGCACGCGACTTTGCCGTTCTCCGCAGTGTGTTAGAGACCGCTCGCAAACGCCAGTTGAACGCACTGGATGTCTTGGGAACCAATCCCAGTGAACTGATGGTACAGTTTGCTTCTGAAGCACCTGCTCCCGACACTTAACAGACCAGTCCTTCGCAAGATCCTTGTTCAGCCGATGCGGCTATACTCATCTGTCACTGATACTACCTGAGTAGTTACCCACGATTATTGATGGGGTTGGGAAGGCGGGCAAAGAACTTAAGGACTTTGCTCAGCAAACTCGGCATTGAAAGATGTTCGCGAAGGGTATTAGTTGACATAGGACTGCTCATAAATTATGATTGATGATAATTTTTATTTTTGAGATCGATTAGAGACAAATTCTGTCAAAAGGCCACAAAGTTATTTCAGAGTGTTTACGAAAAATAAATTTTTCTGATAGCCGAAAACCCTGTAAATTCGGGGTGTTTAATTTTTAGCTGGAATTACTGCTGAATGATTAGACCGGAATAATATATTTTGCCGTGAAACTATTATGATAAAAACCAACCTAGGAAACCATGTGTACCGATAGTTGGGAGATTAAGGGTAATAATTCTCAATAGATTCATTAAGTAACAATGTACTAGTTTCATAACTGAAAGGTTAAAGCAATGGGTTGCAGAGTGGGTATGTCAACAGACGTAGAACAGAGAGTGAAAACACTTAAGGAAAAAAATAAAGTTCCTAATTATGCGACGCATGAGATTGTTCAAAAAGGTCTGTCTTACAATGGTGCGACAGAATTAGAAAAATATCTTCAAGAAAAATATAAATGTAAAGGTGAAGCAGGAGGCCCAAAAGTACCAGGCCCTGCTTGGAGTGTATACATGATATATTGGTAAAACGCATTCGGAAAATGCAGAATGGGTTATTCTCTCCAAAGTTTTTTGAATTGTGAACTTGACTTAACATCGCCAGTCAATCAATATCCCTATATCTCCTTGTATTACACTGACCCTACATTGGAGGAAAATTTATGAAGTGGTTTTCCTCGTTAACCTTAGTGGTCGTCATGTCCGTTTGACTAAATTAAGCGAGGTATTGCAGAGTTACCTATTGACTAAATCTGACATTTATCCCTGCCCGGATAATAAATCCCGATTGAGGCATTGTTTTGCATAGTAAGTACCGCTTTGCCGACCAATATACTCGCTCTATTATGAAACATTCACACGTTTAAGTAGGCTGGATAAAGGTTCGACACAGTTAGGAAAAAACCGGAGTTTATCACAGCTTGTCTTTAACAAGTTGAATCTTGCCCTATTTGGGGTCACCACCATTCAGAAGCGACAGTGAAACTGTTTATTGAGCTTATACCAAGCAGTGTTTTTGCTCATTCCGTTAGAACTTATTATAAACACGTTCTCCAACGTTTATCGTAAAGCACTCTATTGCGGTTTATAAAATGTTTCTATTGAAGTCTCATACATGGACAGAATTGACCGGAAACATCAATTGAACCTGTGACTGCCCAAATACCTTTATTGAGAATTTAGCCTAACCTGAATGGTATTGAAAGGGTTTCAGTCCTTTTACCAACAAGAGAGCAATTCCCAAAACTGCACAGAGTTGGCGTCATCAAAGCTTTAGCCAATGCCCCGAAACCACCATCACAGGTGGTCAATATTAATGCTATCTAGGAAGAAAGCCAGCTCATTATGGCTTCCATGAAATCTACGGAACACTCTATCGGGAGTTGAGCTTTGATCGTCTACTCGCGCCCTCACACTTCAAGTTCGCCAACCGGATCTTGTATCACACGGTCATTGGTTGCTTCGCTCAGCCAGAATCCAAACGAGCGAGTGTCCAGAGAATGGCTCGTGATTTTGGCATCCCGGTCACCCAGTTCATAAGATCTATTGAATGGTGGATGTCCTTAATAGTTTCATCAGGAATAACTCTACCCACCCACATTAAATCATTTATATGAGGTGCCCTAGTTCGGGCTCAACGCTTCGTTTCAATACGACTTGGGGCATGAAGACCCAGTGCACAGCAAAAATCTAAGATCAGGACTTTTGCCCAATTTAAGTCAGTCCTATTTTCTTTGTGCGCTTAAGTGACTAAACAATAGTCTTTTCAGGTGAGTGGCCTGAAGAGAAAAGAATAAAATCTGCTTTGGATAGTCAGGGAAAGTAGTTAATTAATTTGTATTGTACCAGCATTTTGGTAGTATATGATCCTCATGAGGGAAATCAGCTCCATTTGGGGCATCTAAATTGTTCGGGTATGACAAGGCTTTATTTGATATCTGAACTCGGTCATTCCTGAGAAAAGTAAATTCCATCACAGGTGGTAAAACAAATTCTTTGAATAAAAGGGGTTTCTCATAATTATTTGGATGTATGTGGACTACGGTAAAGTGTTTTAATATTTTGTTAAAGGTCAATCGAATGAGGTCATATCCGAGCGGTGAAATAAGACTATCCATGGAATGAAACTCTATGACTATAATCCGAAATCTTTTCAATAGCTCCTCGGGGGTATCAAAAATTACCGAATATTCACTACCATCTATATCCATTTGTAAAATTAAGTCCCCTGACAAATTTCCTTCCCCCCCCCCCAATTCACCCAATCCTCAAGCCTAATGTCTGTTTCTGAGTTTTGATCACTGATATACTTGCCGATACAGTGTAGCATCTCATTGGAAAATTTTGGGTCGTCAATACTACCATCTGCTAAGAATGAACGGATTCCTAAATCAGCTAAATCTTCTTCAAATTTAGATACCTCACCTACCCCAGGTGAAAAACAGGCCTTTATATCCAAAAAGTCATCAGGAAGAAGATAGCCCCCATCATTCGGCGCTCCAATGCGAATTAGTTTCTGTTGTATGGGAGTAGGGCAAACGGCGGATAAAAACTGTTGTATCCTAACGGGTGAAACTACTTTCGTAGAATAAATATCTTCTCTTAAAAGATATTTAATGAGTTTTTTGGCTAAACTCCTTGAGGAGATTCTCATAATTATTCCTTAAATTTAGACTTGGTTTGTGAGTGGTATGATTTCATTCTAGATGTATGTAAAGTTACCTTTTAAATACGGTAATTCGGAATCGATAATGTGTCTCCCAATTTATTGGTAAACAATAATAGTCATACTCAATAAAGATGTTGGATTATTTTTCTGTATTACTTTTAACAACATATAAATTGGGTCAAGGTAAAGCCTATACCTAAATTTCGTGACTTGGAACTCTTTGATGGACCTGTATCCGTATTTTGGATTTGGTGTTTTTTCCTTAACGCCATTGCCAGAGTCCATTGAGTGACGTATTCCACCTATTTTCACCATATCTTCAATGACCCACACCCCATTCCGGAAGAAACCATGAAAATATTCAGTCCATGATGATGCAAGCGTGATTCAATCCAATAATTATTCAATTGCCCACACCCCGATAAACGTATACCTTTTTCATGTTCTGCTGACCTCCATCATTGAACCAATTCTGCTCCCGTTTATAGATGCTACATGCTTTATGACTAAAGGAAATCAGAAATATGCAATTTTTGCTTGATTTATGTCTCACCTTCCGTAAGATAAAAATTTTTAAACTTTGTAGCGTTGATTGATGGAACGCAATTTCATGAGTAATATTTCACCATCTCTAGATTAGGTTTTACAAAAGCTAATGAGAGTGAGTCTGAATCATTGTGAATCATGGCGACTTCGATATGCCATCGGTGGACGCCTCAGAAATTATAACCCTCCCAAATCTCCTCATGTAAGTCGCTTGGATCAAATTCGTCAAGCTTTAGTTCGCGGCGAACTCGCTCTCAACGGCTTTAATCGCTGGCGAGTATATCCAAACTATTTGTCTCGAACAGGTTGGACATTCACGAGTTCTGAAAATATCAATGCCGTCGCTGAAGTAGAAATTAGTCTCGCCAAGCGAGAGACAGTTTCTCTCCCCATCATCAACACTGATGAACAAACAGTTCAAAAGGCACTTGTAAAAATTGAATCTCGTGTTGAAAGAAATGGGGTACTCATTGCGAAGCGCAATTGGGATAAAACACCAAAAACAAATTCTGAGTTTAATCAATTAATGATAAAAGCCCGACAGCATGGATGGGTAGTTCATATTATCGCGGTGATAGGGACGGCAAAAAATCCATATGACCCACTATTGCTTGAAGCAAAGCGAAGGCACTTTAATACAAACAATCCGTCAATAAGACCACAACCCTTTCGCTCAGAACTTGAAAATAGCTTTGAGAAGGCTCTCATTGAAGCAGGACTTGATCCTATCCCACAACAGCAAGTGGCCAACTTTTACTTGGATTTTGGTTTGGTGAAAATTCAAAAAGATTTTTTACCTATACGCCTTGACATAGAAATAGACGGACGAATTTGGCATGAAGAGTTTCCGGGACAGCACCGTCAGAAAGATTGTCGTCGTGACGAAATTGTTAAACGTTTCGGCTGGCGTCCTCTACGCTTTTGGGATGACGAAATTAAAAACGATACCAAAGGATGTATTGAAATGATAGAGCACGAAATGCAGTCATACACCCCATTAAATTCTAACTAACACCATTACGGATGAATAAATGACGAAAACAAAAACTATAACACTTCAACGATTTTCACTATGGTTTTGCTACTTATTTTTGTTTCTCGCTGCTGCTATTCTCTTAATTGCTTACTCAGCCCTTGGTCAATCGGTTATTACACTTCCCAATGACCGTAATGAAGCAGCAGAACTTGAAGTGACTCTCCCGCAATTAAGAACTGAAAGAGATAATCTGATGGAAGAGGTGGCAACACTTCAACTTGAATTTGATAATTTAAGTGGTCAACTAAATGATGCAAAATCACTCATTGCTCAAATTCCCGAGCTTCAGACTGAAGAAGCAAGAGCAAGAAGGTCAAGGGATACGCTTAATTTAGAAATTGCAGGCTTAACCTCAGACTTAACCAACTTACAAAATTCTGCTGCGACCCTCCCGGATGAAATCGCCCAACTTGAAACCGAAATACAAGGCCTCACTGAAAGAGCCGAAGCCGAGAATCTGCGTCTCACTAAAGTGCAAGAAGAACTCAACATGGAACGCCAAAATCTGGTTTTGGTCAAAGATGAGTTAACCGAAAAAAATCTAGAGCTTGAACAAGTCAATGAAGAACTCAATACGGTTCGCACACGACTTGAAATAGCACGAAGAGAAGAACAGACTACGGTTGATAATGTCTCAGCCCTCAAGATGGAGGCGGCAAATTTATCTCAATCAATCCGAAGCGATACTGCAATTCGTGATACTCTACAAGAAGCCCTTATGGCGACTCGAACTGATCTAGATGATTCAACATTGCAACTAACCCAAACGCGGGAAGAACTCAATTTGGAACGTCAGAATCTGACTTTGACCAAAGATGAAGTGTCGGCGAATAACTTAGAGCTTGAACAAGTCAATGAAGAACTCAATACGGTTCGTAATCAGCTTGAAATAGCACGAAGAGAAGAACAGACTACGGTTGATAATGTCTCAGCCCTCAAGATAGAAGCGGCAAATTTATCTCAATCAATCCGAAGCGATACTGCAATTCGTGATACTCTACAAGAAGCTCTTATGGCGACTCGAACTGATCTAGATGATTTAACATTGCAACTAACCCAAACGCGGGAAGAACTCAATTTGGAACGTCAGAATCTGACTTTGGTCAAAGATGAAGTGTCGGCAAATAATTTAGAGCTTGTACAATTAAAGGAAGAACTCAATACGGTTCGTACACGACTTGAAATCGCTCGAAGCGAGGAACAAGCGACAGCTGAAAATGTCGCTGCACTCAAATTGGAGGTCAACACTTTAGCCAAGTTAATTCAAAGTGATACGGCAACACTTGATACTCTCCAAAATACACTTGTGGAAACTCGAACTGAAATAGAAAATTCAACACTGCAACTCAATCAAACCAAAGAGGAACTTGCAAGGAGCAAGGCAAGCCATGATGCTTTGAAAGCACAATTTGAGGTATTGTCAGCTCGTTTTCAAACGCTCTCTAGTTTAGACGCTCAAGCGCGGCTAAAAATACGCTCTCTGATTGAAGAATTAAGTGATGCGGAAAGCATAGAAGCTAATACGGAGCTGGCACAGTGATTTCATACTTGTCAATGATTGTTTTATTTGCAGGTATACTTTCTTTAAGTGCCGTTTTCTATTTTTTGGGGCAACACCTCAGGTTCAAAAATAAAAGTGACTTGGAAAGCGCGGTCGAGTCACTTGAACATGAAACTAGAAATTTGCAGCAACAAAATTCTGGATTGCTCAGTGAAAAAGAAGGAATAATAAAACAGGGCATGTTAGCTGAAGAAAAGATAAGTCGTTGGGAAGAAATTAAAAGCGACCACAAGAATCTTACAAAGATGAAGGAAGAGTTGGATGCTTTTATATTGGAGGAGTCTAATCGTATTGATGCGCTTGAACGAAGGAGAGCCGAAATTGCTAAACAAATTCGTGAGGCTGAAGATAAACTTAATGGATATCCCCTGGCGATATTTGGAACCAAGGAGGAATGGGAAGAATACATAAAAAAACGTATGGATGAATTTGATGAACTACTGAAGAAAAATGAGGATGCTTCAATAGAGAAGGATGGGTTAGTCAACTACAAATACCAATTGGCGGAGGATGTTTCTAGGCTTAAATCCCGAAATGACGAGTTAAAGGAACAAGTTGACAAAGAGGAACAGCGAGTAAAAGCTATTATCGAAAAACAGATGGCCTTATTGAAGCCAGAGCATGAGCGATTAATTGAAGAAAATGAAAAGCTTAAGGAGGACATAACAAAAGCCCAGGAGAAATTAGCTTTACTCGCCACAGTCGGAACAGTTGAATCCGCTACAATTAGTTTCCCCGAGGATCCTATTTCAGTTGCCATTAAAGAAGGCTCCGGCGATAAAGAGACTGATAAACAACTCGCTGCTTTTCGTGATACTCCCGCTTGCCTTGAAGGATATGATACTCAGCGTGAATTGCAAGATGAAGAGGATGAGCTAAAGGAATTTAAGCGCAAGTTAGATGAAAGTGGTTTGAAATATCCAATTCGGATAATAAAGGCATTCCATACTTCCTTAAAAGTCAATGATCTGTCACCGCTCACAGTCCTAAGTGGTCTCAGCGGTACAGGAAAAAGTCAGCTTCCAAAAGCTTATGCAAGTTATTTCGGCATCCATTTTCTTCATGTCCCGGTTGAACCAGGTTGGGACTCACCCCAAGACCTTTTGGGCTTCTATGACTTCGTTTCCGAAAGATACCGTCCGACTGACCGCGCCAAAGCCCTTGGGCATTTCGACCAAGATTTTGCTAAAGATTTAAAAATTACTAAGTACGAAAAATGGCAAAAAAGAATGTTACTTATTCTGTTAGATGAAATGAATCTTGCGCGAACAGAATATTACTTTTCGGAGTTTTTGTCTCGACTTGAAATGAGAGGTAAAAGAAGCCTTTCCGGTAATCATGCTGGAAGTGATGCGCGGATAATAATTGATTTACCTTACAGTGAAAAAGAAAAATCAAAGTCTCTTTACGTTCCGCACAATGTTCTATGGGTCGGAACACTCAATGAGGATGAGACAACACAGGCGCTCTCGGATAAGGTGCTTGATAGAGCAAACTCAATACGTTTTGCCTCGCCCTCACCCGACACCTTATATGACCATAGCAAGCAACCAGACCTTGAACCTATCAAAAAGGCTAATA
>MPNP01000123.1 GCA_002239085.1 Rhodobacteraceae bacterium bin131 | reverse complement strand
ATACGACAAAGCAAATAGGCGTTCCCTACTGACAAATATAAAGGGGGCGGCAGTTGCGGTATAGTGAGTGCAAAAGTTCGCGATACATTCTGTAAAAACTTGTCCTGAAAAGTAATGCACTCTTCAAAAGTCATTTGGGTTTTGGGTGAGTTGTTCACTGCTGTCCGTTATTCCTTACAAAAAGGTCCAAAAAAGTTGCTATTTTGATGTCAAAAAGAATAAAATTTTCTGAGGCAAAAGAAAATACCAACAGTCGCTTTCACATTGTGAGGAAATACCATTAATCTCCTTTTTTGTTGAACTCAATCTTGACTTCTTCTCTTCAGGGCAGAAGAAATTATGCTTGGATGATCACCAAGAACCGGATAATTTAACCAGTAATTCTCGTGATTTTTTCAATAATATTCTTTCATATGAATCGGTTGCTAAGAGTGTATCTGAGTTGCGAAGTAGTTTAATGATTTGTGATTTAAATTTGTTTAAATTAAGCGTATATAGTTCTTGTGCCACTTCGTAATTCACGATAAATGAGTTTCTATTGAGTTCAAGGGTTTTGTTGAAATGGTAAGCCGCCTTACGCTCAGATGCTCCAAAGAGTAATTTTCCAGGAAGGCCTCCTTTTACAACTATTTCGGCGTGCCAAGCACCATAGCCTAAGTGTCCTTTCCATGAGTTGGGCGCCAACCTGAGAAGCGTATCCAACAGTTTTTTAATTCTATCCCCATACCCCTCATGTAATGCTCTTCCAGGAGGTAATAATTGGGTATAACGACCTAAAGCTCGTATATGAAGGGCTAGAGCATCAGGATTATTCGGTTGGAGTTTCAGCGATTTTTCGGATAGGTCAATTACATTGAGAAAGATTTGCTGTTTTTGAGCTCTCAATGCAATATGCTCACCATGAATAATTAAGGCTTCGGCAGCGAGTATAAATCCATCAAAAGTACCAATATTTTTGCTAATCTCAGAGGCTTTTAAAAAGTCGCCATCAATGTATGCTTTTTGAGCGGATTCCATGGGTTGATTAAGGAGCTAAACGAGGAGTGAATATTACGAAATACAATAAAATTAAGAGATAACCAAATCTAGCGTCCTTGCATATATTTTACTAAATCAAAACTGAACAATTATCCAAAGTTACTATTCCAACTAATGATTGGCAATTTATTGTTTTTGTATTGAACAAGCTATTGAGACAGAGGGAAAGCTAGATACAATGGAATCTAAAAGTTATATTCAAAATTAACCGCTAAGTAATTATCTTTAAATATAGATGCGCTTGCCGTATCATCATAATCTTTAGCAACGAATTTAAAAGCTTCCAGGTTAAACGAAACAGTATCGGATAGTTGTCGATTAAATTCCAAACGCATCGTCTTGGTTTTATAATCGCGGTCGTCAATGAGTGCAACATTTAAATCAGTATCATTAAAATCATTCAAAGTATAACGCGCCGCATAGAACAAATCATTCTGGAGAGCTGAGGAAGCTTGTTTACCGCGGGTGTCATGGTTCCATTCGGCGAAGAGTGTTAAATCAGCATCCGATTCAAAGATTCCATATATTGAATATTCGCCCCCAATAACTGAAGCATTATAACTGGATTTAAATGGGAGCGCCGGTAGAGTGGGTAGCGCGGACGGTATATCATTGTATTCTTTTCGATTAACCAACTCCGCTTTTCCCAAAAAGGCATCAATTATTAATTGGATATCAAGTCCAAATTGCTCTGTCAATCCATAATATTGGGTATAACCAATCAGAATCGGTGGCTGCATAGTTTGTAACGAATTGACATCAAAAACTGGAACAAGTTGCGGAATGCGGCTTGTTCCACTGAAAATACTTATGCCAAAATCTAAAGCACCGATGGTGTTACTGTATCGTGCCCCAAGGTCAGTATTGGAACGGCCAGAGGGAGAAAGATATGTGATAGTTTCGCGTGATGTTTGGACTAATTGGGGAGGACGAAATCGACCCTTCAATCCTGGAATAGTTTGAGGACGGTGAATTGGAAGGACTAATAAAGCAAGAGTTCCCCAATCTCCAGATAATGTTCCTTGAATCATTGGCTGACCTAGCTTGGCCTTGCCGTCTGGATGCACAACAAAGTCAGTTTGATTGATAATATTAACGGGATTATTCGACTCGGCAGTTCCCCAAAATACCTTGTCAATACCCAAACGAATTTCCCACTCAGAATTTCCAATTGACCCGTAGTTAAGATAATAGGCTTCACGGATATCAAAATGATTTTGATTACTATCAGCACTATCGAATTTTAAAAAGGGTTTGAGAGTGAAACTCGCACCAGTATCGCCCTCAAGATAAATCGAAGGTTCAAAGGTGATGATATAATTATTTTTTTTCTGACCTGTGTAAGCAGGGTTATCTAAAAATAGACGGCCTTCTAAACCAATGGATCCCGCAGTTTCAATAAAATATTTGCTTGTTTCCTGAGCGCTAGTGATACCAAAAATACCGCTTAAGAAAATGCCAATAAATGATGCTGGAACAATTTGAGTGAGAGAACTAATAATTTTCATCGAGCACGTTGAAGTCCTGTTTGAGTAAAGTCGCGTTCATTGAGCTGGGTTTGAAACTCATAATTGTTCCATTGGAATTCGGTTGACTTACCAGTGACATGGTTTGTCATGACCGACTTAGATGAGCGCCAAAACTTACCAAGATACTGGTCATATCCATCAAGAATTAAGGTTTTAAGATGGGTATTTTTGCGATCATAATATTCGATTTTCCATATACGTAACGCGTCAGTGTCATGCCAAATCAGCTGTCGAGTATAACCTGAACCCTTTTCTACAGGAGTATATTCAGTTACTGTACATGTAAGATTTCCACAAGATTCATCCCGAAGCCACTTATAGGTGAATTTTTCAACTTCCAAAGTTCCTAAATCTTCATAGGAAAATTCGCTTCCAAGAAATGAGCCTGACTTGTTCGCTGAACTAATTCGCTTCACCCTCTTTAGTGCAGGTAAATACAGCCATTGTTCATCGGCCTTTTGAATATGACCATGGATAAGAAGTGCGGTTCCTTTGACATTTTTTGGATTGTCAAAAATAAACAACGATTTGTTACCGTCACCATTCACCTCAAGGACTTTAATCCTGAGAGAACGTTTATTTTCCTGACCCTGCTTGTTGCGAAGGATCATGCTTAATTCGGATATAAAGTTGACAAAGCCACGGTCGGAATCGCGTGCTTCTTGGGCAATGGCCAACCCTTTTTCAGTTGCCGACTGTGCCTGTGCCTCGTTCACTCCCAGACCAGAGATTAAGGAAACAGACACCAAAAGAAAAAATGCCAAGGAAAGAGCCACTTTATTCACAAAGCGGCACTCATCCGCCAAATTAGATAAAAATTCAACACACTTCGCTTTAAATCGATCTCGGACAATTTCAGAATCAATTTTCTGTTTAAACATTTGGAAACTTTCTGCAAAAATAAGTCAATCGTTTAGGTGAACCTGATTACCAGTTTTGTACTATTAGAATCAAATTAAACAATAAATATTATTATTCGGGGATTATATACTTAAGTGATCACTTTTTCTTAAACCCCGATGGAAAGGGAGTTGATAGCCATACTGTTCGTATATTGCATTTTCATTAATATTCCCCTGATTGGAATTTAACTCGTCCTTTATTTCAGCATTATCCACTTCAATATCGCCAATATCTTCTTTAATATCGCCAATATCCACTTCAATATTAGCTACCTTTTCTCCCAGAACAGCCAAATTAGTTTTGTTTTCGTTGACTACTTCCAGGATTGCTGAAAATTTATTGTTTGCTTCTTCCCTAACATCTCTAAATTGAGAACTAAACCAATTAGAAGCACCCCACAAAGCCACAAGTATTGTTAAAATTGCAACTACAATTTTAAGACCTGATAACACATACTTAAATTTTTTTTTCAACCCAGTTGGAATTTCATGTGATATCGGAGGGGGCGTTGACGGTTCAATTTTTGACTGGGGTATATCTCGATTTACCTCAGTCATTTTTTCCCCACCAAATAATCCCACAGACTAGAGGAGGCAAGCCCTGAATAGTTGTTGTCACTGAATGGAATTACTATTCTAGTAATTGGAGGAAATTTACCTGTATCTGTAAAACCTACTTGTTTTGAGATATACCCTGAATCACCGTTAATCCTGACAAAGTAAACACGAGGTGATTGTGAAATATAAGGTTCGGGATCGATTGCTTTAACCCGATCCATAAAATCTTCGGGTTGTTCGTCAAATGGGATAATTGCAAAATTCATGATAATTTCTCCATTAAACAAGTGTTAACAATCTAAATCAAATTGGAATCAAAAACATCCTCTTTTAGGTGTCCTGAATTTACAATTCAAGCATTATTGTATGGACATTATATAGTCATTGTATTCATTATATACAAAGGGAGTTGTATTTTTCAAATTGCCCTGACCTGCGAACTAAATTAAAAATATTGGTTGATTTCTCAGTTCTGGTAATACGTAACGACTGGTTCGCTTTTTGTCATCATAAAACGTTATTTTTGCCCTGATTGTGTGACTCAAACGTGCTCTTTGTGGCTCAAATTACCACCATTGTTCCCCGTGGTCATACTGTCACACACACCTTCCCCTCCCGACCGAACAGGAACCGTGCCATGACACCTTGAATGGCGGTGGGGTCAGGGGCGGTGAAGCACCCTAAACACCATTAGAGCCGGAGCCGGAACAATGTGTTCCAACCCAGCACCCAACACCCAACTTCCAACGGAACAGGAACAAGGAACAGCTCAAGAAAACAAGATAATAAGGCGAATACTAATCAATTCGGCTCATGAATTCAGGCTCTGACAAATTTTTTATACTTGACGCGTTTTGGTACTAGTGCATCAATACCAAGTCGCCTCTCTTTGTCCTTCATGTACGATTCAAAATTACCATTAAACCATTCGACATGACCGTTTCCTTCAAAAGCAAGAATATGAGTACACAAACGGTCCAGAAAAAAGCGATCATGGGAAATAATCATGGCACACCCCGCAAAATTTTCTAATGCCTCTTCAAGCGCCCGTAATGTTTCGACATCCAAATCATTAGTTGGTTCATCCAACAACAGCAAGTTACCACCACTTTTCAGCAATTTGGCGAGGTGAACACGATTGCGTTCTCCCCCAGATAGAAGACCTATCTTTTTTTGCTGGTCGGTTCCCTTAAAGTTGAATGTTGAACAATAAGCACGAGAATTGACCTCAGCGTTGCCAAGTTCAATGACAACTAAGCCATCGGAAATTTCTTCCCAAACAGTCTTGCTGGAGTCCAAATGATCGCGGCTTTGATCAATATAGGAAAGGGTCGTTGTTGCACCGAATTCAATTGACCCCGTATCGATAGATTCTTGCTGTGTAATCATTCTAAAAAGAGTTGTTTTGCCAATCCCGTTAGGCCCGATAATACCGACAATACCGCCCGGTGGTAAATTAAAGGATAAATCTTCAATCAGGACAATATCACCAAGACTTTTGTGTAATCCAGAAACTTTTAATACATTGGAGCCGAGCCGTGGTCCATGAGGAATTACGATTTGTGAAGTGCTGAATCGCTCTCGCTCTGTATGGGCCACAAGTTCGTTATATGCGTTAATTCGGGCTTTTTGTTTTGTTTGTCTTGCCTGCGTTCCCGAACGTATCCATTCCAATTCACTTTCAAGCGTTTTTCGTCTAGATTTTTCTTGTCGTGCTTCATGCTCAAGTCGTTTTGCTTTTTGTTGCAACCAACTCGAATAATTTCCCTCATAAGGTATTCCTCGACCGCGGTCCAGCTCGAGAATCCAGCTCGTTATTTCATCAAGGAAATAGCGGTCATGGGTGACAATGAGGCAAGTTCCTTTATAATTGATTAAATGTTGCTGAAGCCATGCAACAGTTTCCGCATCAAGGTGGTTGGTTGGTTCATCAAGAAGCAGTATATCGGGTGCTTCAAGAAGTAATCGACACAGAGCTACTCGCCGTCGCTCTCCGCCAGACAATTTAGCAATGCATGCTTGGTCATCGGGGCATCTAATCGCTTCCATGGCTTGGTCAATTTTGGAATCCAGATCCCACAGATTGGCAGAGTCAATTTGATCTTGCAATTGCGTCATTTCATCAACGACGTCATCTGAATAATTGAGTGCTAATTCATTGTAGCGGTCTAAGATGGCCTGTTTTTCTTTGACTCCAAGCATGACATTGTCTCTGACATTCAAATCAGAGTTTAGTTCTGGCTCTTGCGGAAGATAGCCGACTGAAATACCCTTTGCTGACCATGCCTCACCCACATACTCTGTTTCGATGCCAGCCATAATTTTCAACAGGGTTGATTTGCCTGAGCCATTGACACCGACGACCCCAATTTTAACTCCAGGAAGAAAGGATAGGTTAATATTTTCAAAGCATTGTTTCCCACCAGAATAGGTTTTCCCTAAACCCTCCATGTGAAAAACATATTGAGTATTGCGTGCTTGATTAGCCATAAATCGATTCCATTAAATTTTTTCAATAGTCATTATGAATTTCAGTTCAGTAACAAACAGGGTAGCTAAAAAACTATTGTGGTTGAACTTTCGTTGTCACTTAAGGAATGAGTTTCAAATCAATCTAAGAATGGATGAACTCCAGAGTGAGTAATTGATTGTCAAGTCGGACATATAAGCCATTTATCAAGATAAATTAGATTTCAAGGGACAGACTTTAGCAATTTAGGGTCTAACCCAGTGCATACGAGGCCATTGTTAAATGTTACGAGACAGCTGTGAGTTCAATATGATAAAAACAGACTTTGGGCTTATACACATAACTTGCAAAGCATTGCGCAGAGTCAATCCATCTTGAGGTGTTAATATAATTTCACCTACAACTGGTTCCTTGGGATTGACATTGCTCAGGTCACTGCCAACGCCATTTGAGGCGACTTAGAACTTATTGATTACTGGCAATGGAGGGAGGGCGTAGCCCGACTGGAATCGCCAGTAATCGCTCCCTGAGAATCATCCCCTTCAGCCCATCATCTTGATTGTCGCACAATAGCCATGCCACGATAATACAAAAAAGTCGTGGGTTCAGCGAAAAGTGCATCGGGATGGAGAAACTCAACCGTTGGCTCAGCGGCGCGATACAATACATGTTTCCAAGCGGATGGGTCATAAATAAGTTCGTCGAAAGATTCAAAATTCACTTCATTTTGGAAGCTGCCAATGAGCCAGGGCTATCGCATTTAAACTTTTTCAATTTCATTCAGTTGTATTTTGGCCCCTATGATGAGTTCCAGTAGACAGCTATCGTTCCATCCGGCTCGTTTCAACTTGCTGCGCATGGAGGACTTTTTCTGCTCCTTTACCACGCGTCAGGGCTATCGCATTTAAAATTTTACAATGGTTTTGCTTGCTGACGAACTCTATATTTTCAACATTCTTAGCCAGTAAAGGAAAGAACAATCCTTTCATCTCCTTCTGGAAATAATCGGCGAGGGTCAATGACGTGAAATGTGACCGAATGGTATTTCAAATGCGACAACCCTGGATTAATAGTTTAGCTGTCAAAAAGTTTTTCCTTAATATACCTTGCCAATTGAACGATTTCAGAATCTTTTGATTTCAGACTTACTTCTAATAGAGGAGCCAAATCGGTCAATTCATTTTCACTCATGAAATGTTTACGAGGAAAAAGTTCAGCAAGCTTTGCTATGCATTTAACAACTAATAATTCTTCTTTCTGATGCAGAAATAAAATAGGTCTTATGTCAATCAATTCATCCAATTTTT
>MPNP01000122.1 GCA_002239085.1 Rhodobacteraceae bacterium bin131 | reverse complement strand
CTGACTTATTTTTCTATTCTCTGTTGCGTTTCACTCCCCTCCTTTATCAATGATTTCACTTGCAATCACGCATCTTGTTTCATGGCAAGTTTGCTTCCCCAATGTCGCTTGGATAGTCACCTCCTTTTCAATACCCTCCAATAGTTACAGCTTAACAATGGTTTATCTTGCCTTGTACCAATCCGTTTGATTCATGCTCCACCAGAAGACGGTTCCATTCCTCTGCTCCAGTGGATCCGAGGTGCCCGATTTTGGGATGATTCGTAATCAATATCGTCACAGCCTGATACCTCTTTGTATCGGCATCAATGGCTCTTTCGGTCAACAGGATCGGTTCCGTGTTGGGTCGATTCAGCCATAAGCAACTCAACGCTTTTCGGGACCCAAGATCATCCCCTTGAAGGGTTTTCCTAGCACGGTTCCATCCCACTCGGCTCCCTGAGGTTATTGAGCGACAATTAAGATGATAGGGCGGTTCGGGTAAACCACAGATTTGCACGGTCGCATGTTGCATGAGGTTATTATTTTCATCAATGATAACAGCTATCGTTTGCTTGGATGTATGGATTAGGCTTCCGCTCATATCCGAAGGACAAGGTCAATGAACCCGTCACTTCCATTGGGATAAATAGACCAACCAAAAACAACTAAAGAAGGTGATGCTGACTCGTAGCGTTCCTGTTTGAATACGAAAATTAGTACCTTTTTTAACCGTAACCTTGGGTTATTTTTCAAACAAGATTGACAGTCTTTTTCAAACAGGTTTATTAATTTCTTTTGAGCGCTCCTTGTTTACCTTAAAAAGGTTCAATTCAGTGTTTGATTCAAGTGAATCAAATGCGCAGCATAAAACCTAGAAAAAATGACTTGGAAGAAAACAATTTTAGGTATTATCTCATTTAGAATAAATAGACATACCCTTAAAACAAATTGTGGAGCAGAGTATGAGAAATAGCAACAAGTCTGAAAGGGCGGTACAATCCACACCGGAATTGCAACTAGAGGAAGCACTTGTCAAAAAACTTGAAAGTGATCTTAAATACCATTACCGTTCCGATATCCGCAATCGGGAAGCCTTGGAAAAAAACTTCCGTCAAAAATTTGAGGATCTTAATCAGGTTCACCTAACCGATGGCGAATTCCAACGTCTCCTCGCTTCAATAGTTTCACAGGATGTGTTCAAGGCGGCCAATACCCTGAGAAACCCAGAAACACTCACCCGCGACGACGGTACCCCTCTCAATTATACCCTTGTCAACATCAGGGACTGGTGCAAGAACACATACGAAGTCATCAATCAGTTTCGGATCAATACAGACTACAGCCAGCACCGATATGATGTTATTCTCCTGATCAATGGTATCCCCGTTGTTCAGATTGAACTCAAACGGCCCGGTATTAGCTCCCGTAGAGCCATGGAACAGATTGTAAAATACAAGAACGATCCAGGGAATGGTTATACCCGGACGCTGCTCTGTTTCGTCCAACTCTTCATCGTCAGTAACCGCGCAAACACGTGGTACTTCACTAACAACAATTCCAAGTACTTTCCCTTAAATGCCAATGAGCGTTTTCTTCCGAAATACTGTTTTGCCGACCGGAATAACAAAAAAATATCCCATCTGGATGATTTTGCTGACCAGTTCCTACCTAAGTGTAACTTAGGCCAGACCATTAGCCGGCACATGGTACTTATCGCCAGCGAACAGAAGATCATGATAATGAGGCCCTACCAGATCTATGCTGTTCAAGCTATTATTGACTGCATTGAACGGAACTGTGGAAATGGTTATATATGGCACACAACAGGGTCAGGTAAGACACTCACCTCCTTCAAGGCTTCAACTCTTCTGAAAACCAATCCCAATATCCACAAATGCCTTTTCGTTGTGGACCGCAAGGATCTTGACCGTCAGACCCGAGTGGAGTTCAACAAATTTCAGGAGAACTGTGTTGAGGAGAACACCAACACTGCAAACCTCGTCCGTCGGCTCCTTTCTGACAATTATGCCGACAAGGTTATCGTTACTACCATCCAGAAACTCGCCCTTGCTCTGGACGTGAACCAGTATCAGCAAAGGTTAGCACCCCTTCATGACCAACGAATGGTCTTCATATTTGATGAATGCCACCGCTCGCAATTTGGCAAAAATCACCAGACCATCAGGAGTTTCTTTCCAAACTCACAATTCTTCGGTTTCACCGGGACTCCGATCTTTGAGGACAATGCCAGCGTTCCACAATTTGACGGAAGTGTTGCCACCTTTCAGACAACTAGGAAATTGTTCCAGCAGGAACTTCATAAATATACCATTACTCATGCAATTGAAGATAGGAATGTACTTCGCTTCCATGTTGATTACTACGAGAAGAAAGATACTCACGAACGAATATACAAACAGTCGGTTGTTGAGGAAATACTGAAGAAACATGATGCAGCCACGGGCAATCGTTCCTTCAATGCGCTGTTTGCCACCTCCTCAATCAATGATGCGATTGAATACCATAGGGTCTTCGATGAAATCCAATCGAAACGAAGCCAATCCAACCCCAAATTCAAACCTCTCAAGATTGCTGTTGTTTTCTCTCCTCCGGCTGAAGGCAACAAGGACGTCCTGCAAATCCAAGAAGACCTCCTAAAAGAAAAGACAGACAATAAGCAGGATCCCGAAGGTAAGAAGGACGCTCTGCGGAAAATCATAGCTGAATACAACCGGCAATATGGGACCAGTTACGATATCAGCAATTTTGACCTTTATTATCAGGATGTCCAACAACGTATCAAGGATCAATGGAAACCCAATGGAGATTTGCCCAACAGGGGACAAGAGAAGATCGACATCACCATTGTGTGTGATATGCTTCTTACTGGCTTTGATTCCAGGTATCTCAACACGCTATACCTAGATAAGAATCTCAGTCAACACGGTCTAATTCAGGCCTTTTCCAGAACCAACAGAGTGCTGAACAGCACAAAACCCTTTGGTAACATCCTAGATTTCCGGGGACAACAGGAGAGTGTTGACAACGCTATAACCCTTTTTTCTGGCGTAAAACTCGAAAAAGCTAGAAAAATTTGGTTGGTCGAAGATGCCCAAGTCGTTATTGACCAATTCAGGGCATCCGTAGTCAAACTAGATGAATTTATGCAATCTCAAGGATTGAGCTCAACTTCCGGTCAGGCCAATAATCTCCAAGGTAAGGCCGCACGAGTTCAATTTATCAATCTGTTCAGGAAGATAAAGCGAATTAGGGTGAAGCTTAACCTGTACACTGACCTCACTAATGAACAGAATGAAGAGATTGATAAAATCCGATCTAGCAAGGAATTGCAGGAATTGCAGGGAGACTACCTCTCCGTTGTCGAGCGGGTCAAGATGGATACTATGAAAACAGGTGGAGATGATGAGCCAGACAATGAAGAACCCGATTATGAACTAAATCTTTTTGCGTCCGCCGATATTGATTTCGATTACATAATGAAATTGGTCGCCAGCTACATTGACCAGGATCCTGAGCAGATCAAGATCACCCGAGAGCAACTAATCGGCTTGATCAGGGCTGATTCAAAGTTCCTGGATGAACGAGAGGAAATCATTGAGTACGTTACTTCACTAAGTATCGGTAAAAGTCTGAATGAAAATGACATTAAGGAAGGTTACGAAAAATTCAAACTAGAGAAACTGGCTCAGCAACTTAAGGAAATGGCTGCAAATCACGGCCTAGAATACCTTAACCTAAAGGAGTTTGTCGACACCATTCTGGAGCGAATGATTTTTGATGGAGAACAACTAACTGACTTGATGTTGCCGCTAGGACTCAGCTGGCGTGAGCGTCGCAAAAGGGAACTGGCATTTATGCGCGATTTGGTACCGTTCCTGAAAAAACGGTCTGATGGGCGTGAAATTTCTGGTCTCGCTGCTTATGAGAGGGAGGTGGTTTAGTGAAAGACCGTAAGGTGTCTCAAATACTGCCGAAGTTGCGGTTTCCTGAATTCAGGGATGAACCTGGGTGGAAGGCTAAGCATCTTTTTGATTTGCTAGACTACGAGCAGCCAACTCCTTACCTTGTTAGGGACATTAGATACCAAAACGTAGGTACTCCAGTGTTAACAGCAAATAAAAGATTTATTATTGGATATACATCAGAGTCTACGGGAATTTACCAAAATGTTCCAGTTATCATCTTTGACGATTTTACCACAGATATAAAATACGTTAATTTTCCTTTCAAAGTTAAATCTTCGGCAATAAAAATCCTGTCATCACTTAGAGAGATTGAACTAAAACTTGTGTATGAATTAATGTCACAAATAAAATTTGACCCAGCTCAACATAAGAGATATTACATTTCCGAGTATCAGTATCTGAAAATACCATTTCCTGAACCGGATGAACAACAGAAAATAGCTGACTGCATCGGCTCATTGGACGATATGATTGTGTCATCCGAGCAGAAACTTGAAGCCCTCAGACTGCACAAGCAGGGGTTGATGCAGCAGTTATTTCCACAGCTAGGCGAAAACCGTCCACGGTTACGGTTTCCAGAGTTTAGGAATAGTAATGATTGGCCCATTAAACCACTAGGAGAAATTTTTGATGAAATCAATGAAACGGGCTTCCCTGGACTCTCTTTACTTTCAGTGACTGGTCAGTACGGAGTAATTTTTCAAAAAGATCTTAATCGAAGGACTACCGCAAACTTAAATAAGGGAAAATACCTTAGAGTTATTCCGGGGGATATTGTTTATGACACGATGCGAATGTGGGAAGGCCGCAGCGCACGTACAAGTTTAGAAGGATTGGTAAGTCCCGCTTATACAGTATGTCGTCCAAAAACAGAAACTGATGGCTTCTTTTTTGCCTATTATTTCAAGACGAGTGCTATGATTGATCAATTCAGAAAGTACTCCCAAGGATTGGTAAAAGATACATTAAGCCTTAAGTATTATGCTTTTTCACAAATCCCTGCTGCCTTTCCTTCTCTCATTGAGCAACAGAAGATTGCTAACTGTCTTGGTTCACTGGATGATTTGATTGCTACAAGCGAGCAGAAACTTGAAGCCCTCAAACAGTACAAGCAGGGGTTGATGCAAAATCTATTTCCTAATCTGGTAAAGAAATGAAAAACATACGAGAAGTTGCAAGTCAAATTATAAATGACAACAATAATATACAATTGATCTATGCGTTCAATTCAGTTGGAAAAACGAGACTCTCAATTGCTTATAATGAATTGAAAAAAAATGATGATGGAACTCATGCAGGTATCTATTACAACGCCTACAGTGAAGATTTATTTTCTTGGTACAACGACATCGAGAATGATGGAACTGAAATCCGACTGAATATCCGACATAGTAGACTGAGCCTTCTTCACAACAATTTCTCCGAACCTGACATTGAGCAAAAATTGAAACCTTATAGACCAAGGTTCAAATTCCGCTTCAATATGCACGAAGACTTAGAAATGGGAATCGAATCTATTTCATTTTTCCCGAATAGTAGTGTGCCAGGAGATGTTTCAGCAATAAAAATCTCTCGTGGAGAGGAACGCATTTTTATTTGGTGCTTCTTCTTAGTAATTATGGATTTGAAAGGTTGGACAAATTACCAATATTTTTTCATTGACGACCCGGTTTCAAGTCTAGATGACCACAAAATCTTTATTACCGCTTCAATACTTTATGAACTGATTGAGGAGAATTATAATAATCTGAAAATCATTATTACCACCCACCATGTCGGGTTATACTCTATCCTCTTTGACTGGTTATTGAAAGGTGAGAAAAGAGGTAGGTATCAAAATAAAGTAAAAGCAAGTATTCTCAGCAAAAAGCAAGATATAGTTTCATTGGAAACCCATAGAGGTGACGTTTTCCTCTATCATCTAAGAGTATTACAGCTACTTGAAAAGGCCATATCAACCAACAGTGTTAGAGTATATCACTTTGCACTACTGCGTCAGTTATTGGAGAATGTCTCATCGTTCCTTGGTGCCGGTCAAATGAGTTATGTGCTTTCTTGTATTGGCTATGCAGATAAAGATGAGGTTTCCCGAATGGTAAATGTTCTTACCCACAAGAACAGCTTCCGTTACGAATCAGAATATTTGGTTCAGGATAACTTGGTGATGTTTGAAGACATTTACCAGAAGTTGAACGACCATTTTAAATTTATAACTCATAAGAGTTGAATATGACTAATGAAGATAAAAGGGATTTAGGCAAGACACTCTGGAGCATTGCCGACAAACTCCGAGGGTCTATGGATGCGGACGACTTTCGTGACTATATGCTGGCTTTTCTGTTCCTTCGGTACCTCTCGGGTAATTACGAACTTGCAGCAAAAAAGGAACTTGGGCCTGACTATCCAGATAACAATGACGACGGTGAGTGGTCCTCATTATATGACTGGTACAAAAATAATCCCGAGGATATATCTGCATTCGAAAACCAGATGAAGCTCAAGACACATTATTGCATCCTCCCTGAGCATCTGTGGCCCAGTCTTGCCCACATGGCCAAAATCCAGGATAATGATCTGCTAAAAACTCTCCAGGATGGCTTCAATTACATTGAGAGAGAATCTTTTGAGAGCACTTTCTCCGGTCTGTTTTCAGAGATCAATCTTACATCTGAAAAGCTGGGCAAGAGTTACTCTGAACGCAATGACACTCTTTGTAAAGTCATAGCCACAATAGATGAGAGACTTCCAGAATTTTCACCATCTAGTGACGATTTGGGAGATGCCTATGAATATCTGATCGGTCAATTTGCAGCGGGTTCAGGCAAAAAGGCAGGGGAATTTTATACCCCACAGGAAATCTCCACAATTCTTTCCGAAATTGTCACCCTTGACAGTCAGGAACCGAAGGCCGGAAAAAGAGACCGCTTGGACAGTGTAATGGATTTTGCCTGTGGATCAGGCTCGTTGCTACTCAATGTTCGAAATCATATGGGAGACAAGGGGATCAGTAGAATCTACGGGCAAGAGAAGAACATCACTACCTACAACCTTGCTCGCATGAACATGCTGCTGCACGGAGTTAAAGATACGTTGTTCGAGATCCATCATGGCGACTCTTTGACTAACGATTGGTCCTTTCTCCAATCATCAAACCCGGCCAACAAGCCTAGTTTTGATGCTATTGTAGCCAATCCACCTTTCAGCTACGGATGGAATCCCACTGAAGTAACAGGAGAGGATGTTCGATTCAGGAATTACGGGGTCGCTCCGAAATCAGCAGCCGATTTTGCCTTCCTGCTGCATGGTTTTCATTATCTGAGAGATAACGGGGTGATGGCCATAATCCTTCCGCATGGTGTATTGTTTCGTGGGGGAGTGGAGATGAAAATCCGAAGCAAACTCCTAGAGGATGGCCACATTGATACCGTCATCGGGTTGCCGTCAAAGCTCTTTTATTCAACGGGTATTCCAGTATGCATCCTTGTTCTTAAGAAGTGCAAGAAGTTTGATGATGTCCTGTTTATCAATGCTGCTGAACATTTTGAGAAAGTGAAACGACAGAACAAACTGACTTATGATCATATCAGGAATATTATTGATGTGTATAAGAACCGGCCGAAGAGTATCACACGTTATGCTAGAAGGGTCGAAATGGCCGAAATTATAGAAAACGACTATAATTTGAATATAACACGTTATGTCAGCACCACCAAAGCGGAAAAACCTGTTGACCTTGCTGAGACCCAAAAGGTAGTAGTTAGGGCTGAGGAGAAGATTCAGGCAGCAAAGCTCAAACACAATTCTTATCTCAAGGAACTAGGGCTTCTCCCATTGTCATAGATAATCGTTGATCAAAGTTTAACAGCTGTTCAAGGGTCGGTTTTGGTCATCTA
>MPNP01000121.1 GCA_002239085.1 Rhodobacteraceae bacterium bin131 | reverse complement strand
CGCTCGAATAAACATGTGGGAGATTTAGAGTGGGCATGGAGTGGTTTCAACCCCCAAAATTTTCCGCGTGGCACTACTTGGGAGAAATCAGCGGAATCGCAAAAACGTAACTGTCGTTCAAATAACACTATTTGTAAAATGAGGGCATGAAAAAAGGTCGAAATTAACCTTAATTTTCTTTATTTTGGGGGAAAAATGTTAAAGATGGGCTGATATTGGTGTGCACATCAACGGTTGAGAGGGTGCGTAAAATTGCGTTTTGGAGGGTGTATAAGCGGCTTTGGAGAGCAAGGTTAATGAGAACCGCAAGCTACGCCATCTGGATGATAGTGAGGCCACACTTACCATGTTGGCCTGACCCACACCGCCACGTGGTCATACTCAGTGGAATTTAAAGTTGTTGAGTGATTAAATGGTCGAATAGGTGATTATAGAAACGATTTCCACCGAGACTGTGCACCGGGCACTAAAAAGCACTGCTTAAGACCGTGGCTTAAGCAATGTTGTTGCATTCCCCCTAACCCATGTTTAACATTTTTCTATCCAAAAAGAGTAAATTAAAGCTAAATTCAACTTTTTTACACACCCCAATTTTAACATATTACCATATTTCCATTAGTTTCGTGTTCGAGGGTCCTCTAAAATCTCTCAAGTAGTGCCACCTCCTCTATTTTAGAGGGTTGAACCCACCACAAACCAACACTAAATCTCTAACATGTTGATCAGAGCAACCAAATCAGGCACCGCCAAAGACGGTTCACTACACAATACCCATCAACCTGTTCGTGAAGTAACGGCATGGTCAATCGGTCAAGCAAAAGACTTTGCAGCGTACACCGACACGTTTTGCCTGTTCGGATAACACGACCCTCCATGTTCGCACGACAGCGACACCGGATGCTTTCCAAACCCATATCTATCAGGACATGGGACTACCACCACCGCTCATGAATGAACGCAAAGTAAGTGGTTTGACCGGGAATTGATGCGGTACAAGGCGGGATGAAACCCGCACGACACTCAGAACATGATTGAGGGACTCAAGTGCCGGAAGTGCAACTTAGTAGTGCCTCTTGAATTTTAACACCCCCATTTCTATTGGCTTTTGAGCGCTAAATGTTAAAGATGGGCTAAGAGAATGCTGATTGTGTCTATACCATGGAAGATGTTCCGGATGATTACTGTCGCAAGTATGGAGATAACACGGCTCTTGTCTGTTTGGAGAAGATCTCAAGGCAACAGACGCTGGAAACCCTTCTCTCATGACCGGCTTTTCCGGGTCAAACGGCGTGCGAGGATGACGAATTGGAACGGAACCACTCATCTCTTCAAGCTGTCGGCTCCGCGGCTCAGATGACGACATGTGAAAGTCACCGACCATCGGACCAACCAAGACTTGGCCCACGTCGAAAGATCTTGCCGATAATCATTTTCCAGAAAAGTAGATTGTTGTTGTTATGGACAATTTGAACACGTACAAAAGGCCTACCCTGCATGACACAATCAACCCTACTGATGTGCGTCTTTTGGCCTACGGGTTTGAGGTTCACCATACGCCTAAGCACGGGAGTTGGTTGAACATGGCCGAAATTACAATCAATATTCTGACTGACCAATATCTCCTACGTTCTATCTCTGACCGTGAATTTATTGTTTTTGAAACCAAGGTTTGAGCAGATTATCGGAATGAAGCAGCCAAACCGATTGATTGGCAGTTCAGAACCGAGGATGCACGTATCAAGTTGGAATCGCTTTATTCATCAATACAACAATTATGAGATACTAATATAAATGGTGAAAATAGATTCGGGAGGTTTCAAAAATCTTGATTAATCACGGTGGATACGCTCAACCAAGTAGTAAAGCCCCAACATTGTCACAATTATTAAACTCGAAATACACCAAACATAAATCGCCAAAGCAAACATTTCCAACCAGAATAAGACTAATTGCCAAACATCTTGGTCAGGTTGGGGGAAATCTAAGTGAATAAATGATACACCTATGACGTATATAAAGATAGATAACATGGCACAATAGCCGAATAGTACCGTAAGGAATCGACGACGAGTCAGTTGCTCTTGCACTTGTTCTCCTTGCCTAAAATTATTAAGTATCAGAGTTCTACCTTTTAATTTAGTGTCAAGGTTTGTATTAGAAAAATTTGCGATTGCTGCCAATGCCACCACATAAAATCCGACAAGAATTCCCATTAGAGAATTAATGTCATCAATCAATTTGTCATTTCTGAAAACAAGATTCCTATCACCAAGAAATAAAATTAGTATAAGGATTATTCCAAAAATAAAAGTTGGATATTTCCATTGGTACAGGGACAAGTCAGGGCTTCGTAATTTGAGAAAAGAAAATACCCTGAAAATCTTTGTGTATTATTGAAGTGGCATTTCAATCGTCAGTGTAGTTCGCGATTTCAATCATTTTTTGGATCATTTCCCTGTGAAATTCATTATAACGCTGAGGGAGGGGTTGTTTGAAATCAGTGACTATCTCGTTCTGAACAAAAGTATTCTCTAGGATTTCTTTTCCATTCTCGTGAACCTTAGCCTCGGTTCGCTTGATCTGACCACTTGCAGTCTTAATTCGAACAAAAAGTTGGGTGTCGCCAACTTTATCTTTTTTAAATCGCCGAAAGTAGGGAAGAATTTTCTTAAAAGTGGATTCCGCTTGATAATCTGAAAGCCGTCTTTTTATATCCAATCGTACCTCATGAGTAATCTCTTTTATAATTGGATCTTCGTCAATTCCATCATCGTAGTTTTTCTTTAGCCCACGAATCTCTATGTCCTGAAGTGTACCAGTTTTCAAAGCTTCTCGGATAGTATTTGACTCATAACCAATGATATCGAATAAACAACGGTATTTTTTACTTTTCCCACCTTCGTCCACAGCAGTTTTTTTATAGTTGTCGTTGTTACAAACCCAAGTTAGATGACTTTCGACAGAAGAAAAGAATATTTTTGGGACTTTCTCTAATAGAATCAAGTGTTTTCCATATTCATCTGGAGTTTTCTTGATTAGGATGTGTGAAGCATAATGACTCCCTTCGTCTTTGTACTTTGCGATATCACGTGTAAGAGATGTATCAAAATTATAGTAAGAGACGCCAGAGGCGCCTTGGTCAGCTATCTCTAGAATCAGTTTGTAAAAGTCATCATCAAAATTATGATTTTTGCACCACATCACGCACCTATTTTTTGAAAAAAATCTTTGGTGATTTTTCTGATCGATACGACCAGAAATGGATTTCATTAAGTCGGTTAAACTGAATGAGGGAGCATTTTTGGGTGCAGTTTTTTGGTTACGAATTGTTAACTTACCAACCCCAATCCATCGATAATCTGAGGGTAAAGCCATTAATTACTCCATTGAAAATAAATTAGAGATAAAACCTTATTTTACCCAATGCACTTGTTTGATGCTAAAAAATAATTAAGTAGGGGTTATATGTATAACCCCCTCGCAATAATTGTTAATACTTAAAGGTAAATGGATGTCTATAGCAAAAAATCTTATTCGGTCGGCTCAAGTAACAACCCTAAATAGTATAAACATGTTAAATATATTAAGAGGCACAAGTTCCTTGCTTAATAAACAGATAGAAGTATTAGGAACTTTAACTCCTCCTAACCAAGACAGTGACTTCTATCTCTTTAGCGATGGAAGTTTGATAAAACATAGGGTAGGTAATAGCGCCGACACTTTTGTGGCACTTGATTATGAATATGATAAAAGAGGTAGTTCTTATATTCCAAAAGATTAAATTCTATTTGATTGGCTTTCCCCATATTATTGTTAAGTTTGTTGATTTTGACAATTTCTCATTTTCTATTTTGCTCCATTTCTCCAGCTTATCAAGAGCTTAAGTTATAAACTAAATTTCATAAATGAATTGGAGATTCAGGTTCTATTCAATGTGATATTTTAGTGCACCAATTATGGTAACGCTCTAATTCAGTTGCTCATAAAACAGTTTAAAGTACTTGCTCAGGAGTTCCATCGGTTAGGCTGCCATCGGTATACTCTCTTCATGGTTCGTCAACTCAACCGTGTTCATAAACGGCGGTGCGAAATCACCACGCAACGTCTAGAAACTGTGTACCGGTAATCCATTAGCAGTCTTTTTTGCTTGCTGATTTCTTCTTTGCACAGGGGAGTCATCGCTTGGTGCCGCCGGCGAGCCCTTTGCCTCTTGGTCCCTCAAGACCATCATCCTGAAACAGTATGGGGCGGTGCCGGGTAGAAAGAGAACAGCAATGCCCCTTTCTAAAAGGCGTCCTAGGGTTTGCGACAAATGAACTATTTCAACATTCGTAACATTATCTCGGCCCATTTCAATGAGTCGAAAACCAGTGATTTAAGAACGGGTTTAGAACCATGTACATCACCCATTCTCTTGCGAAGTGTTTGCATGGCGTATGCCCCTTGGTTTAGGGAACCATCAAGATTTTTTATCAACAGTTTTGCTTCTTTCTCATCCCATCCCAATTCAGTCAGTTCCTTTAACAGGATATTTAAAGTATTCTTTGCTTTGAGTGCCTTCTTATAACGTGCCAGAAAACCATCACTCGGTTGCAAAACTAATCCTTCCTCTAGAAATATACTGTTTAATGTTGAATCCACCGCTGCACAGGAAGATGTTAGCGCTCCATCTAAATCACCATATCGTAAACGTTCTGCTGCTTTTATCAGGTCAGAAGTAGCAGCTTCAGGGAGTTCATCTAGTTCGCTGATATCAAGCAACTTAATGGGTAAAAGTTTCCCTTCGGCAAATTGCCAGCCAAGCCGTTCAAGATAAATGCCCAATTCTTCTCTTTTCTCGGGGCGAGAATCAATTATGTTTTTAATAATATTTACCAATACAACAGCTTTATCGTCAGTAGATAGTGAACTTATTGCTCTATCGATTTCAGAAATAAGTTGTCCCTTCGATGCTCCACCCCTTTGATTTTGCTGCTTTTGCTGTAAGTATCCAAAAAGTGTTACATCAAGCCCTGAGAGTCCAACAATTCTCTTGATGTTGTAAAATGAAAAAGTATCTTCAAGTACTACTCTAATTCCACCCCATGCTATATTCATCTCACCAACTTTTTTCATTCTTCCAATTCCTAATTCCAATTATTTATTGCTAGTCAATACTGAAGTAGATATCAAGCCCCTTACGATTTGTTAGTCATGTTGTCAAAATAAGTTTACAAAATTCTGATTTAGCATAAAATGTCCTGATTAAACTCAAATACTAACAATTCTTAAGGTGCAAGCAATAAGAAAACCAGTTCCATCACAACAACTTGGTAAAATTGGGATAGAGTAAAGCTGAGCCACAAATTAAGTGATAATATTCCGGCTCTGCTCATTGCTCTTCAACATCTTTGATCCGACACGTCTTGGCTGGAACGCCTTTGTGCTCTTTTGGAAAAGGAATAGGTATCTGAGGGCAATCACAAATTGGGCAGTCTAGTGATATACTTGTGGCAGTCCATGATATTAGGATGCTGAAGATCCTGCTCGCTGGCAGGAAGCCGACTTTGTACCTCAGCTGTGGGCTGACTTTGCTTACTTTTCAAAGGAAATGATTCAATAGGCTACGGGACCAATGGCTATAAGCATCGGTATGGTATATATGTCAAAGCGTGGTCGGAAGTTGAATGTGCGTCAGGTTGTGTCGAACAATGCTTACTCTCGGACACGCTGTCAAGTGGAGCAGGTATTTGGTTCTATGCATAATGACATACCCGAACAGGTTATGCGATGGTTGGATTGCCCTGCGGAAAATGTGTTATCATATAAAGCGTTTTTTTTAATTTGGAGACGGTGCCCGAGGTATAATCAAAGTGTAAAAGGTTCTGAGTAGTGCCAATGAAGGGACAAGGGTGTGATTTTGTATTAATTACGAAAGTGTGGAGATAAATCTAATAGTTCGATTTTAAGTCCTTTTTCACTGTTGCAAAAAAGTTACATAATATAAGTATTTTTACCCGATTACGACTTATTAGGAAGCACTTGCATCAGAAGGACATTAAGTTGTCGGTTGTGAAAATAGTTTCACAGTAAGTTTAATTATCATAGGAAAAGACGATGAAAAAACTCATAATTTCAGCACTACTGATTGTGTTTGGTAGTGTGTATGCTCTAGCTCAGGACACTGAGATGGCCATGGAAGCGGCTCCCTCGGTGGCGTTGAGTGGTTCCGCCAAGATGGCTCTCAAACAAGTCAGTGGTTGTAAAGAAGGTGAAAGTGGTTGTGGACTGTCGACGGTTGGTGAATATGACGTGAAGTTAGCGTCTTCGGGTGTCACCGATGGTGGACTGACCTTTGGCGCCTCTATGACACTTGATGGTCGTGTGGACAATAATATCTATGGCGATGGCTTTGCGGCCTATATTGGTGGTGCGGATGGCAGTTGGAAGCTGCAGTTTGGCGACAATGATGAGGGGATTGCTACCGTCGGTGGCTTTGGTGTGGCTGACCCCGATGATGGTGCCTTTGGGACAAAAGAGATGTTCCATGACATGGCGGCAGTACCAGCGGATCCAGGTGAAGAGATCCCTAATACAGGGACACCCGCTGTAGACGCTACGGGTACTCTAGCTGGTGGAACTTTTACTGCTGCAGGTGATACTACTTTAGGTGGAACTCTAACTGTTACTATTCCCGCTACTGAAGTTTTAAACGTGAACGATGATAATCCTGAACTCGTTTTAGTTGATACTGAAGCTAATATAGGCACTAGTATTAGAACTGCTGATACTGGTGGAACGGGTAGCACCACAGCAATGCCAGTGCCTGCAACAATCGATATTGCTGAAACAAACTTAGACCGCAAAATTGATTGGGCTAGTCAAACGTATTATTTCGTTTTGAAAGGTTTAGCTGATGATGATGCAATACACAACGGAAAGAGAATCTATCGTCATAAAGACTATCTGAACCCAACTAATCATGATAGTAATGGTGATAGTGATGATAACCCTGAAACTATGGCTGATACTGCAGCTGCAGCTGAAGACAAACTTTTCACTTTGAATGTTATGGATTCCTTAGGTTATCAAATGGCAGTTGATGCAGTTCCAAACCATAGAATTAACCAAAAAGATGCAGTGCCACCGATGACCTCGTTGGAAGCGGAACCATCTAGTCTCAAGGTGATGGCCCTTTCCGGTTCGGTTGCGTCAGTCAGCTACGCTCTCACCTCCGGTACAGGTGATGCACAAGGGTGGTCGTTTGGAGGCAAATATGATGCTGGGATTGTCACTGTTGGACTTGGTATGAACAGCAATAGTGTGCTCTCAGCGAGTGTGGGCGGTTCAGTGACCAACATCGGTTATGAGTTCATCTATGTTCGGCAGTCTGGTATGACACGGTCGGTGGCCGCTGCTACAGCTGCCGGTGATGCGGGTCTTGTCGGTGTGAACAATTGGAATGCGTATGGCTTGAAGGGGAGTTATGAAATTGGTAGCGATTCTGATGTTGCGGTGAAATACTCAAAGCTGACGGATAAAAATGGCAACGCTGGTGGAGCGATGAATGCGACTCAGATTGAGGTTGATTATAACTATGGCCTCGGTGGGGGTGCGAGCTTCTTTGTTGAATATGACCGCGTGAGTGAGACCATGGGCGATGATGATGATAGATCCAGGAATACGATTCAAGCTGGAATCAAGATGAGTTTCTAACTCAATCTTAATCGTCTAGTTTAAGAGGGGGAACTACGGTTCCCCCTTTTGTGTTACCGGAAACCGAAACAAGTGAACCATCTGTTTGAACTGAATTGTCAGGTTATCAGTACTCACCCAATACCATTACCTCTGTTTATTCAATAATCCAAGTCGTTAATGTTCTTAGATCTGGACGAGGGCGGTCTTGAGGGGCTGATCTTTCCGTTC
>MPNP01000120.1 GCA_002239085.1 Rhodobacteraceae bacterium bin131 | reverse complement strand
TGTCGATGAGTCTCCCTCTGTCGTAGCAGCTTGGTCAGGTGCGGAGGTCAATTTGTATCGCAATTCGTAGTTGGCAATCGGACCCGTAGGCTTCGTCCACGATACGCTGATTATCTGATCTTTTTTCGCCTCTAGTGAAACATCCTCCCGTGCCAGTGCTGCTGGAGGATCGTTATCAAGAATTGTCACCCTTAATTCTTTGTTTTCCCCCACCAGGTAGAAGGAGTCGGGATCATCAACGAACGTGACCGTATGCTTTTCGTTTTCCTCGTTCACCGTATCGTCTTCTGCTTGGGCAACTACAACCGATCTTCTTTCCTGATCATCAAAGGAAAAAACCTCGGAGTAGCCAGTCTTCAGGTCGTCGCTCAAATCGTCGTCTGGATCGCTAGCCCCGCGCGCATAGGTCAATTGGCCGCTTACGGCACCATTGTTGTCTTCTTCGCCAAATCTATTGTGGATTACCACTATAAGGTTCTGATACTGATCTTCATCTTCTCTGATCGTTTTCGTGGCAGTAGACCAATTTAAATGAAACTGAGGTTCTCCATCCCCAAATTCCCAATCACTGATACCCTGTTTGTTTTTTGCCCGCACTCGGACCCGGTAAGTCACTTTGTTGGTTAGACCAGTAATTTCAGAAACATGCTTACTACCAACGGTATTTATAACATTTGCTTGATTTACCACCCAAGCCTCCTTTGGGTCGGTGCCCTCCGCCAAAGCATCGTCCGCCACCGCTCCATCGCCGCTCGCCGGTGCCGAAGTGTAGTGTAAATCGTACTCGGTCGATGAAACCGTACCCTCTGGTTCACTCCAGGTGACCTTAAGTGTCTCGTTACGCCCAACAATACCATCACCAGGGATCATCGGCGGGGAGATTGTTGGTGAACCTTCGGGTATTTTTGATGTCGTTGCTGACCAACTGCCCCAGCCATTGCCTGGTGTCGGCTGCCCGTCATTGGCGCGCACTTGAACATCGTAACTGAAACCATTGATGAGACCACCGATCGCCGCAGTCAAGCCAACTCCTGGGGAGGCCTGCTTGACCCACCCGGTCGCCGGATCATCTGGTGTCGTGGCGTCTTGGTCGGTTGCTGTTGAAAGTTTGTAGCGCAGCTCATAGTCAGATACTGGCCCTTTCGCCGGCTTTTTCCACTCTGCCGTGAGTGTTCGCGAAGTCGCAACCATCAGCTTAAGGTCGGTCGGTGCCGCGGGTGGATCATCGTCTCTAATGGTCACAGTCTTGCTGTTGCGAATGACCCCGTAAGCAGGGATGACGCCCGGAGCGATTGACACCTTGAAGGTTTCATCTGGCTCATTCAGGTTATCATTGGTTATGGGAACCTTGATGGTCGCCAACGCTTCCCCCGTTGCCGTTGTCATAAACTCTCCCGGCTTCGACTGGCCTAAATCGGCTGGTTGGGTCGGCGAATCCCCAGCATAATTATAGACTAAATTACCACTCGTGACATAAGGGACACGTGCTCCAATTCGCAGCGACGTCTCACGTTGGTTCTCAAGAACAGTTGACGCAATGCTTTCAAACCCGATATCCACTTGCCGCAATACATCAATCTTATAAGTGCTTTGCATTGAGCCATCCTGGGAAGTAGAACGAACATACAGTGGGTTTTCATCCCCATATGCGACATCAAACGATTGGCTTGCCTCCCCGTTAACCAACGGTGCCAACGAGGCCAAACTCGTTCCCACCTCCAATTGTGCGTCTTCATCGCGTCCAGTCGCTACTACTCTCACCTTTGTTCCACCGGGGCCAACGGTAACGGTATAGGAATTTGTATCGCTGTCAAAGGGCGGTTTGAGCGTCGTCTCGGTAAAAAGACGTCCCTGCCCACCTTCGGTCTGTAAACTCAAACCGCTTAATCGAGCGTCTGAGGATATTGGTCTACCAGTAATCCTCGCCCAGCCACTAAACTCGTTTTGTGCAGTGTTGAAGGCGCGCACCCGAATCCGATATACTTTTCCGTTGGTGAGACCAGTAAGCGTCTGCGAGAAATTGCGGTTACTATTAGTGGCACTTCCGCCCGCTGCCACCCAACCATCATCTGCCGAAGAGTCAAGGCCAGTTTGAACTGGTGCGTCATTGGCAATCGCACCATCACCAGTCGCTGCGGCTGACGTGTAATGGACGTCATAACCATCTGGATTGTTAAAGATCGGAGTATTGCCTTCGTATCTAATGGAACCACTTGAGGCCACCCAATTGAGCACAAGCCTCTCGTCTCCAACTGTCACCTCAAGATTGGTCGGTACGGACATGGCCACTCTGGACAGAAGGCTGTACGTATAACGTTCCGACCACGGTCCCCAGCCGTTACCCGATTCAGTTTGCCCATCATCGGCGCGCACCTGAACATCAATTAGATTATTAACCGGAAAGTTATCTTGCTGGGAAAATGTATACGATGTACTTGCGTCCGATGTATTGGCTCTTAACCATGTTGGATTACCATCAGTAGTCCCCGCGGCTCCCCAACGCAACTGGTATTTGGTCACCGGACCAGTTGGCTTCGACCAAGATGCGGTCACAGTTCGGCGAATCCTAGACACGGTGATATTTTCTGGAGCCTCAGGTGGGTCATCGTCAATAAGGGTTATTGTGGCTCTTGCCGGGGAACCAACCTTCACTTCGGCAATATTATCCAAAGTCGGTTCAACCGAAAGAGTGAAGGTTTCGTGTTCTTCGTTTATATCGTCTTGTCGGGCAGCAACAAATAAATCTACTTGCTGGCCGAAAATAACCCCATATGAATATCGGGGGCTATAGTCCAAATCTTTGACCGCGGTACCATCGGTATGTTGTATCAAGTAATCATGATACTGTAATCCACCGGGGTCACGGTCAAGCGAAATCCCAATCGGGCCGTAATTACCCTTTTCAGCTCCTGTGACAAGTCCTGCTTCAGGAAATGAATATGCTGCACTATCAAGCCGCAATGAAAAGCGTGTGTCCCTCGGTTTACCAACCCCAATCGTCCAACTTCCCGTTCCACCTGAAGCGACAGGGCGTACCCGAATTAGGTAACCGCTGCCGTTGATCAGCCCCGTCAGTTCGATTGATGGCTCCAAGGTGAACCCCGCTGACACCCAACCGGCCAGCGGCGAGGGGGCCGGGCCGGTCTGAACTGGAGCGTATTCGTTGACTGTTGAGGACGTATAGTGCACATCGTATCCTGCGACGGAACCCGGCGGTGCGTCCCAAGCGACGTCCAAGCGGCCGAAATCAGAGGTAACACGGAGTTCCGATATTGGGGCAGGCGGCCCCGATGACGGTGTCGCGCTCACCGAGCTTGACCATTCGCCAAAGCCATTGCCGGGAGTCTCCTGCCCGTCGTTGGCACTGATCTGAACCTCATATTCCACGCCGATAAACAGGCCGTCAATGTCCGCCGAGAGTACCGACCCAGGTACCGTGATGGTGTTCCATGTCAGCGAGGCGGTCGGCCGATAGCGCAATCTGTAGCTGGCAATCGGACCATCGGGTTTGTCCCACGTTGCGGTCAACTTGCCGTCTCCCGGAACCAATGCGAGGGACGAAGGCGCTGCGGGTGGGTCAATGTCCAAGATGGTGATGGTCGCCGTTGATGGTGTTCCAATTCCAATACTGATATCTTCGTCCGGTACCGCGGAATCCAACGCCAACGTGAAGGTCTCATGCTCTTCGTTTTGAGAATCTTCAAAAGCATAAATAAGTAAATGTGACGAACGTTCAGTTCTTAAAAAGAACGGATTAATGGTTGACAAAGCATAATCAATATCTCTCCGAGCGGCTTCATCTTGAGTTGAAACCGCTAGTGCGGTAAATGAGCTTAGCGAATCGTTTGCATCAATAAAAAACCTCTCCCCTGACGATCTCTCAGATATTGAGACGCTTGGCTGCCTGAAAGCAACTGTGTAGTCAAAAGACGGGCGAGTGGTGAATTTTGCCGTCACCCATGGACCATTAAATTCCGCGGTCAAACTCCGTATTCTAATCCGATATTCGGTGTTGTCATCCAGACCTCCGATTTCATGTAATGGTTCGACTCCAACATGACCCGCGTCTACCCACCCTTCGGCCGGCGACGGCGAAATCCCTGACAGCACATCGGCATCGTCTGCCACCGTCTTCGAGCTGGTGTAGTCAACGTCATAACCTGTGGGGGTAATATCCGGTGGCTTGCTCCAATAAATTTGGACCACCTGAGCGAATGTTGTAATAATATTTTTCACCGCTCGGTCAACTTCGGTAATCAACACTTGCGCCGTTTCAGCTCCAGAGGCGGCTCTTGTCCAGCCGGTTGCTGCCGTTTCTATGGACACCGAGAAATGTTCGTCTTCTTCAATCAAATGATCGTTGGCAATTGGAATGGTCAGGGTTGCGCTCCTGCTCCCCGCTGGCACGGTTACGGTGGTTGGAACTTGTCCAACATCTGATTGCTCTGCTTTACGTGTAAGTTGATTAGGGTCACAACGGCAAAAGCCCGGAGTGACGGTAAATGCCAAACCGCCGGTCGGAGCATCAGCTCCGAGTGACACCGTCAAAGTGGCACTGCCTCCCTCGCGTACGCTGACCGACGGGGTGATTTTATATGTCTGATTGGTCAGAGTAGGCGACTCATCATCGTTATCAATGATGGCAAAATATCCGGAGGTTTGTCGTCCCTCATAATTCAAGATTCTAAATTCACTATTAGGATCAGGTATTGACAAATTAACAATGGCAGTTTCAACATTTTCTACTTCGGAATCGTCGGTCACATCAAACTCGGCAAAACGAGTCCGGCCGGCCCGATCTTGCGGGGTAAATGTGATTGTCTTGGTGGTGCCATCATAATCTTTGCCACTTTCGGCGGTTATATTAACTGTGTTGACGTTTACCGTCAGATTGGACGATGGTGAAGCATTCACGGTCACTGGAATTTGTATCTTGCCAACACCCTCGCTGACTGACAAATTCCACGGAACGGAAGGCGTAACGCGACCAATGAATACCTGCTTGGGCCGCTCGAACAACATTGTATAACGCGCGACACGCCCGGTCACGCTTGTCACTTCAATCCGAAACGTGTTGGTGCCTGTAACGAGTTTAAAAATCGCTTTACCGGAATCAAGTGGCGTCCAATCTCCGAAATTAGGCCAAATTCTAGCAATTCTAACCGTTGCGCTTGGCGCTATGGCTGTTGGCGTGAATCTCACTCCCTCGGTGGCGGTATCGATTGGGACTTTATAGAAAAAGACATTACCGTCGAAATCACCAAATTGTTGATTTAATGCGTAATTACCATTCAATAGATCAGTATCTTCGGTGGTCTCCACCTTGAGCGCGGACAGTAATTTGCTGTCCAAATATTCCCTATTCACCAGTACCTTGTATGTAAGGCGCGTTCGCTCGTCCGCGGCTATCACTTGCACTTCAAATATATTTTCGCCCACGGCTAGTCCCCATCCATTAAGTACTCCTTGAAATTGTCTAGTGCTTCCTTGAGGGCGAATTAGAATTTTGGCATCCTCGTCGCTTGTGGTGGGAAACAGTGCAACATTTTTAATCGCATTGTTGACCTGCGCCGAGTAGGAAGTGACGGACGGCAAGAATTTCAATGATGGTTGAGTCGATGTAAAATAGGATGCAGCATCTGGACTGAACCGAACCTCCAAGCCAGACAGAGTGGCATCGCTGTTGGCCGCCTGCCGCGTCACCGTAATTGTATAGGTTCGCTGTGTTACGCCGTCGGCAGCGGTGACTACCACCTTTATAGCGTTTGTTCCCACACTAAGGGCAATAGCGTCACTCGTCGAGCCACTGGTGACCGCCGCCAGGTTATTTCCCTTACCGGCCTCCATCGTGGCTCCTGTATCAGTATCAAGGTAAAGTTGCAACTTTAGATGCGTCGTCGAATTGCCAACCGTCGCCGTGTACGATGTGGTATCGGGAGCAAAAGCTGGGCTGAGTTGTAGCGCACCAAAATTCCCGTTAGCACTCTCGGCGACGGTCGCAAAGAGTGACGTCAGATGAGCCAATCTGGCCAGGGTTGTGGGGGTTCCGCTGCCCAATCTGATCAGCGAACGGACAGCGACACCAGAGTTGTCACAGCACGCCAAACCGAAAATGCGTACATCGTATTCTTGGTCCCCAATCAGGCCGGTGATTTCGTATGGGCTAGCAGTGGCAACCCCCGACCAGCGCCACATGGTTTCAGACTTCAGCTTGTATTGAACCCCAACACCCACATTAAAGTCAACATCGGATTCCCATTGCAGAGACAAGCTGCGAGTCCCTGGCGTTATGGACAAATTTTTTGGGGAATCGCCAAAACTTGAACGCACCCTCTCTGGAAACACCAAACCCGCAGGGGTACCTTCGCCCACAACCCAAGCACTGGTGCCGTCAGTGCTATTGGTCCGCACCCGGACGCGGTAGCGGTTATCATTGGTAAGTCCGACAATGGCATGTGAAGGGGCTTTCGGTTCACCTGTGAGAATCCAGCCGTCAGCTGGATCATTTGAACTGACACGTTCGGCATCGCCAGCAGCTTGGGATGAGGTATATTCGACGGTGTAGTTCAGCACCTGAATCCTTGGGTCTGAAGTCCAGGCAAGATCCAGCCGGTTGCTGTTCGGGGTTACCTTCAGGTCTGACACCGTCGGCACGACCGGTGTAGCGGCGATAAATGCCCAAGGGCTATAAGCATTATAATTTACGTTTTTTGCTCTCACCCGCACCCGGTAGACGACATCATTGGTTAGATTCCAAAGCACTTGGGAAGTAGTACGCTCACTAGAGCCCCGGTATATCGATACCCAACCCTCTGCTGGTTTGTTACCAGAAGAAGCCGGCACATGGTCGCCCACCGTATCCGAAGAAGAAGAAGTATAATGAACTTCGTAAATGAGAGATGAGCCCGTTGAGTCAAACCACGACAAATCCAGTCTCTTGTTGCTTGCCGTAGCCGTCAATCCCCGTGGTGCACTCGGTACAACAGTAATACCTTCACCTGATAGTATGAAGGCCTTCTCTTCACTCCGGGGGCCCCATATCCTTTCTCCCCCATTATCGTAGTATGTCTGGACTACTATATAAAATAATTGATCAGAGGGTAAATTTCTCTCATCAAAAAAGAATTCAAATCCCGGGGTTTTTTTCGAGCAATTTGATGGAATTGATCTAAATAGTCCTCTTTGTCCATTTTTTTCTGGGACATAAAAGTATTGTTGAAAATGGGTAACCGTAGTGCCCGGAGTGCCCGCTGCGCCACATTCAGACAGACCTTCTGTGGTGAGTCGCAATACTCCTTCAGACGGAGACGACAAAGTGAAACTTCCCGGTGCCTGCACCTTAATTTGCCCATAGACTGCCGGCAATCCACCGAGGCCGACAAGCATAAAAGCAAGAATAAAAAGAAAACGAATATATCTGAGCAAGGTCATCTAATCACTCAAGTATCAAGCTGGGTAATCCTCGGGCTCGGTTCATGACATCACTCCCAGAAAGGGTTGAATGCATACCAACTTTTGGAATTTGACCACTAATCCAAATTCGTCCTGATTGCAGCCGTCTTTTGGCGCAATTTTCTAAGCCAGTACGGCTTAGAATGGCCGTCATTTGGTAAAAATCAAATGAAAGCATTGGTTCGATTCTCCCCCCCCCCCAGACGGGGTCAAGCCAATCCCAGACCAATTGTAATACCCACTAAGACTTTGAACATCGCAACACAATAGATACATTTTGACCTTTAGATATGTTTCAATCAACAACTTCAAAACGCAACCCATCCGTTCAAAAAATCATATTCTAAAGTTAATACCACAAGTGACATCTTTCTAATTAAAACAACGTCCCTAAAATGTAAATTTGAGAATTATTACATATTAAAACATCTCATCCTTAATTTCAAGGTTGTTTT
>MPNP01000119.1 GCA_002239085.1 Rhodobacteraceae bacterium bin131 | reverse complement strand
TTGTTTATGTCATGTGCGTCAATGAAATTAAAGGGCGTTCTATCATTTTGTTTCCAAGCTTTCATTAATCTGTAATAATGAATATCGTTATCGCCATCAAAAGAAACAAATACTTTGTTTCGGTAAGGCAAATTATTTTCCTTTCTTTTCAAGAATAACTTACTTCAAGTTGAGTCTGATTGATGTAATCTAATTGGATAACTGGAAGTTAAGTGGTTTTATGGATACAACTGAAAGTTTAAATTGTAAACTACTATTAAGGATTCAAGATATTTTCTATACCTCAGAAGGTGGATTTAATTCGCGTCCGCCTGAAAATGAAAATAATCCCCCCTGAAATAAGGGTTTTGATTTGTAAATCTCTATTAAGGTTCGGTACCTGATTTTGTTTTTTTCATAATAATGTCAGATTGATTTAAGTGTGATATACAAAAAACCTCACCGTCATCATAATGATATTGGAATACATATACATTGAGCTTGGATACAGACTCTAGGAAACCCAATACCCTATTAAATGGTCACTAACAACTATATTCGGACATATCTTTTCTGACCCAATTTCTTTCTTGACTTCCGACATGTAATCGCTGAAACTCCAGTAATAATAAGGGTCTTAATCCCAAAAAGAGCACTACTTTTCCCCAATTCTTCGTTTACATCCAATGCCTTATTTCTGACTTATTTTTCTATTGCGTTTCACTCCCCTCCTTTATCAATGATTTCACTCGCAATCACGCATCCTGTTTCATGACCGGTCTGCTGCCTCAATGGCACTTGAAAGGCCACCTCCTTTTGCAATAACCTTCAATAGTTTCAGTTGAACAAAGGTTCACCTTGCCTTGTACCAGTCCGTTTGTTTCATGCTCCACCAGAAGAACGTTTAGCGTCCTCCCCTGACCCTGATTGCTGCCCTGAAGTCATGGTCAACGGACATCGGTTCCACACCAGCTCCAGAGTCTGATAAATCTTCTGCCCATCACTTGAAACTTAGCTCGGCATCCCATACCGTCCCTGACCAGCAGTATCATTCAAGATAATGATTTGGATCCCGAGCAAAGCCCTCTGTATCCAAGCGGTACTCATGCTATGCTCCCGCAGCCGATAACTGTTTTCATTGATGGAAATAACAACCGCAAGCAACCATGCAAAGCTGTTGCCAGCACCAAAACATTCAATTGCTTTGATTGAATCTATACTGGGCCAGACCTCATCTAGCGATTTTCTAAATGCCCTTTTGTTATGCTAAGCATCTTTTATTTGAGCATTACATCCCTGTTCTCCAAACCAGTTTCCAGCTTGGAGTCTTGTTCTTCTGTTCCATAAACCATCAGTCCTTTTTTGGTGGATTATGCATAATTATTCTGTATTCTGGCAATATTTCCTTGAGTATCCTCTATGATAACACGCTCCTAATAATATTGGAACGGTTTGCCTTGTGTTTGAGTATTGTACTGCTATTCATCGTTACCCATTCAATTATCAAGCGTTATTAATCATACAAGAGATTTTCAAATTCTTTAATAAAATGAGCATTAGCACGTTCTCCGTTTTGATTAAAAAAGGGTAGTCCGTAAACTGTATAATTCTTCGCCTGAATAATTGTTTCTTTTGTATGAATTTGTTTTAGAAACATTTCCTTCCATTTATCATGCCCCATTAAATATTCGCTTTTTGGTTCGATAAACACTTGGAGAACTATTGCTTTAGCTTCACCCTTCCGTCGAAGAAAAAGAACATAGTCAGGTTCAAATGCCTGTCCATTTTCAAAAGCATAAATTGTTACCGCCTTTTCATTCCTCAAAAGATAGAATTCTTCATAGATATTTTTTAGACAAGTTTTTTGCTCATGAAGAAATTTGACAAACAGTTTTTCCTGGTCTGTTCCGAAACACTTTTCGTAAGCATACCAGTCCTCAGACTCCAAATCTATCCTGTCCAAGTCCTCTAGCTTACTATCTGACCAACTTAAGCCAGCCTCACCATCAAACTTCAACTTAAAAAATTTGTCAGTAAAACATTGGCTGATTTTGCGAGGAAAGAACTTTTTAGATCCCACATATTCATTTTCCTCTTTTTTAACTTTGCTTTCAATTTTCTCCAGAACATATTGAACAATTGCAAGCTTTAAGCTTTGGGTCAGTTTTTCAAGGTCTTTTTTCCTTCCTCTTACTGTAACCTCTACGCCACCAAGATAATCTTCTGATTCCAAAAACATCAATATTCCGGTAAGATTAGGAAAGTAGGTACTTAGATTGGCATAGTGAAAAAAATTATTCGCATCTAAGGCAAACCTTAATATATGCCGTTCAAAATCTTTCAGTTCTAATCTTTTGGGTTCAGTTTTAATTTTAATATTTTGTTCAATCTGAATTGCATCGTTTAAAGGCTTATTCTGAGTAACCTCCCCAGTCACCAAGTGGGGGTAGTTAAAATATTTATCTATCCCGTAGTCACCAAGTCCAATTACTTTTTCTCGCTTGTTTTTAACCCTTTTATTTATCCAGACATGTCCAGATTTATAGAGTTCAGATTGCTTGAATCTATTTTTTAACTTTAATTCAACATCTCTTATTGTCTTATCCATAAGCCCAGTTTGTCGAAGGGCGTTCTTGATATCAGTAATATATCTCGGGTCACGCGAACAGTGGTAGTACAGTTCTTCAAGAATTCGTAACGGGTTATCTAATTCATTGTCATATTTTCTCATTTCTTTAGAACCATATTGGTCATCGTTTAAGATAAACGGAAAATACCGAGCTCCACGACCAATCAGCTGAGCTTCTGCCATAGTTGTTTTACTTGGTTTGGCGTTTCTGTTGGCACTGATTTGGCTCGTATCATCGTCAACTCGTACAATGTCAAACAGATTCAAAACATCCCAACCCTCATCCAGTTTATTGACCGCGAATATGACCCGCAATTCGTTTGAGGCATCTTCCAAGGAATTCAGTTCAATCTGCCGGTTTTCAAGATCACTCAAATTGTTGACATTCACCACCTTTTCGATGGAAAAATCCCCTTTAAGTTCAAGAGCGAATTCATCAAGCCCCATACCTCTTTCCTGAAGATAGGAAAATGCACGAGACAGGATTTCATCTTCTTTGGAAGCATTTCGGAGTGCCTTTAATTTCTCTCCGTCCAATCCTTCAACCATTGCATTAAATGTCTGTTCATTTTCAGTTGAAGATCTAATGGTCTTGGACTTCATAAGGATTACTGGCTTACAATGGATGCCGTGGGACTCAGCTATCTTACGGCGGTATTGGCTCAGAATCAAAGCGTGTTTCATTCGTACTTCTTTAGAATCGTCAACCCTCCTCAATATAATTTCCTTTGAGTATTTGTCTTCTCTGTAACTCTTTAGGGAATAGTCAAACAAAATCTTGTCATGGTACTTATTCAGTATCTCTTCATGTTCCATATCTGCTGTGGCTGTAAACTCCAACAGAATATTTTCAGAGTTTTGACTGAAAATTTTTGTAACCGTTCCTTCCCAACTTTTTTTGGCAATCTTCTCAGCATTGGTCAGTTTATTCTTAGTTTCAGTGTTTAGGTGATGAGCCTCATCCGATATCATTACTATTTTGCGATTCTGGAAATCCTCAAGTGTTACTGCGTTTTCCTGTGGATTGTGCATCCTAGTATGAAGCCTTTGGATGGACGTGAAATGGATGTTGATTGCTTCAGGATTAACCGCATCAAACGTCTCAACTGACCTTATTTCCACTGGCTTTCTGTTAATGGTGATTTGAGGTGAAAACAAGAATTTGGTTGAGGATTGATTTAAAAAATTCTCCTTTGTTTTTTCTATGATCTGAGTAGAGTTCACAAAGAACATAAAGTTGCGATATCCCCTGCTGTAAAGATTGAGTATCAGTGCTGCCATCAGTACTGTCTTACCGCTTCCGGTTGCCATGTGAAATAGAAGATGTGGATTGGGGTTATTCTTACCCATATGATACTGAAACCGTGCCAGTGCATTGGTCTGGTAGGGTCTTAAACTGATAAAAGTAGCAAGATTACCGGTGATATCTGTAGGTATGTTTAGATCTAATTTGTTCTCGTCAACCAAGATATCATACTTTTGAGAGAGTTTGATTTTCATTCTTCAAGTCCATAGAATCTACGAGTTGTTGCGGCATCTTCATCCGAAACCTCATACTCCTCATCACCAAGGGAAGCAAGATTGATATTAAAATGATTGACATCAAGACATTCTAGTAACACATCCTTGGCCTCGCCAACCTCCAGTTTTTTAAATTCATCTGGATTAAAACCATCTGGATTAAATTTATACCGCAGAAATCCGGTAGATATCATATCATTATAGATATTTAATAATGTCTTAATGTCAGAAGCTTCTCCAATTCTCTTAATATAAATTGAGTTGAAGTCTGCAAGTTCTGCATAGATAAATCTCGTATTCAAACGGTCTCGTTCTATAACTTTTATGATACGTTCTTTGGTGTAGGCCTGAACATAATCAAGTTGCTCAATCATTACGAAGTTGCGGGACCCACCATCTTTTTTATTCATTTCCAATACTGCGTGTCCTGTAGTACCACTTCCAGCAAAGAAATCTAGAATTTTTGCATCTTTTTTGTCACCTACAACTGCTTGGATGCAATCGTGTACTGTCCACAACGATTTGGGAAATGAAAAATCACACTCCGGAATCAACTCTTTAAGTAGTTGGGTTCCGTAAACATTTGCGTCATATCGGCTATCTTGCCATACAGTCCGTATCACTTCGTAATCCTTACCTAGTTCGATTTCATAACGATCTTCTCGCCAAACAGCACGAAGAAGGTGCTTAATATTTTCAACTGATTGCCTAGCAAATCGCCATTTGCGCTCAACACCTCTTCGGTCAATTGGATAGATTTCATAAACATCATTTAACAATTCCGTCTGGTTGGGGTGTGAATGTTCCGGTAAAACTTCGCCAAAGCCAAGAATATTGTTGTCTTTTACCTTAATTGAGTAAAAGCAGTTTTTGGCATCGGTTCTATTGCTTTCAGTTCCCCAGTTACGAAAATTAGACCACTTAATCTCATTGTCAGAAATATTCCTATTTCCTATTATCTTTTTTCCGTTTGGGATAACAAAAAGAGCAAATTCATTTATGTATGAAAAATTTTTTCCCTGAACTCCGCGTGGGTTGTGAACAATTGTTATACAGTGAACTTCATGGTCAGGAAAAACTTCATTCAAGAGAACTCCTAGGTAAAATAATTCGTTTTCGTCAATTGCCACTATAATCGACCCGTCTCTTTTCAAAAGTTGCTTAGCAATTTCAAGGCGATTCTTAATGAATGTAAGCCATGTAGAATGGTTAAACTTGTTATTGTAAAGGAAGGTATTCGAGTTAGAAGGTGGGTTGTAAGGTGGGTCTATGTAGATGCAGTCAAACCCCTTACCCCCCCCCACATACAGGCTTTTAACGAGTACAGTGCTAGTAAATTATTGCCCTTTATTAGAAGGTTATCATTCTCTTTGAAATTAAACTTTTGTTTTGCTCTGCCTGTTGTTAATGCCTCTTCATCCCAACATTCCCAACCTATAAGTACCTTAGGTTCAAATAAACGGGAAATTTCATCTGGAGCCAGTGTTGTGTTCCAGAATATCTCATCACGGCCATTATCCTCATTTGTCATCCCACCTTCTAAGACGCAATCTTTATAGGGCCAAGTCAAAACAAGATCACTCCTTTGGCTTAGATACACCGCCCCATTCCTGTCCGAAAGACCAATACGGTTCATAAAAGCTGTATAACTGTCGGGAAGGTATTTTTTGTTTGAGACAAATGCCTGAAATTTAACCTTGTCGAATACTAGATATTCTTCGACCTCAGTAAAAAATTGTTTCTTAAGAGCATCTGACTGCAATAGCAACTTCAAAAGTTTCGGATCCAACTTCAATGCTGCCTCAATAACCGCGTTCTTCAAGATTTCTCCATCCGATATGAAAGACTTTTCAGTCAAGATCACTTCAGTTAGTTCATCAAGTAGATTCTGTACTTTCATTATTGAAACCTCCATTGCTAGGATACTTGCGATATAGTGTAAAGGAATTTTTTAATCAAAATAACCTCCATCAACTCTTTATAGTTTAATCACTTCCGAGTGATAATTGGTAACATATCTATCATCTGTTCAATGGTGTCCTGAGTTCGACACTTTGCCCCCATTTTTGCTTTTTCTTTATTATTAAATCCCCAGCAGCTCTACATTCTACAGTGTGTCATGCGGCTCACTCCGTGGTCGTGCCTAATCTAAAAAATAAATTTTGCCTTTTTAAATTTCTCCTGTATAATCAGCACCACACCACTTCATGTTTCTTTCTCATAGTCTAACCATTATGTACATCCGAACGAAACCAACGCCCCAAACCAAACAAGTTTCCGTCCCAATCGTCGCAAGCGACCTCAATACTCTCAACCACCACGAGGGAGGAGAAAGCGGTCGACAGGCGATGGGTATCAGGCTTGGAACCAAGGCATATGAATTGTGCCAGGATGAGGACTGAAAGCTGGGTCAAATAGGGGGAGAATGAAGGGACTTTTGCGAGCCAAAAAGATGGTAATGTAGTGCCTAATTTAAAGAGGGTGCCCCATAGAATAGGTGTTTTAAGCGATAAAGTGTTAAAGTCAGGAACAAGGAGGATTGCTTGGCATAAAGTAGATTGGCTTAGGTGTATATCGCTAGTTTTTGCAACTGTTTGAGGTTCTCCTGATTAGTGGTCAAGTCAATAAACGTGCCTTTATTTCAAAGGCTTATTGTCACGAGATATGTGCTGGTCATATCCAAAATGCGTTACATGGATTACAGACCAGTATCCTTATTAATGCACCGCTATCTTGCTGAAGAATGGAATGCCAAGTCAAGTCACAGGTGAATCTGGGAAGAAACGTAAAACGACAGGATTAGGGAGAACTAGGAATATATTTCTAAAAACTGAATACAGGGATGGATAGGAAACAAACTTCACGCGGCCTCAGTGGTTGAACTCCTTGCTCCACTCACTGGGCAAAACACCTCTGGATTAAAACTCAGCTGTGGGGAAGCGAGAAAAGTGAAACGACCGTAAATCAATCAATGTCTGAATACAAAATTCACTACTGCTTATTACAGGGTGGATTATACTGTTTGATAAAGTCAGACTCAATTTGAATTCTTTCCTTTTCATTATCCACCTGTAGAATCAAAATAGAATTGCATCCTTTGGACTTTACACAATCCCATTTATCATATTCATGCTCTCGGATTCTTGTGCCTAAATGTCTAGTCTGTCCGATATACAGAATTTTAAAATCTTCTTTACCTCCGAGATACGTTTGGGCAGCGAATATATAAACTGCATTAATTTCAAAAAATATCCCTGGATTATCAATAGCAAATGACTGCACAGTAAAATTGTAAGTTTTTCCAGCAGCTGTGAATCCTTTTTTATAAGATTTCATTATATGCTCCAGGATTTAAATTAACTTGTTGATTTAGATAATCAATTGCTCCTTTTAAATAGAATTATCTAGGTAACTTACAAGACCCATAGCAACATTTTTTGCACTTTTTTCGAGAGCCCCACAAGGAATGGTTTTCCATGTGCTTTTGGGAGCACGGACAAGCGAATTCTAGCTTTGAGGGAAGATTTCATTACAAAATAGATAGATCTCAAGGCCATTACAAGAACCCTGACCAGCGACCTTGATAAAATTTATCTCTCGCGGTGCAGAGAGTAAGAAATTCTCCATTTAAATTTAAATTAATGGTAATGCAAACTCTAACTTAAAAATTAAACCAAATTAGAAAGGCTGAAAAAATGCGTTGTAGAATTGGAATGGCCACAAACGTCAAACAAAGAGTAAATGAACTAATAGCACGAGGACTAGTTACTGAAAACCCGAAATGCAAGATTATTAAAACAAATTTGACCTACGAAGAAGCGAACACAATCGAAAAGCGTGCGCGTTTACGTTGCGGACCTCATTGCAAGGGTC
>MPNP01000118.1 GCA_002239085.1 Rhodobacteraceae bacterium bin131 | reverse complement strand
GGGCATTGATGCGGTAAAAGGCGGGATAAAACCCGCACGACATTCAGAACATTATTGAGGTGCTCAAGTGCCGGAAGTGCAACTTCGTAGTGCCCCTTGGATTTTTACACCCCCGTTTCTATTGGCTTTTGACCACTTCATGTTAAAGATGGGCTAGGGTTACTCGACAATCATTACCTGTCCGTCCGGACCAAGAGGCACACGATGATAACGAATACCAAAGGAACGGGACCGCCAATCTTGTCATGCTGTCAGCACCCTTGGTTGGCGCCATGTCAAGGTTACCGACCGGCGGACCAAGCTGGATTGTGCTATGGTATTACAAGACCTTGCTGATGTTCACTGTCCCGGGAAGGCCATTGTCCTGGTGATGGACAATGAGAAGAACTACAAGATCGCACCCCTTTATGAAGCCTTTAAACCCGCTGAGGCAGCTCGTCTAACTCAGAAGTTTGAGGTTCACCATACACCCAAACATGGCAGTTGGCTCAATATGGCGGAAATTGAGATTAATGTCCTTACAAAGCAGTGTTTTGGACGATGTATTCATGACCGGGAAAGCATGGTCCGAGAGGCCAAAGCGTGGCAGGATAGTCGGAATTGAGCAGCCAAACCGATAGATTGACGGTTCAAGGTCGAAGATGCACGAATTAAATTGAAATCACTCTACCCATCAATACAATGATGGAGGGATACTAGGTTAATTTAAACCAAATAAGCTAAACAGCTCTTTACGATTCAATTTAGATGATAGGTCAAGTGACACATCATCAATCAAAGTATCAAACAAGGCCTGCTTTTGATTTAATATCAAGTCAATACGCTCTTCAATCGTGTCCTGGCAACTGTATTTAATAACATTCACCTTTACTTTCTGACCGAAACGGTGAGAGCGATCCTCTGCTTGTCTCTCCACAGCAGGATTCCACCATCGATCAAGGTGAAATACATAACTTGCTTCCTGTAAATTGAGACCTAACCCACCAACCTTCAATGAAATGATCAATGCTTTGTGGGAATTTGAGGTCTTGAACTGATTAACGACTTCTTGCCGATAGTTCACGGGTATGTCTCCGGTAAGGGTTAAGGGGTTAAATTTACTTAGGTATTTGGCGGCAGCCCCAACGCCGGAAAATGAGCTTTTGTACTGTGAGAAAACCAACGCCCTATGGCCTTGCTCAGTCAAAGTTTGCAGCCTATCGGAGATGTTTTCCAACTTGCTGGATGCTCCAGTTATAGGATCAGCATTACAGATTTGCTTCAAACGGACGATCAATTCAAGCACATGTTGAATTTTTACCTCGGAACCAAGTGACTTAAGATAAACCACCCCATCATACTCTGCTTTGTCATAACTTTTTCGTTGATCAGGGTGGAGTGGAATGGTTAATTTGGTCTCAATCTTGGGTGGAAGATCCTGCAGTACATCTGTTTTTTTGCGGCGGAGCTGCAATTCTTGGTGTCGTTTTATTAATTTCTTCCCATAATGATAGCGTTTTCTAGGACCATTACTGACATGGTCAACGAATTCAATGATAGAAGCCAGCTCATTCTCATGGTTTTCAATTGGGGTACCAGTTAAGGCCCAAGATCTTAACCTTGGTACTTTCTTGGCAATTTCACTGGTCTTGATGCGATTTTTAATTTTCTGGGCCTCATCTAAAACAACAACATCCCAAGGATTTTCAGGCGAACGGATGTCGGCCAAATACCTCTCATCCTGGCGTAATGTATCGTAACTGACCAGAGTAAAATCACCCTGAGCTCGCCATTGCCAGCCGCGCTGCTGGATTGAACCGCGGACGATTATCCCACTCATTTCCGGGGCCCATCGGTTAAGTTCCTGTCGCCATTGATCTAGGATGCTTGCCGGTGTTACAATTAGACTGGATTTAATCTTTTTTTGTATGCTCAGTATTCTTAAAGCTGCAATGACCTGCACAGTTTTACCTAGCCCCATGTCATCTGAAAGGAGCAACCTGTCCATTTCCATCAGGGCATGAACGCCATCCTTTTGAAACGGCAAGAGAGTTCCAGCCCATTTCAATGAATAGAATTTCGAATTTTGAACCTGTTCGCTTGGGGGCTTAGCTAATATTTTCCAAAGAGATGCGGGGAAATCTGAGCCTGTGGACTGCTCTAATTTATTGATAGGTATCTTTTGAGACTTGACCTTGCCACTACCAAGCACATTAATTCTCCTAGTGGTATTTGGTAGTAAAGAAATAGGTGCCTGCAAGCCAGGTATTTCACTTAATGTCTGGATAAATGGCTGGGCAAAAACTTCAGCCAACCCTTTGCCTGATCTTTCTAGGAGTTCAAATGGATCGTTGGTGCTTATATATTTACTTAAGATGGCAAAATTAGTCGTTTGCTGAGCGAGCTCCCAGTTAATCCCGGATAACTGTCCATTAAATCCATAGATTTGGTTGTCTGTTGATGAACCTCCAGATTTTGGTCTTACGATACAAATTGGCAGGTTGGAATTTAGTGCCTGGAAAGTATCTTTTGGTAGATCTCCTTCTAGGACAACTAACAAATAAGGTTTTCCTGCACATGCATTGACCAAGGCCTCAACTAAGGTTGAAATGCCCAAGCTATCCTTCGGGTCCAGATTTCCCCAAATGAAACTGAACTCCAAAGGCTCTCCTGATTGCGACGCTTCAAAAAGGGCAACACGAATGATCGAATTGTTTGGAGGCAATTCAAAACGAAGCCACCCGACCCCTTTGAATTTATCAATCATAGAAATACTAGGCCAAAACTTGGGGTTGCCTGCATTCATTCTTGATTGCAGTGAGGTTACTAATCACCATAGTTTTTTGTAGAATGTTCTAGGTCGGTGTTTTCAGCATAGGATGTATTAAACTCATCAACCGTAATATCAGGCTTGTAATTGGGGATCAAACGTCGTAAATCCCATTCATTGATGGCGGCTCTGACCTTATATCGCATTCTCCCCCATTCACCCGCTCCACCAATGTCCATTTCCTGAGCTGGTGGTTCCCAGTCAAATGCGGTTCGATATAAGTCACGCAAAGTTTTAACAGTTTCCCTGATGTCCCTTTCACTTGGAGGTTCCAAAGATTGTGTTCTTCTCTCCAATAGATTCATTCCGATTTTTATACTGGGCACTAAACTGCTATACCTTGGGTTCAAGTCTATTTTCGCTGGAACGTAATCCCTATCTTTCTTCTTGCCATCAGGACTGATTATTTCGGAGGCAAAATCATCAGTAACCGCCCCAACAAAAATTAATCCAGGGAAAGTTTCTTCGTTAATTTCTCCCATCCACCTGGCAATCTCAGAATACGACCGTCCTCGTTGCAAAATTGAATACGAACCGATCAATTCGATTTCATCAAGCAGCACGACCCATCCCTGGTAACCAACGGTTTTTATCAATTCTGTGGCAAACCTTAACCTTTGCAGTGGAAGGTCTGCGGGTCTGGCTGCCTGTACCTTGAAATACTGCGCTTGGTTAATCAATCTTAAACCGTTCTTTATTTTTGAAATTAGAATTCGTTCGCCTGACCAGAATTCTTCAATCTCACTGTTTAGTTCCAAATCGTGTGATTGTTCGTATATTTTGAGACTAGCAGGAAAAATTGTACTAAGCTGGTCGTTGTTGGCGGCTTCTTCGGCCCAATGAAATAATTTCGTAAATTCATCAGAATTAGGTTTTAGTTCATGAGCGATTTCCTCAATAAATCTCCCTTGTCTATCAGGTATTCGCCCGTTCTCCATTGCGGAGGTGAATACCTTACCCATATCAAATAGAGGTGTTTCCTTGCTAATTGAAACTCTGCTGCATACAAACTGATGTGATAAGGCCAATTGTTCCAAATGGGTTAAAAGGTGAGACTTTCCTGTTCCGAAATCGCCTGATACCAACATACCCTGCGAATTTGGATTATTTGCATTCTCCAGCAATTCAATGAATTTCTTTTCAACCCTTGGTTGGTTGGAACCGAGTTTAGCAACTGCTTCTTTGCTAGGTACTCCGTTTCGAAGGGCTTCTACTGCCAAACGTGCATTTAATCTTTCATTCATTCATTCCTCCTTTACGAAAGCCTAACAAGGGATGCTACGGGATTGGCAATGATTTTATCCCTGACATCATCCATCACTCGGGTTCGCAGTGCTGGATAAATAGCCCATCCTTTGGGGGCATCTATGTCTATAAACTCATTATTCGTTAGCGTTACCAATAGAGTTCCAGACAAACGGTTGACATCATCAATGAACTCTCGCAGTAACTCGTAGTGGTCCATAACCATGGCTCGTGTGTAAAAGCGTGACCCGTCCTTTGGGTTCTTAGCCAAGGTTACCCGATTATTGTCCAGAAGGATCACTGTACCCGAATACCCCGCCAGACGAATCCAATGGACTGCCGATTCAATGAAATAGCGCGCAGTAGTACGATTGATAGGAGTATGAATCTGAAAAGGTTTTACGTTGGTGATCCGAGTGTTGGTACCTCTGAGCCACTCCAGTAACGGTTGTTTGTCTTGGCTCCTATACTTTTCAGCAATACAGAAGTGGGTCATGGCCACCCGAAAGGCCTTGACCAAGTAGGGATTCTTGACGGTTTTCTTTTCAATTAACGGACGTAGTTCGTAGAACAGAGTATTTGCCTCTATGTTATTGGCCTTGGCTACAGTTTCAATGATGTTCTTGGATTCCATAATATCAAAATCAGGAATCCGAAAGTCCCGTGAGCGCAACATGTCTAGGACTACTCTTCGAGCCAACTTCTGCCAATCTATCTGCCTCGCCAAACTGAAAAATATATCCTGTGGCATATAGACACGGCTGTTAATTGCATCCATGGAAGCAAAAAAGAAATTATGTCTGTTACAGCTGTCTTGCAATTTACTAACCAGAGGCAATGGATTTTTTTCATCCACAATAGTAAATTTAACGGCTGACCCTCCTTCCTTGATGAAGGAATCCAAATATTCTTTCTCAATGTGACCCAGCCACTTATCTAATGGAATACGGTTGGTCATTTTTTCCTCTAGTTAAATTTTATTCCATAATATTCGACGGCTTTTCCATTTGGTCCGATATACGAGAATAAATCACTTGAACGTCTACGGGCGCCCGTTGAGGCGGACAATGTAATAGTTTTTCCTTGCCTAGTCTGACGAGGTCCGTCCGAATCTAGGAGGTACAAATCTCGAGCAAAGTCACTTTTATCATAATCGCGATTTGCACCCGGCAGTGCTGTCATGAGTTTGTATATCCTTGCCAGTGGTAGCACTCGTGCACCGTCTGTAAGTTCCTTCAGTTCAGATTTAGCAATATCGGAGTAAACAGAATACAAGGATTCAATAAATCTGTTTGAGTTAAACCCACTCGATTTATTCTGACTTTTCAAGAGAACTTCAGCAAGATAGGATGGCCTAACAGTGGATATTTTTTTTCTGTTAACCAGTACAGCTCCTTCTGATGGTAGAATGCGGATGATTGAAGGGGGGCAGAAAAGTGCCTCGTCGCTTTTGTAGAGTTCAATTCCTTTTTCTTTAGTGGCAAGCTTAAGTTCATCCAAGTAATGGTGCTTAAATAGTTCTTGTTCCTCTTCATCCGAGTATGGCCAATCTTGTACAGCTGTAATCTTATCCTCAAGTTCTTTCAAAGAATCCTTCAATTTCTCTTTAGTTCGTTTTATAGCTGTAATATTGCCAGTTTGGGCGGCTTTTTTCATGGCACGTGCTTGGGATACTACCTTGGCTGCCGACTTAAGGGCTTCCTCAGCAGCAGATTCTGTACGACTACAAACATTTTCAATACTATCAAAAACATTTTCAAAACTTAACATTGTCATAATTCTCCTTCCAAGAATAATATTGGTTTATTGATCATTATTGGTTCAACGGGAAATCACTCAAAAGTAATGATTTTCTATTCTGAATCCTAGATCTTCCAATTCTCCTTTAAACCAAATGAACATCAAACCACACTCTGAAAATATAATCCAGAAGTGAATTCGTATATTGGAGCTAATAGCCCAAAAAACTTCAAGCCATTGGTGATTAAGGGTCAATGGTATTCTATTTCCGTAGAAGTTTCAAAGACCTATAATTCTTGTAACAAGGAAAGTCAACCATATTACCTAAATTTTAGTAATATTATCTCTATTCTTAATGTAACTACTCAGGTAGTATCAGTGTCAGATTAGTAAAGCCTTATCGGCTTAACACGGATAATTGTGAGCGTTGGTCTGTTAAGTGTCAGTAACAGGAGTCTTGGGAGTCAGCCGAGCAACCAGTTCATCCGCATTGATTTCCATCACATCAAGTGTGTTCAACCATCGTTTGCAGGTGTTTTCTAAAACACTTCGTCGAATCGCAAAGTATCGTGCTCCCGCTTCAGGTCGAAAAAGCCCTGTGATGTTCTGCTTGAGTTTCAAAGTGCGTTGATTTCTCTCGGCTCGATGATTGGTTTTGGGGTCAAGCGGATTGTTGAGACACTGCAGAGTTTCACCACTATGGTGATTGAAGCGTAGGACTAATTTATGACCGGGTCATGGTCGCTCCGACCCTATTGGGGCAAGGGTCAAGTTGAGCATGGAAGTGAATACCCACTTGCACAAGGCGGTCAAAGCGGTTTTCTATCTTCGCTATTGTTTTGGACGATAGATGGAGGCCCCGTTGGACCACTCGGACTAAGTCAACGAGCCGAGCAGTTATCTTGTCGGCCCATTCTTCCACCCTCTCCCCGAGACTGAAATATGAGACTGTGAATGTATGACCTAACAGAATATAGTGTATGGTCTATTGATACTCAAATCATAGTACAATCGCACATTCCGGTGGAGGCGTATCATTTATGAAAACGCTCAGAGCACTCCAATCGTGTTTGATGGGTGTGCGTGAAGACTGTCACAGTCTCACGCACACCACTTTGAACGAGGGCGTGTTCAAGACCTGCGGTGGGAGTTGAATTAAGGGTGTTGAAAGGAGCTGCTGGGAAAAGAAATATCAGGGCAACGAAGAAGTTAAAGAAATCAAGACATCATGAAAAAATTTGTCTCACTTCTGACGAAATAATGTGAAAAACAATGATCTAGATAATGTAAAAAACAACATAGTAAAATGCCGCATTCAACCAACACCAATGTACGTCATACCCCCAAGAGACCGCTTCCTTACGCCAATTCAAGTATTTGACATTAGTATTCACCGGGTCGGTCATGTCGATTATGCTATAAGGGCATGAGTAAAATGTCGCATTTACCCACCATCAATCTGCTTCACACCCCCAAGAGACCGCTTCCTCACACCAATCCAGGTATTTGACATTATTATTCACCGGGTCGGTCATGTCCATTATGCAATGAGGGTAAGAGTACAATGTCGCATTCAACCACCATCAATCTGCTTCATACCCCCAAGAGACCGCTTCCTCACACTAATTCAGGTATTTGACATTAGTATTCTCCAGTTCGGTCATGCCCATTATCCAATAATGGGCATGAGTAAAATGTCGCATTTACCCAACACCAATGCACGTCATACCCCCAAGAGACCGCTTCCTTACGCCAATTCAAGTATTTGACATTAGTATTCACCGGGTCGGTCATATCGATTATGCAATAAGGGCATGAGTAAAATGTCGCATTTAACCACCATCAATCTGCTTCATACCCCCAAGAGAAAGCTTCCTTACACCAATTCAGGTATTTGACATTATTATTCTCTGGGTCGGTCATGTCCATTATGCAATGAGGGTAAGAGTACAATGTCGCATTTATCCACCATCAATCTACTTCATACCCCCAAGAGAACGCTTCCTTACGCCAATTCAAGTATTTGACATTATTATTCACCGGGTCGGTCATATCGATTATGTAATAAGGGCATGAGTACAATGTCGCATTTACCCACTATCAATCTGCTTCATACCCCAAGAGAACGCTTCCTTACACCAATTCAAGTATTTGACATTATTATTCACCGGTTCGGTCATATCGATTATGCTATAAGGGCATGAGTAAAATGTCGCATTCAACCAACAC
>MPNP01000117.1 GCA_002239085.1 Rhodobacteraceae bacterium bin131 | reverse complement strand
GTCATTAAGGACGGGTTAGAAGGGGATATTGCAACGAAAGCTGATATTGTCAAACTTGAAAGTGAACTCAGCAAGTCAATAGCCGAGACAAATAGCAATTTATCTGAATTTAAAATTGAAACAAATAACAATTTATCTGAATTTAAAATTGAAACAAATAAAAATTTATCTGAATTTAAAATTGAAACAAATAGCAATTTATCTGAATTTAAAATTGAAACAAATAACAATTTCGCTACCATCCAAACAAAAATCAACGATATGGATGTACGCTTTGACAAAGTGGATGAACGCTTTGACAAAATGGATACAAAAGTTACAGAATTGGCCAATGATGTTACCCAAATCAAGAGCAACTTTAAGTGGATATATACGATTGGCGGCGCTATAGTATTCTTATTGGTGTTGCCTTGGATTGCAGAAACTTTTGTTCTAATAAGTAGCTAAAGTTAGTTTCTTAACTTCTGACGTAACTACTCAGGTTGTCTCAATTTCAGATTATTGTTGTTTCCTCGGTTGAGGAAGGTGACTATTGGGGTCAGGACCTTGGGTTGGCGCACACCATCGCTGGACGGTGGCTTGCTACGGTTATGACTCATCGTGTTGAGGTGATGCTCATACTCCGTGAGGTGAACCTTTAAGCCGCATACTCAACTCAGCGCCGGTCGTACTTTTCCGTCAGGTTAGCAACCTGTTTCTGTGATGGGGTGAATTCAGCCTGTCAAGCGGCTTTGGAGAGGCGTTTCATATGGTCTGAAAATAATCGCTGCTCAACTTTTATTTGACGATTGGTACTCGTATAAAAATGTCAAACTAAATTATCAACAGGAATCTTAAAAAATAATAAAAGGGGTATTTAGACTACCTGAGTAGTTACCTCTAAAAAAAAATGCTTTAAAATATTTTTTACCTATACTAAAATTGCAATTTAAGTTGTGCTCATAATTTATGAGGCGGTCAATGATTTTAACTTGATTGTTCCAGATTAATCACAATGGCGAATAAGTGAAATAACATTGCGAGATATAGAAACAGTCAATTTGTAAAAGCAAACTTATGCAACAAAAATTAGATGAAATTAGGTCAGAACAGCTTACTGCCAAGGTGAGTAATGAGAACCAATTACTTGATCATTTGATCTCAGAAGCCGGGATTACTGCTCAAGGACGAGAAAAAATCTGCAAGAATGCTGAAAATCTAGTGTCCGAACTCAAATCATCTTCAAGAGTAGGCCTTCTTGATTCCATTTTAGCTCAATACGGTTTGGCAACAGATGGTGGAATTGCGGTTTTACGTTTGGCTGAAGCTCTCATGAGGGTTCCTGATAATTCAACTATAGATACCCTGATAAAAGATAAGTTGACCTCAGTAGATTGGAAATCCCAAAAAAATAGATCAAAAACTTGGCTCGTTAGTCTTTTCACAGTGGGACTTCGTGTAGCAAGTTTTTGTGTACAGGGAAAAACCAATGAAGGCATAATGGGTTGGCCAAGAGAGTTACTCAAGAGGGTTAAAACTCCCTTCATTCGGTTCGCAATCAAGTTTGCAGTTAAGGAAATGGCCAGAAGATTTGTTCTAGGTAAAACCATGGGTGAAGCTTTAAGAATTTCTAAACCGACTGAGAAAAAGGGGTATCTCTATTCTTATGACATGTTAGGGGAAGCAGCTTTAACCGAACGGGATGCAGAATTCTTTTTTGATTCTTACAAGCAGTCCATAACTTCCCTTGTTCCCCAAAGCAATTCGCAAGATTACAGGGATAATCATGGTATATCCATCAAGTTGTCTGCTATCCATCCAAGATATGAATGGACACAACGGGACCGAGTCTATGAGGAATTGGTCGCGAAGGTAAGAACTCTTGCTCTAATGGCCAAGGAAGCCAACATAGGAATAAGCATTGATGCTGAAGAGGCTGACCGTCTGGAATTGTCTTTAGATGTGTTTAAAAAAGTTCTTTCCATTCCGGAATTAAAGGGTTGGGACGGTTTTGGGATGGTCGTCCAAGCCTACGGGAAATCAGCACCATTTGTTTTGGATTGGCTTTACCAATTAGCCCGCGAGCACGATCGTAAAATTGCCATTCGCTTAGTAAAAGGAGCCTATTGGGACTACGAAATAAAAAAAGCTCAAAAGGAAGGTCTTGAAGATTTTCCGGTGTATACAACCAAGGCTGGTACAGATATATCATATCTGTGTTGTGCCAAAAAATTACTCACAATGACAGATCGAATCTACCCGCAATTCGCAGGACATAACGCACATACTGTTTCAAGCATTTTAGAATTTGCCAGTGACGGTCAAAGTTTTGAATTTCAACGAATGCATGGTATGGGAGAGTCGCTCCATGAAATTATCAAAAAAAGAAACAATACCAAATGTCGAATTTATGCTCCTGTGGGTGAACACAAAGAACTTCTGCCTTATCTCGCTCGGCGGATGTTGGAAAACGGAGCAAATAGTTCCTTCCTGAATCAACTCGCTGACCCAGACCTGCACGCTAAAGATATAGTCCCTGACCCATTTGATTTATTGAAAAAAAATAGAGAAAGAAATTTTGAAGCGATTAAACCTCCTCAAGAGCTTTTTCAACCTGACCGAAAAAATTCAAAAGGGTGGGATATTCAAAATCCAAAAGTTCTAGATGCAATTGAAACAGCTCGAGAACCTTACCAAACCTATCAATGGAACAAATCGTTATTGGAGACGCCTAAAGATCAGGAAACCTTGATTCAAACTGTATTGAATCCATCGCGTTCTGGGGACATTGTTGGTTACTTCAAGAACTCTTCGCCGGAGGATGTGTTGAAGGCTCTGAATACCACAACCCAATGGTTAAACGCGAATGGTTTTGAACGAGCAACTGTTTTAGAAAAGGCATCTGATCTCTATGAACGAAACGCTCCAGAGCTCATGGCTCTCCTTTGCAGAGAAGCAGGAAAGACAATCAATGATGCCGTCGGAGAACTCAGAGAGGCGATAGATTTTTTGAGATATTACGCATACCAGGCAAAAACAATTGACCCGTGTGAACCGTCTGGAATAATAAGTTGTATTTCTCCCTGGAACTTTCCTCTCGCTATATTCACTGGTCAAATTGCTGGTGCACTGGCTGCGGGGAATGGTGTTATCGCGAAACCCTCCGAACAAACACCATTGATTGCCCAATTAGCTGTCAATCTATTACATCAAGCAGGAGTCCCGAAGAATTCTTTACGACTTATCTTCGGAAACGGGCCTGACGTCGGAGCACAAATCGTTTCTGATGCAAGAGTATCGGGAGTTGCATTTACTGGTTCGACGGAAACAGCTCAGCAAGTTCAGAAAAATATGGCGATGCATCTCCATCCTGCGGCGCGGTTTGTCGCTGAAACCGGAGGCTTAAATGCCATGATAGTTGATAGTACTGCCTTACCTGAGCAGGTTGTCAGAGATATTATCACCTCCTCATTTCTGTCGGCCGGGCAGAGATGTTCTGCTTTAAGGATTCTATACCTGCAAAAGGATATTGAAGAATTTTTCCTTACCATGCTATTTGGGGCAATGGATCAGTTGCGGATTGGTGATCCTTGGAATTCAAGCACGGATGTTGGACCGCTAATTGATGCACACGCTTACAAAAAAATTACAAATTACATCAATATTGCAAAAGAAAATGGCTGTATTCTTAAGCAAAACAAAGTTCCCACTCAGGGATATTGTATCGGTCCAACTGTCATCAGAGTTAAGGGCATTGAAGATTTGAAGGAAGAGATATTTGGTCCAGTTCTTCACGTGGCTTCATTTGAAGCTTCACAACTTGAAGGCATTATCAAGGAAATTAACGATCAAGGCTTTGGTTTGACTTTTGGTTTGCATTCACGCATTGACCAAAGGGTCAACGAGATCACTGAAAAACTCAAGATAGGCAATATTTACGTTAATAGAGACCAGATCGGTGCAGTTGTAGGTTCCCAACCCTTTGGCGGTGAGGGGTTGTCCGGAACCGGCCCAAAAGCCGGTGGTCCGAGTTTTATAAAAAGTTTCACCAAACAGAATCTACCTCTTCATACTTTGAGTGATGTTCAGGAACCTATGGTTCAACCAACTGATGTTCAAGAGCTGCTCAATCAGGTTGAATTAGATAAAGTCCCAAAGAAGAAAGCAGAGTCGTTTCCAGGAACCACCGGTGAAATAAACCAACTAAATTATTACCCGCGGGGTATCGTATTGTGTTTGGGACCTTCTGTAGAGGATTGTGAGAATCAAGAGAGGATTGTCTTAGCCGCTGGATGTCGGGCAGTAAAAATATGCCCTGACGCTAAAGGAAAGAACAGTATTGCAGGTTTTTTAGAACGCAAACACCTCACAACATTAAAGGGGTTTGAAGTCGTTGCCCTATGGAGTGATGGAGAAGATATAATCAAGGCCAGAAGAGCGTTAACCGAGAGACAAGATAAATTTATCCCCTTGGTGGCCACTATTGAATTAGAAGAATACTTGTATAATGAACGACATGTCTGTACGGACACGACAGCAGCAGGAGGAAACGCGACCTTATTTGCCTTGGTTGGAAGTAACCTAAACAATTAAATCATTGCCGCAAACAAAAATAACAAACACTCCTTTGTTTATTCCGACCAAAATAGGGGGTGATAGCCCTGAACCGTTACCTCAATTGACAAAGGAGGTATCATGAAACAAGCATCAAATCTGATGCGGGTGAATACCGGTGCGAACACCATTTCGGACAGGGTCATCACAATCGTTCACAGGCCTTTGTATATCGGGTTATCTTGGCCTTTTTCATGGACCAGATTGTTGAACAGTGGTGTGGCATGATACAACGAACCAATGCACTCCGTCAATCAAGATGTCTCTCAGGGAAGACATGGGGAGGATCTGTAGGGAATACTTAATTCACAATTGGAAACACGTGTATCGTTGATTATGTGACAAACGCAATGACATTGATGGGAGTGACGCTTGGGATGAGTTATGTAACCCTTTTCTGATGTGTTCATTTCAGGGTTTCTAAGTTTCCAAATTGATGAAGTAAAGGATTGAGGATCAAGCCCTTTGGTGAGTTGCGTCTCTCTATTTGTAGACAAAAATTGTATGAATGAGTTGAATTCAGTTGCAATACTTCTTATTATATTGTTAGTATCAGAAAATAATAATCACGTATTATGAAGGATATTGTAAATATGAAACTATTTCAACTCAGGGCGAAAGCATCAGAAAAGCAACGATGCTGTAGCTCCATAAAGACATTCACCCCCCCCCATTGAAAAGAGTTTAATTGATCGTTTAAGGGTCAATAATCCTCACCGTTCCCAATCAATTACGAGCCGCTATTGTGGCCTGTGGGCAGTTCTATTCTTGCTCGTTTCATGGAGTATGTTTCTACCAGTAACCGCTTCGGCTCAGGAAGAAGTATTCACCTGCCCCGCCGCTACCGATACGAATACTCAAGATTTGAGTGAATTTTCCTCTTCAACAAGCTCTCCAGACCAAATCGTTTGCAGAGAACTTGATGCTACTGAAACAGGAGATATAACCATTACTGTTTTAGATAGAGAAATCTCTACCTCTGTTAGTGATAGAGTTAATTGCGGGGACATCGTTATAGATGGCAGAATCATAAGTAGACCGTGCGTTAGTAATAGTGTACATGACTCTGGGGTTTATGCCCAACATAATGGCTCCGGTAATATTGATATTTCAGTCACTGGGGGAAGTATCACCACCTCAGTTAGTGGTGCTCACGGAATTTCTGTGACTAGTGGCTCCGGTATAGCCAATATTTCGGTTACGGATCTGAGCATCACCACCACGGGTGGAGGTGCTGATGGAATTTCGCTATCTTTTGAAAACACAGGGAGTATTGAGATTGCAAAAGGGAGTATTGTCACCCGAGGTAATGATAGTGTCGGTGTTCATGGTTGGAGAAGTAGAGATTCTTCTCAGGGTGTAAAAGTTGATTTCGATATTAAGGTTACGGGAGCGAGCATCACCACCGAGAAAGTACGCTCTCACGGGATTTTTGGGGATCAACAGTTCACAGGTGATGTCAATATTTCAGTCACAGAGGGTAAAGCCACCACTTCAGGAGAGAGTGCTCACGGGATTTATGCACGTCTTGTTGGGACAGGTGATGTCGGTATAACGGTTTCAGAAGCGAATATCATGACCGAAGGTATGGAGGCTCACGGGATTTATGGATACCAATCACCGGATGGATACCAATCACCGGTTTCAGAATTAGAAGATATGAAAGGTAATATCAATATTTCAGTCACTGGGGGTAGCATCGCAACCACAGGAGAGAGCGCTCACGGGATTTATACCTTTCATGACACTGAAGTAAGCACAGGAAACATCGGTTTAAGTGTTTCGGGGAATGCGACAATCACCACCGAGAAAGCAGGTTCTCACGGGATTTTTGTCCATCATCAAGGAACTCAAGCCACGCAAGCGGACACCGACGACGCCGCTAGCGAAAAAATAGCTGTTGACCTTTCCGGGGGAAGTATAACAACCAAAGGTCAAGGTTCTCACGGGCTTTATGTAGACCATGAACATACAGGAGAAGGGAAGATTAGTCTGACCACGCGAGATGGTCACACCATAACGACTGAGGGGGCGAATGCACATGGTATTGTTGTGTATAATGATGGTCTCGGGCCGAGTGCGGTTGTCGTTGACAATATCATGGCGAAGGGTGTGGGTGCTTATGGTATTCAATTCGGTCATTTAAACGATGATGGTGAAATTGAGCGGGTTCCGGCCGCGAGTGTTGACGATGATGGTGCCCGGCAGTTATTGAATGATGATGGTTACCGACCACTTTCGGTTCGCATTAATGGCACAGTGATGGGTGGTCAAGCGAGCGAGGAAGATGATGGTGCTCACGGTGCGGGTGTGTACATGGCGGGTGGTGGCCGCGTGACGATTGGCTCTAAAGGAGTTCTTGGAGCTCAATCGGGTTTTGCCATTCATGCGGTTGGCGACAACCGGACTGACGAGGACACCGGCGAAAAACCGCAAAGAATACTGTATGTTAATCTTGAATCAACGGATGGTAAACCATGGGAGCGCTTATCAGGTCGCATTGAGAATGAGGGTGGTCAAACAATCCTCGCAGTCAATGGCACGAATTTTTTTAATAATGGTCGCATTGATGTTTGGGTTCCGGTTGGGTCCCTGCAAGAACTTTCTCTCAATCCTGACGAAGATTTTAGTATGCTTGACTTCTCAGATGAAGAGGATTGGGTGAGTCGCTATCAAGCGATTGCCGGTGCTTACGAAGCCTTACCTGGAGCCCTTCGCCGCATTGATACCATCGCATGTCATGTTCCCACACAACAGAATTACATCGGTGTCTGTGGAGGGCGGGGTCAATACACCCCGGACCAAACCACAACTGGGATGAGCTATTCGTATGACCAGCAGGCTCTCCACGGTCATATCATGAGGCCGTTAAGCGAACAGGTCTCGGGATGGGCGGGTCTGCGGCAGGTGTCCGGTGAAGCCAATGTGAACATAGCCTTGGGGTCAAGTCGTGTGAAGGTGCGTGGTGTTGGTGTGCATGGTGGTGTTCAGGTGATGGGCGATAATGACCTGTATGGTCAGGCGCAATTACAGTGGTCGCGGTATACGCTTAATCTCTCATCGGGTACGGCGAATAGTTCGACCAAGGGGACGGCATGGTCGCTTGGTCTTGAAGGGGGTCGTCACTTTCGTGTTGATGACGAGACCCGTGTGACGGGTCGGGGTTGGTTGAAGCATGCGAATGTATCGGTGACCCCGTTTGAGGATTCGTCTGGTTTACGTGTGAGTGGTCAGGAGCGTCAGGTGATAGCAGGTGTTGGTGTCCGGGGTGAGCGAACGATGGTTCAGACGAATGAGACTAGTCGTGTTGTGTTGCGCGGTTCGGCGGGTATAGAGACGGCGGTGAGTGAAGCGAGTACCGTGATGGTTGGTGATGTGGTGTTGTCAAGTCAGGCGAAGGCGACGCGTCTGTTATTGGATGTTGGGGGTGTATTGCATCAGGGTGACACGGAGTTTCATGGGATGGTGTATGCGCATGGATTGGGAGCGGATGACACGGCTTATGG
>MPNP01000116.1 GCA_002239085.1 Rhodobacteraceae bacterium bin131 | reverse complement strand
TTTGGAGGCTGCAGAACTGTTAGCCAGCGATGGTTTTTCAGCAGAAGTGATGGACCCCAGAACTATTGTTCCCATTGACGAAACAACCATTCTCACGAGTGTCAGGAAGACCTCGCGAGCGGTGATAGTCGATGAGGGTCATCAAAATTATGGCGTCACTGCCGAGATTGCTTCCCGAATTTCCGAAAAAGCATTTTATCATTTGGATGCACCTGTCATCCGAATTGGTGCAATGGATGTTCCAATCCCCTTCTCGCCTGTCCTAGAAGACTTGACAGTACCAACACCACAACTTGTTGCCCAAAAAGCTTGCTCTATCTGTAGAGGAGAATTAGTTCATGAGGCATGAAGTCATCATGCCCGCCTTGGGGATGACCCAGGATTCAGGGCTGCTACTCGCATGGAAAAAACAGGTTGGTGAAGAAGTGGTGGTTGGCGATATCCTGATGGAAGTTGAAGCACAACACTCAGGATTCCTTACCATCTTGTATGCTGAAGAAGGAACTGAAGTACCGGTTGGTGAAGTCATAGCAATAATTTCAGCTACTACTGAAGGAACTGATGAAACATCACCCGGTAGTCATAGCGAAACAACCATGGAGTCAGATTCTTCAATCACACCCCTAGATGTAGTGACGGAAACCGATGAAGAAGTCCCACCGAAAACACCTACAAAGGCTCAGAATAATACACCCGGTAAAATCTTGGCATCACCAAAATTCAGGCGTCTAGCTAGGGAACGTGGCTTGGATTTCGGCTTACTCGTACAATCCGGTTATTCTTAACCTTATCATGTTTCGGATCTTAAAACTTTGGAAGCAATGTCCCCTGCCCAGACCATGGGTTGGGAAATTTATGCCCGTGCCCACATAAATGGCTCTGCTTTCAAGGAGTTTGAGGAATTGCTCAAGGTTGAAACCGGACTACCTATTACAGTTGCAATGGCGGCGTTTGCAGCCGGTGCATATCACCAGATACTTGATTCGAAAGGAATCACAGTACGAGTGGATACTCTACCCAATTCAACAATTACCTACATGGTTCCTAATTTTGTTAAGCTACGTGAAATAATCCCATCAGAGATGGGGATAAACCCTGATTTAATTGTCACCGACCTTACTTTAACGAAATTGGTGAATATCAAGAGCGGTCCCACTTTGGTACCAACCTTTTCCATCAGTAATTTTGGTCAACGTCTGGAAGTTTTACTAGTATCGCCCCAAAGTTCGATGGATCAACATCAGTTGGTTAATTGTATTGAGGAATTTATCAACAGGCTTGAATTACCCTTGATGCATCTACTTTGAGATTCATTACGGTACAAGCCTATGAATACATGAGCTAGTCGTAATTTTGTTGTTTATTTTCATACCAAAAATTCAAAACTCTGTTACTAATTTATAACTGAAGGTTGAATCAATTTAGTGCCAAAAGTAGATCAGGAATTTGACTGGGGATATCTGCTACCTTAATTCCTTTTTTTTCCAAATAATCCCTTTTCGCCTTGTAGCTGCCTGAATTGCCTGATACAATGGCCCCGGCATGCCCCATCTTTTTTCCTTTCGGGGAGCTTTTACCTGCGATAAATGCTACAACAGGTTTGCTAATGGTAACAGCATAATCAGCTGCTTCTTCTTCGGCAGATCCACCAATTTCACCACAAATCACAATGGCCTTGGTTTTTGGGTCCTCATTCAGGTGTTTCAGTGCTTCCCTAGTATTTGTACCGATGATAGGGTCGCCACCAATACCGTAAAATGCCGACTGGCCGAAACCGCGTTGAACCAAGTTTAGGCAAACCAAGGTTCCCAGACTGCCTGATCTGGAAATAACCCCGATGGAACCTTCCTTGAAAACCTTCTCGTTGAAACCTGGCATGATTCCAGCAAACGCCTCGCCCGGAGTTACCATCCCTGCGGTGTTGGGTCCTATTATCTGGGTACCGTTCAGCCGAGCAATGGCTACCATTTCCATTACATCCTGGACTGGTATGTGCTCGGTTAGACAAATAACAACCTTGGCACCGGCCTCACAGGCATCTATTGTTGCTTGTTTACAAGCGGCAGGAGGTACAAAAAACAGGGCCGTATCAAATTCCATATCCTGTGCAGCTTGGCTTGCTGAAGCGTAAACTGGAACACCCAAATGGACTTGTCCTGCCTTTCGGGGGTTAACACCGCCAACTACCTTGGTTCCATATTTGAGCATTTCTGCTCCCCAGAAAGTACCCTGTTTCCCTGTTATGCCAAAAACCAAGACACGATGTTGCTTTCTTAATATCATGTGAAATCTATCCTGCCGATTCCACAGCTTTGATAACAGCATCATCCATCAAATCGTATGGTTCTAGGTTTAACCCTTCCCTGACCATGGCAATTGCTTCCAAATATCCGGTACCATTAATGGAAAAAAATACTGGTATGTCCGGTTCCAATTCTTGCCATGCCTTGACTATTCCTTCAGTCATAACATCCGTTCGAGCGAACGCACCACAAAAATTAACGAGGATGGATTTTATGTTGGGGTTTTGTAATAGAATCTCCAATGCTTCCTTACTCTTGGTGTGTGCCTCACCACCAATTTCAAGAAAATTTGCCGGTTTGCCACCGAAATACGTTATGGCATCCATTGTTGTCATGGTCAGACCGGCACCATTGGCAATAACGCCAACATTACCGTCCAACTCTATGTACTTCAAACCACTATTGGTGGCCTTCTTTTCTAGGAGTGATTGAATTTCCGGAGCTATTTCACCCTTGAGATGTTGTTGGCGATAAACCGATGAGTCATCCAAGATAAACTTACAATCTAGGGCCATGATATCGGCCCCGCTGGTTATAACCAAGGGATTTATTTCGACGAGTTCGGCATCATTCAAACGATAGACTTGATACAATTGCTGGATGGTTTCAACCATTTTGTTTGTAACGAGGGGTAAGTGACCGATGGTTTCCTCAACGAAATCTTTAGTTAAGATATCGCCAATGGGTATGGGCTTAAAAATCATCTGGGTCGGATCTTGCTGTGATATTTCTTCAACATCCATCCCTCCCATGATTGAAAACACCAGCATTGGGCCTTTGGTACTCGTATCATTGAGAATGGCTACATAGCATTCAGTGCCGATATCGGCGATTTCTTCAAGCAAGATTTTTGTGACTTCATGACCGCCGATAACCATGCCAAACATTTTGCTTGCCATGCTTTTTGCCACTTCCTGATTTTCTGCCTTCAGAATTCCACCTGATTTTCCTCTTTTGCCGATGGGAACCTGAGCTTTCAAAACACAGGAGCCAATTTCCTGGAATGCTGCGACAACCTCATTGACCGAAGTGGCAACTTGGCCCTTGGGTACTTTTATACCGGCCTTTACCAATAACTTTTTACCGCTGTATTCACATAGATTGGCCATTTTGTTACTCGTATCCAACCTTCTGCCATAGGGGACCAAACAGTTCCTCTTCGGTAGGTTTATCAGGTTCAATTGTGGTTACAAGATGGGTTATGTTGATGAAATGCTTATAGTTCAGATTATCCGAAATTGTGTTTCCTGCCCAAGTTCCTCCTCCCATTGAAAGGGTAAAAGGTAAACTGTTGTCAAAACCTCCCCCATTGCCAAAAGTATGGGCCTGATTGACCAGCACTCGAACGACATCTGTCGTTTGGGCAACCTTGTTGGCATTTTCCATGTCAGCTGTATGTATTCCCACTGAATGCCCCTTGCCCTTAACTTCCAGAATCTCCTTGGTTATCCTTAAAGCATCCTCAATATCCTTGGCCCGATATAAGGTTAGAACTAGGGAAAGTTTCTCGTCGGCAAAACTCCCTTTTCCTCCAATGACCTTTTCCTCTACCATGAAAAACTTGCTATTGCGTGCTTCTGGGGGTAGTCCAAAAACATCTGCGGCAATATGGGCATCCTTGGCAATAACGCTTCTATTCAATACCCCATTCACCCATAGCTTTTCTTGTACCTTCATTCTTTGTTCAGGGGTGCACAACCACCCACCTTCCTTAGTCAAAGACTGAACTGCTTGTTCATAAACATTATTGAGAATGACAAGGGCATTTTCGGAAGAGCATGAGGTGGCATTATCGAAAATCTTTGATAGTGTTATTTTTTTGGCCGCATCATCCAAATCAGCTGATTGATCTATGATTACGGGTACATTGCCAGGACCAACACCAATGGAAACAGTACCTGACCTCATGGCACGTGAGACATTGTTTTGCGATCCGGTTACAACTGCCAGATCAACCTTTTCAATAAGTTTTTGGGTTGCTTCCTTGTTTACTGGTGAAGGCAGAACCTGAACCAGATCCGGTGGGAAACCGGAATTTTCCAATTCAGCCCGCATGAACTCAACTGTCTTGGCTGTAGTGACATAACCGGCTGGTGAGGGTGCGATTATGACCGCATTGCCGCCCTTGACAGCCATCATCGCTTTATTGGCCGGAGTTGCCGACGGATTTGTCGATGGGCATATTGCTCCTACGACACCGACTGGTTTACCATATTTTATTAATCCAAGTTCCGGCTTGTTCTCAATTTCCCCAATCGTTTTGGCCCGAAGGAGATCTCTGAGGGTTCCAAAAGTCTTGCGAGTGTTTTTGGTGACCTTTGACTCAACATTTCCCAAGCCAGTGTCCTTGACAGCCATTTCGGCTAGAAGTCGAGAATTTTCAGGTTTGTAGATGGCCCAGGCTAAAGCTCTGACAGCCATATCAACATTGTCCTGATCCTCACCTCGGAAAAGGTCCATTGCAACACGGGCTTTGTCAATCAAGGTATCTATCTGTTGGTCCAGTTTATTTTCCATTTCATTCTTTAATTTCGAAGATCCTTGACCTAACCATCTGGCTTGATTTCGGACTGGGGATTTCTTGATGTTTTTATTTCCGTCCAAATTGAAGAGATAATGGCCAGCCCTCCCAAGGCAAGTAAAATACCTGATATAGGCCTGCTAAAGAAACCTAGGAAATCGTAGTTCATGAGCTGCATTGATTTGGAAAAGGCTGATTCACCCAAACTCCCTAGAATCAGTCCAAGAATAATTCCGGCTGGAGAATAACCGGTCGAGCGCATGAAATAACCCAGGATTCCAGCAAAAAACATTATCCAAACATCGATCATCAGGTTCCTGAGTGCGTAAGCTCCAACGGTTGCCAACAACAGAATGATTGGAGCCAGATAACGAAAAGGAATTCTGAGGACATGTACGACTGTCTTGGTTTGAATCCAACCCAGTAACACTATCAATAAGTTGGCCCAGAACATGGCAGCAAATGTTATCCAGACCAGGTCATTAGAGTTAATGAAAATCAATGGCCCTGGCTCCATGCCATGGATCTGGAATATTCCCAAGATCATGGCGGTCAATGCCCCACCTGGCAAGCCCAATGCAAGCAGTGGGATCATCGCTGCACCGGTGGCGGCATTATTGGCCGTTTCAGAGGCAACTACACCTTCCATTTCACCTTGGCCAAAATGTTTTCCCCGTGCAGACCATTTCTGGGCCTGGCTATATCCCAAGAAAGCTGCAAGTGTTGCCCCTATACCTGGTAAAATTCCAGCGAAAAAACCAATGAATATTGACCTTATCATGGTGAAACGAACTTTCCAGAATTCCAAAATTGTGGGAAACTCCATGGCAGCCTTCATCCGTTGCCTCGTACCTGAGGAAATTGCCGTTGCCTGAACCAAAACCTCTGACACAGCGAAGAAGCCGAGAATCATCGGAATAAAGTGCAAACCTGCTGAAAGGTAATAGGATTTGTACTCCCAATTCAATATTGACCATTCGCTGAAGCGAGGTATGCCTCCAACCGGATCAGTTCCGATTGTCGCGAGGAGTAACCCGGCGAAAACCGAGAGCCAACCTTTCCAGAGATTGGCCGATCCAATTGAGGCTGAAACCGCCAACCCAAAAAAGATCAAGGCAAAAATCTCTTGTGAACCGAAAGCCCGAATTGCCCAGTTTGCTATTGAACCTGTGGCTGACATCATCAGGAGGGCCGAACACACTCCCCCAATGGCCGAGCAACAGACTGCGGCTCCGATGGCTTTGCCAGCCATCCCCTTGACAGTCATGGGATAACCGTCAAAACAGGTGGGTGCATTTTCTGGTGCACCAGGAATATTAAATAGAATTGCCGTTATGGCTCCACCAAAAACCCCCGAGCAATAAATAACCGAATACAGCATAACTGCATGGGTGGGTTCCATTGTGATTGTGAAGGGTAGGATTACGGCTCCGAGAGTAAGCATATTTACCCCAGGAATAGCACCGAAAAACATTCCTCCCAATAAGCCAAGAACAAAAATGATCAGTGCTTCCCAATCCCCGAAAAGCATTATTGTTCCAGTTAGAAATTGCTCCATAGCGTTTACATTCCTATCCTGGCAACAACAATTATCCAGTTGTTAAAGTCATAAAAGAAATCCCACCTGCCGACGGGAAGAGCCACATAAAATAAACGTGTAAATACCACCAAAAGCAGCAGGTAGGAAATTGCAGTAATCCCCAACAAGGCCTTGATTGACCTCACTTTAAGTAACAGCATCAAACTAACGATGAAGAATGGGGTTAAAAAATAGACGCCCATTCTCGGGACAAGTAAAAGATACACAAAGGGCAGCAGAAAAATGGCAATATTGGTTAATTTGGTTGCTTGGCTGGTTTTTGCTTCTGTCTTCTTTTCTGCACTTGGTTGGACATTTGGGGCAGCTCCTCCTGATTTTATTCTCAAAATCTGGAATATGAATTGTAGTGTGGCTCCTGCGCCCAGAGCCAGGGTAATGGTAATTGGCCAACCATCGGCATCAAATCTATACGCTGCTATCTCCTGACTGAAATTATCAACTTGGGAGAGGGCAACAAGGACCAATACCATCCACATCAACCATTCAGTCAGGGGCTTGAAGTAATCATTCCCTCTTATGGATGCCAATTTGGAATTTTGATCAATCATGGGGTTCAATAAACTAAAAATAAAGGAGGGTGAAATTCACCCTCCTTAATATTATGGTGCTTTAGTTACCAATTCCCAAAACCTTGTACATGTCCTGATAGGTCTTGACTGCATCATTGATGAGGGTTATTGAACCTTCGGTATCTCTGAAACTGTCAATAAGATGCATATACTTGCTCCGGTTGAATTCCTGATAGTCGTCAGTATTGAATCCAGCTGCGCAGGATTCTGAAAGAAATGCTACGATATTTTCGGGCACACCATTCTTGACATAAAACCCACGGAATCTGGTCAAGGCATCAAAATCGGCCCCAACTTCGATATGGGTAGGTACGTCAGCAAAGGCGGATGGGCGTTCCCCGAATATGGTCAGGATGGGTATCATTTCGCCTGAATCAAGGAAACTCCTGACATCGCCTGGTTGTTCAAAAAGAACATCAACATGACCACCAATGAGAGCCCCATATCGTTCTGCTGGTTTGTCGTAGGCAATCTGATTTACCTCAATACCCAAGGCTGATTGAAGTTGGTCCATGACAACAAGCTCCATGGAGCCAATTTTCCCGAGATTGGCCATGGATACTGCACCTGGATTGGCTTTGGCAAAAGCTTCAAAACTTGCCCAGTCAGTAAACCTGTCCTCGTCACCCCTGATGTAAATTTGGCTAAAGGTGATTTGGGTCATGCACAAGGGAATCCAATCAACGGCGGGGTTTTCCGAAATATCCCCGGCTGCATAGGCAGAAATGGCATTGTCAATATGTTCCAATACGGTATATCCATCTGCTGGTGCCAGCATGAAGTCCGGTATGGCGGATGTTCCACCGCCACCGGGTTTATTAACGACCTGAAAATCTAGGCCGGCAACTTCACCCATTGCCTTGGCCATGGCCCTGGCAAGCTGGTCAGAACCACCACCTGAACCAAAAGGAACAATCATTGTCAAGGGTCTTTTGCCAAATCCATCTGGGGGAGTGACCATTGTGTCAGCTTGTGAAACAACACTTCCCATTAGTAGCAATCCCATGACATAGGCTGAAATCTGTTTAATATTCATTTGATAATCTCCCTAATCTTAATTTTTGTAATTTTCCTTGTAAATTTGCATACGATTGCAATTGTCAAGACCGATTTTAAAAAACTC
>MPNP01000115.1 GCA_002239085.1 Rhodobacteraceae bacterium bin131 | reverse complement strand
ACAAATCATGAAGGTGCCGTCGGTGTTGTGGAACATCCTGACCTATCTGGAGGCTTTGGCGCAAAACGATAGTGATTGCCAAGCCAAGACCGGTTTCGGCTATTCTCCGAAACATGGAATTACTTGTGCCAATCAGTCCTCGGCGTAATTGAATACTTCATTCTCTTTGTGAAGGAAATATTCTTCGCGTTTGGTCTGAATACTCATTCTTGCCAGGAACGCTGATTCTGCTCAAGTGGTGGATATAAATTAATTTTTGCGGCATGGTTGAGCCGCGCTTTCTCAAGATGCTTTGATATAATCACAATCTTTTTTACATAATTTTCTTTTTTTGTAGATTTAAATTGTTATCTTCATATTAAATAAAATTTTTCCTAATTACCTAGAGCAGTGGCCCAACTATCTGAAATTGAATGGACGGATGCGACGTGGAATCCTGTCACCGGTTGTACCAAGATTGGAGCCGGCTGTGACCACTGCTATGCACAAAGATTCGCTGAGCGCTGGCGTGGGGTAGAAGGTCATCCTTATGAACAAGGATTTGATTTAAGACTTTGGCCGAACAGACTGAATTATCCTCTAAAATGGCGTAAGCCACGAATGATATTTGTAAACTCAATGAGTGACCTGTTTCATAAAAAGGTTGAGCGGAAGTTCATTGACCAAGTATTTGATGTAATGGAAGAAGCAAATTGGCATGTTTTTCAATTGCTTACAAAGCGAAGTTCACTTATGCGTCATTATCTTGGTGTTCGGTACAAAGGAAAGCCCGTTCCAGATCATATCTGGATTGGTGTATCAGTAGAAGATTCATCCAAGATTCGCCGGATATCACACCTTGTTTCTATTAATTCAAACGCGCGTTTTGTTTCCTTTGAACCATTGCTTGGCCTGATACCTAATGTGAACCTAAGCGGCCTTGTCTGGGCAATTGTTGGGGGTGAAAGTGGTCCTCAAGCCAGAACAATGGAAAAGCAATGGGTTATTGAAATCAAAGATGCGTGTCAGCAGCATCAAGTGGAATTCTTTTTTAAGCAATGGGGTGGATTAAGGCCAAAAATAAATGGTCGTATTCTTGATGGTCGTGAGTGGAACGGATTTCCACTTCATGTTTTGCCAAATCCAATTCAAGAAGCACTGACTAGATAACATCTGTTCAGGCAAGCAGATAACTGGAAATCATAATGATAATTCTGTCGGTTCATGGAAAAAAAGATACTCAAATAAAATTGTCCCCCCCTTTTTGGCCTCTCTCATAAAGTTCTCTATTGAAGCGAGGCCAAAACCCGTATCAATTAACGGTGACCCCTTCAAGTCTAGTTTGATTGTAACCAGTAATAACAACATTCAAAAGTTGACCAGGAGATACGTCCTTATTGAGTTCTACAACTGCATACTGTCTTGTTCTTCCCGTCGTTGCTGACTCAATCAATACGGTCTCATTTTTGTTAATTTGGGTTTTATAAAATTCCTTTTTCTTAACCTCTCCTGCTTCCCGCAATTGAGCAGCTCGGTCACGAATGGCTTTTCGATTATTTTGTGGCATTCGTGCCGCCGGGGTTCCTTGTCTGGGACTAAACGGAAAAACATGAAGCCATGTTAGGTCGCAATCATCAATGAGCGCGAGAGAGTCTTGAAACATCGCTTCGGATTCCGTTGGAAAGCCCGCAATGATATCGGCACCAAACACAATTTCGGGTCGCATATTTCGTAATTTTTGGCAAACTGTGATAACATCCTCACGGCAATGTCTGCGTTTCATGCGCTTAAGAATCATATTGTTGCCGGATTGAACCGAGAGATGTATATGCGGCATCAGTCGACCGTTATCAGAAAAGGCTTGAAACAATAAATCATCAATTTCGGCGGGGTCAATTGAAGATAACCTCAGCCTTTGGAGTTCTGGAAGGTTGTTTAAAATAGCTGTCACAAGATATCCTAATTTTGGTGTACCTGGAAGATCTCCGCCCCAACTAGTAATATCAACTCCCGTTAGTACAACTTCCTTGAATCCACTGGCAACAAGCTCTCTGATTTGAGAAACGACTACTCCAGCAGGGATTGAACGGGAATTTCCTCTCCCAAAAGGAATAATACAAAAAGTGCACCGATGATCACACCCATTTTGTACTTGAACATACGCGACAGCACGATTGTTAAAGCCTTTCGTCAGGTGTGGATTGATTTCTTTAACCTCCATTATATCTTCAACTAAAATACTGCCATGCTCACTCTGGTTAAAAGGTGCGTCGTTTGCAATTTTTTGCCATGAATTTGGTCTGAGTTTTTGACTGTTTCCTATAATCCAGTCAACACCTTCAATCTTACTAAACTGTTCGGGGTCAATCTGGACTGCACACCCCGTAACAATAACTTTTTTGTTTGGATTGCTTCGCTTGACCTGTCTGACCATTTGGCACGATTTGCGTACTGCTTCTTGCGTCACAGCACAGGTGTTCACGATGACTGCATCACTCAGACCGGCATCTACTGCCAACTCTTTCATCGCTGAAGATTCATAGAAATTTAACCTGCAGCCTAATGTTTTGTGACTGATATTATTATTGGTCATCTATAAGTTCCCCAAACATTCCCGTGAGAACGCCATCAAAAACATGACTTGTTTTTCCTGTCATCCAGATGCCGTCTTTGGTCCATTCGGCGCCCAGCTCACCTCCTTCAAGGCATATAGTAATTTTCTTATCGACACAATCTTTTAATATCGTAACTGCTGCTGCGGCACTTGCTCCCGACCCTGATGCTTGGGTACGCCCTACTCCTCTTTCCCATATTATCATCGCAATTTTATTGGGTGCGAGAACTTCAACAAATTCGACATTTGTTCGCTGGGGAAAATAATGAGAATTCTCAATTTTGGGACCAATAATCTCCAGATCTACACTTCCAATATCATCAACTAAAAATACACAATGAGGATTGCCAAACCCAATTGCAGAAGGGTTTCCTTCAATAGGTAGATTGAGGATGTCTAAATCCTCTGAGAGTGGGATTTCATCCCATTTGGTTATCGGATGACCCATATTCACTCGGGTTAAATCTCCCACTTTTTCACAGGCTAAAAGCCCTGCACCCGTTTCAAGTATTAGACTTGATTGTGAGAGAATGTCCATAAAATAGCGAGCCACACACCGTGTTGCATTCCCGCAAGTGGCCGAAGGAGTCCCATCAGAATTATAAAAATTCAATTTGGCATAAGCTTGATCACTCGTCAGAATTTCAACAACTTGGTCACAACCGATACCAAATCTGCGGTCGGCGATTTTATTCGCAATCTTTTTAATTGATATGGGTGTACCTTCACGTCCATCAATGATAACAAAATCATTACCTAGACAGTGCATCTTTTTAAATTCCAGTAACGAATAATTTTTTGACATTATGTATGTAAAGTCTTAAAAATTGCCTAATCTCATCTAAATGGTAGTGCAAGTCAGAAAAGTTAAGATTTGTTTAGGTACGTTATTTTGTGGGCCCGTAGCTCAGTTGGTAGAGCAACTGACTTTTAATCAGTGGGTCACAGGTTCGAATCCTGTCGGGCTCACCATTGCATTTCACGAAAACTCCATTGCGAGTGCCCTTTTTTATCCAATTAAAATTCAATAACCAAATTCTCACTTTGAATTTCTTTCCCAAAGATACCGAGAACTCATCCGAATTTGGACGTTCTCTTAGCGAGTAAGCTTGGATAAACTCGCAATCCCTCCTTATAAAAAATACAAACCCAATTATGCTTCTGAGGTCATTCAATTAAAATTCTGTAGAGAGGCAAGTGACAATTCGGTTACTGCAACTTAGACGAAATGATACAAATAAAAGGAATACTAATTCTATAAATGACAAGAAAATCAATTTCAATCCAAATTCTTACCAAAACATATTGATTCATAGTTATGCGGTCTAGTAGCATTCCATACTCCAAGGATCTTGTCCTGATTGGTGGTGGGCATTGTCATGCATTGGTATTATTGAAATGGGCAATGAATCCACTTCCTGGAGTACGATTAACTCTCATCAATCCAGATCCTAACGCCCCTTATACCGGAATGTTGCCTGGTTATGTCTCAGGCCATTATACATTTGATGAAATAAACATTGATCTTGTGCGGATTGCCCAGCATGCCAATGCTCGATATGTCTTAGACCAAGTCAAAAACATTGACCTCAATAGACATCGTATTCACCGAACGAACGGGCCTGATATCTATTATGACCTATTATCTATTAACGTCGGCATTTCGCTGGCAATAGAGGAATTAGAAGGCTTTAATGAATTCGGTACTCCCGCAAAACCGCTGGGCGTTTTTGCTCGTCAATGGGACAGGTTCGTGCAGAAAATTTCTATTGAAAGATTCCAACCGAATATCGTTGTCATTGGAGCGGGTGTCGGTGGAGTGGAACTGGCAATGGCCATGAAATATCAACTCAGTAAAATGTCCTCAGAGAAGGCAAATGTCACTTTAATTGAAAGTCAAGAAAGCATATTGGGCGAGATCAATGTATCGGCCCGAAATAAATTAACCCAGCAGTTGAATCATTACCAAATCAAACGGCTTTGTAACTCACAAGTTCAAAAAATTACCTCTACGGGTGTAATACTAAAATCTGGCAAGTTGATCCCGGCTAACTTTGTAGTCGGCACGGCTGGTGCAAGAGCATTCAGTTGGATTCACCAAACCAAAATGCCCAACCGTGATGGTTTTATTATTGTGGATAAATATTTACGCTCCACGTATCCTGACAATTCTATTTTTGCAGTTGGTGACTGCGCTTTCAACCCCGAATTTAACCTCCCCCGTGCAGGAGTATTTGCTGTTCGTCAGGCACCAGTGCTCTATAGTAATTTGAAAGCTTCTCTCACCGGAAAACCACTCAAACCTTTCATTCCCCAATCAGATTTTCTTAAGATTATTTCAACCGGTCATAAGAATGCGGTGAGCATAAAGTTTTCAATCGCTTTTGAAGGAGCGAATGTTTGGCGATGGAAAAACGCTATTGATAAGAAATTTATGAATAAGTTTGACTTGGATTTAACCCCACCCAAACACATCATCCCTGATGACATTCCCCTCAATAGCCAATCACTCATTAATACATCGCATAAACTATGTACCGGATGCGGTGCCAAGGTTGGTTCGTCTTCACTAAATCAAGCTCTTGATGAAGCATTGAGCAACTCCAAATTTGAATGGCAGGGAGATGCCGCAGAAATTCAACTGAACGATCGTAATATTGTCGTTAGTACCGATCATTTACGACCCTTTACTTTAGACCATGCTCTCTTTGCTAAAATTTGTGCCTTGCATTCTATGAGCGATGTATGGGCTAAGGGCGCTCAACCAAAATATGCTCTTGCGTCTATCACTATTCCATTTATGGCTGACCGGCTTCAGGCCGAGACACTCCGAGAGATTATGCAGGTAGCTCATAATACCTTCAGCAACGCTGGCGTTGCCATTGTGGGTGGTCATACTGCTCAAGGACCCGAATTATCTATTGGTTTCACAGTTGTCAGTGATCCCAAGAACAATTTTTTATCTCATTCAGGAGCTCAATCGGGAGATAAAATTATTCTGACTAAACCAATCGGTACGGGTGTGATACTCGCCGGGAATATGCAAGGGAAAGTTTCCGGTGACCATCTCTATAAGTGCCTAGAGGTTATGGCACAAAGTTCACAAAAGGCTGCCCAATTACTTGCACCAGTCGCAACTACGATGACCGACATTACTGGTTTTGGACTCGCCGGGCATTTATTTAACCTTCTCAAGGGCTCAAAAAAATGTGCTTCACTCCATCTCGTTGATATACCATTGTTGGATGGAGCTCTTCAATTATCAAATGAAGGAATCCAATCAACATTGTGGGAATCCAATTCAAAGGTAAGTCGGTATTTCTCAGAATTAGATGACCCGCGTTGTAAACTGCTGTTTGACCCGCAAACATCTGGAGGATTATGTGCCACGATTCCCAATGAATCGCAAAATAAAATAATTGATCAACTTAAATCGTCGGGTATAACTGCACATGTCATCGGAACGGTGTATGACGGAGATCCGTTTGTGGATGTATTTTGAAATTGAATTAATTTTGAGCAATTATCTTGGCTAACTTTTGAGCTGCAACTTTGATTGTATTCGGTGCTAAATCAGGCATCTTGATATGATCAATATAACTGTCACCGCCATATCTTGGGTCATAGTGATTAATCATGAGTTGTGTCGCAAGTTCTTGGTATTCGCCTGCTTTTGCCAATTGAATCCAGTTGTCAAGACATTTTCTTGAGTGATAGGGGGAGAGCCTCTCAACTAAATCAACCAAACCGTCAGTGGATTGGATTATTTCTTGGTAGGTTGTGACAGTGTACGCCGATCGATCCTCTATTGTGGCACTCATCATAATTCTTTTTGATTTCTTCATCGTCTGCCAAAGACTAGGAGGAATAAAGAGTCTACCAATTTTTTGTGATTCGGCCTCAATGAGGACTGGTTTGGTTGTGTCAAATTTAACCAATTGTCCAGCTAATTGACTTTCAAACATTTTTTGCGAAGGTTGGTTCATGCCGATACCGCCAAAAATTGACCCCTTATGGTTAGCAAGTTCTTCAAGATTCAATACCTGCGTACCCATTCCTGAGAGCAACTTTAGGGTTTCTGTTTTTGCTGTGCCTGAATGACCACTGAGTAGAATAATTTTGAAGGGTAATGGGGATGTGTAAAGGTAGTCGTAAACCAATTTCCGATAGCTCTTATAGCCACCCTTTAGAACGCTGGTTTGCCAACCTATCTGTCGACATACTTCGGCCAGAGAACCCGATCTCTGACCGCCCCTCCAACAGTAAATAAGGGGTTTATAGCCCAACTCTTTCAATTGAAAGTGTTGTTCAATGAGTTGGCTGATGTTTTGTGAAATAATAGTTGACCCTTTTTTGCGAGCATGATAAGACCCTTCATTTTTATATTGAGTCCCAATAAGGTGCCTTTCCTGATCATTTAAAACTGGCAAGTTGATTGCACTGGGTAAACGGTCCTGTTGAAACTCAGTGGGCGAGCGAACATCAATAACCTCATCAAACTGATGACATGTTAAGTCCTCTAGAGTCTCAATAAGAACTTCATTTATTTGAGGGTGTAACATGCTCAATTGACGTAACCCTCGGGGAAAACATTCCTCATTACGAATAAATTACCATCTGGTTCCAAGACTCCAAACTTAGGCAGAAACTTACCTGTTACTCTGTGCCAAAAGCAATATTCAATCTTAACGTTGATTTGTTGTGGCAATTTGATTGGCAGAATCAAAACTATATTAATAAATCCATAAATGGCATTGTATTAATCATTTATGTCAACTAAACGAAAATGCGGGATCCGACCAATGCAATTCCTTTCTAACAGCTTCTAGGCAACCTTTGAAAAAAGATTACATCGGCAAAAGTATCATTGATGTATATCATCAGCCCATGTACAAATAAATTTCTAATATTTTGAATATATTTTAATTCGGCAGGGAGCGGAAAATTCCTCATTGAGTCTCAAAATAAATGTTGGAAATAAATTCCCTGACCAGCGAACTAAATTAAAGTCATTGGGTGATTTCTCAGTTCTAGCAATTTGTAACGCCTGATTCGCTTTTCGTCATCATAAAACGTAATGTTTGACCTTATGTACGACTTAAATGTGCTCTTTGTGGTGCTCATTGCCTAAAATGCTCCCCGTGGCAATACTGTCACACACACCTTCACCCTCCTAACCGAACAGGAACCTTGCCATGACGCCTTAAATGAAGGTGTGGTCAGGGGCGGTGAAGCAACCCAAACACATTTAGATCCGGAGTCGGAACAATGTGTTCCAACCTCTCTCAAAATGCCCACTATCGGTGACCGCACATTTCAAAATATACTGGTTGGTATGCACACCAGACGAGCACTCCGGTAAATGAACATCGCTCGAAACGCTTTCATCCGCGTGCGCAACTAGTATCACGCCTTCATTGAATTGATGGGTAAAGGCGAGATACTAGTATCATAACTTCATTGAATTGATGGATAAAGCGATTTCAACTTGATGCGTGCATCCTCGGTTTTGAACTGCCAATTAATCGGCTTGGCTGTCTCATTCCGATAATCCACCCAAGCCTTGGTT